>CAZHCI010000058.1:0-14796 GCA_964530905.1 uncultured bacterium
TCGACGGAACGCCCGACGAAACGCCCGCTCCGGACGCGGACTCCGGAGCGGGCGTTCGAGACGCGGCCCGGAGGCCGCGTCCGCCATCGAGACCGGGGCTCAGGCTTCGGTCTGCACCAGCTCGATCAGCGCTTCCTGAGCCGCGTCGCCGCGGCGGTGACCGAGGCGGTAGATGCGGGTGTAGCCGCCCTTGCGCTCCAGGTAGGCGGGTCCGATCTCGTCCATGACCTTGCGCAGCACCTCGACGTCGTGGATCTCCTTCGCCACCAGGCGGCGGGCGTGAAGGTCCCCTCCGCGCGCGGTGGTGATGAGCTTCTCGACGTACGGCTGGAGGTTCTTGGCCTTGACGAGGGTGGTCTTGATGCGGCCGTGACGGAACAGCGCCGTCGCCTGGCTACGGGCCAGGGCGACTCGGTGGCTGCTGTTCCGGTTCAGCTTGCGGCCGGCGGAGAGGTGACGCATCGTTACTCCTTCAGCTTCATGCCGCGCGCCGAGAGGCGTTCGCGGATCTCGTCGAGCGACTTCTCGCCGATGCCGCTGACCCGCTTCAGGTCACGCTCGGAGAGCGCCATGAGCGCGTTGACCGAGTCGATGCCCTCCTCCTGCAGCGAGTGCAGGACGCGGTTGGACAGCTCGAGGCTCTCGAGGTTCAGGCGGGGCGGCTCCTCCTCGGCGGGGATCGGCTCCCCCGCGGCGGAGGGCACGGTCACGACGGGGACGTCCTCGATGACCTCGACGCCGTCGCCACCGAACACGTTCAGCTGGGTGCGGAGGATCTCGACGGCTTGGTCGACCGCGTCCTTGGGGGGAACGCTGCCGTCGGTCCAGACCCGCACCACGAGGCGGTCCAGGTCGGTCTTCTGGCCGACGCGGGTGTCCTCGACGCGGTACGCGACGCGGCGTACCGGCGTGAACACGGCGTCGACCGGGATCGAGTTGATCCGGTCCTTGTGGCCGTGGAGCAGCTCTGCGGGCACGTAGCCCACGCCGGGGTCGACGCGGACCTCCATCACCAGCTTGGCGCCGTCGCCCAGCGTGGCGAGGTGCAGCTCCGGGTTCACGACCTCGGCGCCCATCGGCACGTCGAGATCACCGGCGGTCACGGTCCCCGCCTTCTCGGCGCGGAGCGTCAGCGTCACCGGCTCGCCGTCGTGGAGCTTGACCACCAGCTGCTTGAGGTTGAGGACGATCTGCATGACGTCCTCTTTGACCCCTGGAATCGTCGAGAACTCGTGGAGCACGTCCTCGATGTACACGCTGGTGACCGCGGTGCCGGGGATCGACGAGAGCAGGATGCGCCGGAGAGGGTTCCCCAGGGTGACGCCGAAACCGCGCTGGAGAGGCTCCACCACGAACTCGCCGTAGCGGTCCGTGGTCTTGGCCTTGAATTCGGGGATGATCTGCACGGTGATCTCCTAGCGGCTCAACGCGAGTAGTACTCGATGACCTGCAGCTCGTTGACGGGGACGACGATGTCCTCGCGCGAGGGGACGGCCTTGAACACGCCTTTCAGCGTCTCGCCGTCGAACTCGAGCCACGGCGGAGTCTTGCCGCGGCGGCGCTCCTCGACGTTCTGCTTGATGTGCGGGTTCTTGCGGGCGCGCTCGACGACGGTGATCACGTCGCCGGGCTCCACGCGGTACGAGGGCGAGTCGATCCGCCGTCCGTTCACGGCGATATGGCCGTGCCCGACGAACTGTCGCGCCTGACGGCGGGTGTGCGCGACGCCCATGCGGTAGACGACGTTGTCGAGACGGCGCTCGAGCAGCTGCAGGAACACCGTTCCCGTCGCGCCCTCGCGCTTGGAGGCCTCGGCGAACAGGTTCGCGAACTGCTTCTCGCTCATGTTGTAGAGGAAGCGCAGCTTCTGCTTCTCGCGGAGACGGATGCCGTAGTCGCTGATGCGGCGGCGGCGACGCTGCCCGTGCTCTCCGGGAGGGTAGGGACGGCGTTCCATGTACTTCTGCGCCTTGGGGGTCTCGGCGAGGTTCACCCCTTCGCGGCGGCAGAGCTTGACGATCGGTCCTCGGTATCGGCCCATGGTCCTCCTGCCTTACTGCCGGCGCCGCTTGCGGAGGCGGCAGCCGTTGTGCGGGGTCGGGGTGTCGTCGATGATCGAGCGCACGTTCACGCCGGTGCCCTGGATCGAGCGGATCGCCTGCTCGCGGCCCGAGCCGGTCCCGCGGATGACGATGTCGAGGGTCGAGAGGCCCATGTTCTGCGCCTTCCGGGTGGCGTCGGCCGCAGCGAGCTGCGCGGCGTACGGCGTGCCCTTCTTCGACCCCTTGTAGCCGATCGAGCCGGACGACGACCAGGTCACCGTGTTCCCGTCGGGATCGGTGATCGTGATGATGGTGTTGTTGTAGCTCGCGTGGATGAACGCCTTGCCCTCGACGAGGTTGCGCTTGACGCGCTTGCGCGGCGACTTGCCTTTGGTGGTCTGCTTGGCCACGGTGGTTCCCCCCTACTTCCTCGGCGCCTTCTTCTTGCCGGCGACGGTGCGACGCGGTCCCTTGCGGGTGCGGGCGTTGGTCTTCGTGGACTGGCCCCGCACGGGAAGGCCGCGGCGGTGACGGAGACCGCGGTAGCAGCCGATGTCCATCAGACGCTTGATGTTGAGCTGCACCTCGCGGCGCAGGTCGCCTTCGACCTTGTACTGGCTGTCGACGGTGTCACGCAGCTTGGCGACTTCGGACTCGGCGAGGTCCTTGACCCGGGTGTCGGGATCGACGCCGGTGGCTTCGAGAATGGCGCGCGACCGGGTGAGGCCGATGCCGTAGATGTAGGGCAGCGCATGCTCGACGCGCTTGTCCCGTGGAAGGTCGACTCCTGCGATTCGTGCCATTCGCTTACCCCTGCCTCTGCTTGTGCTTCGGGTTGGAGGAGCAGATCACGTAGACCCGCCCAGCCCGCCGGATCACCTTGCAGCTGGAGCACATCGGTTTGACGCTGGCCCGTACTTTCATGACACTCCTACTTTCGGTAGACGATCCGACCCTTTTCCGGGTCGTAGGTGCTGATCTCGACGACGACGCGGTCGCCGGGCAGGATGCGGATGTAGTGTCGGCGCATCTTTCCGCCCACGTGGGCCAGGATCTCCGGCCCGGCGTCGAGCTGCACCAGGAAGGTCGTGTTGGGGCGCGCCTCGAGGACCACGCCTTCGGTACGGATCGAGTCCTGTGTGGTCTCGTTCCCCTTCTGGCGGTTCTCTGCACGGCCTCGGCTGCCGCCTCTGCGACCTCCGCGTCCGCCTCCTCGTCTACGCGCCATGTCGTCCTCCCTGTGCGGTCTGCGCCATCGTCTCCTTCGCGGTCAGAATGCGTGGTCCGTCCTCGGTGACGGCCACGGTGTGCTCGAAGTGCGCGGCCGGCGCCCCGTTCTCGGTGGGCGCCGTCCATCCGTCGTCCAGGACGACGACCGCGGTGCGCGTGAGCGCCACCATCGGCTCGATCGCCAGGACCAGGCCGGGCCGGAGCACGGGTCCCGTGCCGGCGCGGCCGAAGTTGGGCACGTCCGGTCCTTCGTGGAACTCACGGCCGATGCCGTGCCCCACGAACTCGCGTACCACCCACATCCCTGCGTCCTCGACGACGTCCTGTATGGCCGCGGACACGTCGCCGAGGCGGTTTCCCGGTCGTGCTCGCTCGATGCCGGCGTAGAGGGAACGCTCGGTCGCGTCGAGCAGACGTCGGGTCGAATCGGGGATGTCGCCGACCGCGTAGGTCTTCGCCATGTCGGCGGCGTATCCCTTGTAGAACGTTCCGACGTCGATCGAGACGATGTCGCCTTCGTTCAGGGGCCGCTCGTCCGGTATGCCGTGGACGACGACCTCGTTGACGGAGGTGCACAACGTCGCGGGGAATCCGCGGTAGCCCTTGAATGCAGGGCGGCCACCGCTCCGTAGGATAACCTCTTCGGCCACCGCGTTCAACTCGGCGGTGGTGACGCCCGGCGCCAAGGCGGCCTCGACCGCCTCGAGCGCCTCGCGGTTGATCACCGCGGCGTCCGCCATCGCCTCGATCTCGCTGGGGCGCTTGAGGATCAAGAAAGCACCTCTTGGATCCGTTCGGTGACCTCGTCCACGTCGCCGACGCCGTTCACCCGCTTCAGCAGGCCGCGCTTCTCGTAGAACTCGATCAGCGGCCGCGTCGAGGCGCGGTAGACCTCCATGCGCTTCCGGACGGTGGCCTCGTCGTCGTCCTCGCGGCCCTCCTCCTCGGCGCGGCGCACGAGGCGCCGGACGAGCTCGTCCTCGGGCACGTCGAGCACGACCGCCGCGGTCAGCTCCGTGCCGAACTCGGCCAACAGCTCGTCGAGCGCCTCGGCCTGGCCCGGCGTGCGGGGGAAGCCGTCGAGCAGCATGCGGATCTCGTCCATGGCCTCGACCTCGCGGCGGACCATCGCGACGATCAGGTCGTCCGGCACCAGATCGCCGGCCTTCATGATCGCCTCCGCCTTGCGGCCCAGCTCGGTGCCTTCGCCGACGTGGACGCGGAGCATGTCCCCCGTCGAGATCTTGCGGAGGTTCTCGGCCTTCGCCAGGCGGGCGGCTTGCGTGCCCTTTCCGGCTCCGGGCGGACCCATCAGCACGATCACTTCCGACGCCATCAGAATCGCCGCCCGCGACCGCGGATCCGGCCCTTGGAGACGAAGCCTTCGTAGTGCCGCATCATCAGCTGCGACTCGAGCTGACGGAGGGTGTCGAGCGCGACGCCGACCATGATCAGCAGGCCGATGCCGCTGAACACGAACGACAGCTGACCGGCGCCGGTGATCCAGGCGAGCGTCTGCGGAAGCGCGTTCACGGCCCCCAGGAACAGCGCGCCCCAGAGCGTGATCCGGCTGGTGATCCGCGTCAGGTGGTCCGTCGTCGGCTGACCGGGTCGGACCCCGGGCACGAAGCCGCCGTACTCGCGCAGGTTCTCGCTGATCCGCCGCGGATCGAAGCTGATCTGCGTGTAGAAGTAGGTGAACGCGACGATCAGCGCGGTCGAGGTGATCAGGCCCTGCCACTGCGCGGGGTTGAACCAGGCGCCGATCGCCTGCAGCCAGCCGATGTCGGGGAACGCCCCGATCAGCGTCTGGGGAAGGATGATGATCGACACCGCGAAGATGATGGGGATCACGCCGGCGGCGTTCAGGCGCAGCGGAATGTAGGTGGACTGGCCGCCCATGACGCGCCGCCCGACCACCTTGCGTGCGTACTGGACCGGTATCCGCCGTTCGGCCTGTTGGATCAGCACCATCCCCGACAGCGCGATGATCAGCAGCGCGAAGAAGATGAGCAGTCCGAACAGGTTGCCCTCCCCGCGTCCGATCAGCGCGAACTGCTGCGCGATGGCGCCCGGGAAGGCCGCGACGATGCCGGCGTAGATGATGAGCGAGATGCCGTTTCCGACGCCGTGCTCGCTGATCTTCTCGCCCAGCCACATGACGAAGGTGATGCCGGCGACCTGGGTGACGAGCACGATGAACCAGAAGAACGGTCCGTTGCTCCAGCCCACCTTGAGCGCGCCGGAAGGACCGAGCAGCGCGATCGCGAGGAACACCGCCTGCACCGCGCCGAGCGCCGTGGCGCCGTAACGGGTGTACTGGGTGATCTTGCGGCGACCCTCCTCGCCCTCCTTGGCCAGCTTCTCGAGCGGGGGCCAGGTGGACTGCAGGAGCTGCACGATGATGCTCGCCGTGATGTAGGGGATGACACCGAGGGCGGCGATCGAGAACACCTCGAAGTTGCCGCCCGAGATGAAGTTGAGCAGGGTGAAGATGTCGCCCTGTCCGAAGCTCCCCTCCCGCAGTCGGTCGATGTCGATCCCCGGCGTGGGGATGAACACCAGCAGCCGGTAGACCGCCAGCAGGCCGATCGTCACCAGCAGCTTCGCGCGCAAAGCCGGAATGGCCGCGGCGTTGCGGAAGGCCGCGAGCATCAGGCCGACTCCTCGGCCGCTGCGCCCTTCACGGTTCCGCCGGCGGCGGCGACCGCGCTGGCGGCACCGCGACTGACGGCGTCGAGTTCGATCTGCAGCTTCTTGGTGAGCTCGCCGTCTCCGAGCAGCTTGACCGGCCGGTCGAGACGACGCACCAGGCCCACGTCCGCGAGCAGCTCGGCGGTCACGACGGTGCCGTCGTCGAGCCCTTCGAGATCGCCGACGTTCACGATCTGGACCGGCTCCTTCTCACGGGTGAACCCGCGCTTGGGCAGGCGCATGATCAGCCGCGAGCGGCCGCCTTCCCAACCGGCTCCCTGACTGAAGCCGCTGCGCGAGGCCTGGCCCTTCTGGCCGCGGCCCGCGGTCTTGCCGCGACCGCTGCCGAGCCCTCGGCCGACGCGGCGACGGGCCTTCGTGGCGCCCTTCGCGGGCTTGAGGTCGTTCAGTTTCACGAGGGATTCCCTTCGATGGTCAGGAGGTAGGCGACCTTGCGGACCATCCCCTGGACGTCGGGCGTGTCCTTCACCTCGCGCGCGTCGCCGGTCTTGCGCAGACCGAGCGCGTGGACGGTGGCCTTCTGGTCCTTCGGCACGCCGATCAGGCTACGGGTGAGGGTGATGCGCATCATTCGGCCCGGTCCCGCTCGGCCTTCGACTCGGCGAAGGTCTTGAGCTGCTTGAGGCCGTCGACGACCGCGTACGCGACGTTCGTCTGGTTGCGCGAGCCCAGCTCCTTGGTGAGCAGGTTGCGGTAGCCGGCGAGCTCCACGATGGCGCGCGGCACGCTGCCGGCGATCACGCCGGTTCCCGCGCCGGCGGGCTTCAGCATCACGCGGCTGGTGCCGTGCGCGCCGAGGACCTCGTGCGGGATCGTGCCGGGCTCCTCGATGGGGACCTCGATCAGGTTGCGACGGGCGACGTACTGGCCCTTCTGCACCGCGATCGGGACCTCCTTCGCCTTGCCCAGGCCGACGCCGACGCGTCCCTGGCGATCGCCGATGACGACCATGGCGCCGAAGCGGAAGCGGCGGCCGCCCTTGTACGTCTTGGCGGTGCGCCTGATGAAGATGACCTTGTCTTCGAAATCCTGTTCAGCCATCAGAACTCGAGTCCTCCCTCGCGTGCGCCGTCGGCCAGAGCCTTGACGCGGCCGTGGTAGCGGTACGGGCCCCGGTCGAACACGACGCGCGTGGCGCCAGCAGCGCGGGCGCGCTCGGCGACCGCCTTGCCGACGGCGCTCGCCTGGGCGGTCTTGTCGCCGTCGACGGGAATCGTCTTGCTGTTCGCCTCGGCCACGGTGCGACCGGTGCGATCGTCGATCAGTTGGGCGTAGATGTAGCGCGCGCTGCGGAACACCGTCAGGCGCAGACGACCGTTGTCGACCGGCCGTCGGATCGAGCGCCGCGTACGGAAGGTGCGGCGTTGCTTGGCGTTGAGATGGTTCATCGTTTCGCTCCCCTCCGGGGTCAGCGGGACGCGGCCTTGCCGGCCTTCAGACGGACGTACTCGCCGGCGTAGCGGACGCCTTTGCCGTGGTAGCTGTCGGGCGGCCTCTTGGCACGGATGTCGGCCGCGACCTGGCCCACGAGCTGCTTGTCGATGCCGCTGACCTCGATCCGGGTCGGCTCCGGCGCCTGGATCGTGACGCCCTCGGGCGGCGTGACCACGACGGGGTGCGAGTAGCCGAGCGCCAGCTCGAGGTTCTGGCCCTTCATCTGGCAGCGGTAGCCGACGCCCTGGATCTCGAGCTTCTTCGTGAAGCCCTCGGTCACGCCGGCGATGGCGTTGGCCACCAGGCTGCGTGCCAGGCCGTGCTGGGCGCGGTCGTCGCGGTGGTCGCTGGGACGGTCGAACACGAGCACGCCGCCGTCGTCCTCGATGGTGATGCGCGGATCGATCGTGATCGTCAGGTCGCCCTTGGGCCCCTTGACCTTCACGGTGGCGCCACGGTCCTCGACCGTGACGTCGACGCCGCTGGGCACGGGAATCGGGCTGCGGCCGATGCGGGACATCACCACACCTCGCAGACGATCTCGCCACCGACGCCGGTGCGACGTGCCTCACGGTCGGGGAGAAGGCCTTGGGAGGTCGAGACGATCGCGACGCCCAGGCCGCCCCGGACCACCGGGACGTGCTTGGACTTCGTGTAGGCGCGCCGGCCGGGCTTCGAGACCCGCGTCATCTTGTTGATCACGGGCCTCCGCTTCGGGCCGTACTTCAGCCCGATACGGAGCTGGGGGCGGCCTTCCACCTCGACCTCGGCGACGTTCTTGAGGTAGCCCTCGCGGACCAGCAGGGTCGCGAGCGACTTCTTGAACTTGCTGGCGGGGACGTCCACATGCGCGTGGCCGACGGCCACCGCGTTGCGGATCCGGTTCAGCATGTCTGCAATGGGATCAGAGTGCACGTTTGCCTCCGTGGAGTAGGTACCGGCGACCATCTCGCCGGCCTTCACCCCTGGAACGGGATGTCTTTCTTGTGCCTACCAGCTCGACTTGGTGACGCCCGGGAGGTACCCCTTGTGGGCCATCTCCCGCATGCAGATCCGGCACAGGCCGAAATCTCTCATGTATCCGCGAGCGCGACCGCAGCGGCTGCAGCGGTTGACGCCTCGGGCCTGGAACTTGGGCGTCCTCTTGGACGCGGCGATTTTCGCTTTGGTGGCCACAGGGCCTCCTTACTTCCGGAACGGCATGCCGAGAAGCTCGAGCAGGCTGCGCGCCTCCTCGTCGGTCTCGGCGGAGGTGACGATGACGCAGTCCAGACCGCGGACGGCGTCGACGGAATCGTAGGTCAGCTCGGGAAACACCAGCTGCTCGCGGAGCCCGAGGTTGTAGTTGCCACGCCCGTCGAAGCTGTTGGCGCTGATGCCACGGAAGTCGCGGACGCGGGGCAGCGCGACGTTGATCAGCTTGTCGAGGAACGCCCACATGCGCTCGCCGCGCAGCGTGACCTTCACGCCGATCGGCATGCCGGCCCGGATCTTGAAGTTCGACACCGACTTCTTCGCCTTGGTGACGACCGGTCGCTGCAACGCGATCTGGGCGAGCTCGGCGGAGGCCTTGTCGAGGATCTTCTTGTCCTCCTTGGCCCCGCCCACGCCCATGTTCAGGACGATCTTCTGCACCTTCGGAATCGCCATCGGGTTGGCGTAGCCGTGGCGCTCGACGAGCGTCTCGCGGATGTCGGCGTAGCGCGCCTTGATCGGCAGCTCCACCTTCGTCATGACGGCCTCCTCAGCCATCGAGCTCCACCCCGCTCTTCTTCGCGACGCGGACCTTGCGGCCGTCCTCGCCGGTCTTGACGCCGATGCGGGTCGGCTCGCCCGAGGACGGGTCGAGGACCTGGACGTTGCTGGCGTGGATCGGGGCTTCCTGCTCGCGGAAGCCGCCGCGGGGGTTCTCCTGCGTGGGGCGCAGCGCCTTCTTGATCACGTTCACGCCCTCGACCAGCACGCGACCGGTGTCGCGGCGGACGGCGAGGATCTCGCCCTCGAGTCCCTTGTGCTTGCCGGCGATGACGCGGACCTGGTCGCCCTTCTTCAGTTTCGTGGTGGCGGACTTGGTGGTGGCGGCCATCACAGCACCTCCGGCGCCAGCGAGACGATGCGCATGAAGCGCTTCTCACGGAGCTCCCGCGCGACGGGCCCGAACACGCGCGTCCCGCGCGGCTCGTTCTGCGGATTGATGAGGACGGCGGCGTTCGTGTCGAAACGGATCGACGAGCCGTCCTTGCGGTTGATCTCCTTCTTGGTGCGGACCACCACGGCGCGGACCACTTCGCCCTTCTTGACTTGGCCCTGCGGAATGGCGTCCTTCACCGCGGCGACGATGACGTCGCCGACGCCACCGACGAACTGCTGGCCGGTCCCGAGGACGCGGATGCACTGAATGCGTCTCGCTCCGGAGTTGTCGGCGACGTCGAGATAGGTCTCCTGTTGAATCACGATGCCTCCGGGGCTTAGCTGCGCGCCTTCTCGAGAAGCCTCGTGACGACGAACCGTTTGCGCTTGCTCAGCGGACGTGCCGAGACGATCTCGACCAGGTCGCCGACGCCGTAGGCGTTCGATTCGTCGTGCGCGAGGTACTTCTTGTTCGTGCTCACGACCTTCCCGTAGAGCGGGTGCTTGAAACGCCGCTCGACCGAGACGGTCACCGTCTTTTCGGCCGCGTCGCTCACGACGCGTCCCTGCATGACCTTCTTCACGCGTTCTCCTTCTCCGAGGCGATCGTCATCAGGCGCGCGATCTCACGCTTCGCCTCGCGGATGCGGCGCGGGTTCGAGGCCTGGCCGACCGCCGCCTGGAACCGCAGGTCGAGGAGCTCCTCGCGCCGGGCGTCCACCTCGGCCGTGATCTCCTCGGCCGTCAGGTTGCGGATCTCATTGGGCTTCATCGTAGATCTCCCGCGAGACCATCTTGGTCTTGATCGGCAGCTTGTGCGCCGCGAGGCGGAACGCCTCCTTGGCCTGCGCCTCGGTCACGTTGGCGACCTCGAACAGGATCCGGCCGGGCTTGACGACGGCGACCCAGAACTCGACCGCGCCCTTGCCCTTCCCCATGCGCACTTCCTGCGGCTTCTTCGTGACCGGCTTGTCGGGGAAGATCCGGATGTAGATCTTGCCGCCGCGCCGGAAGTAGCGGCTCATGGTGATGCGGCACGCCTCGATCTGGTTCGACTTGATCCAGGCCGGCTCCATCGCCACCAGGGCGAAGTCGCCGAACGCGACGTAGTCGCCGCCCTTGGTGTCGCCCTGCATGCGGCCACGGAACTGCTTGCGGTACTTCACGCGCTTGGGAAGAAGCATCAGGACTCCCTCTTCACGCGGGTACGGCGGCCTCCGGCCTGGTCGCGCTTGCGGGCCGGGCGGCGGCGCTTCTTCTTGTCCTCGTCGGTCCGGATCCGCGGCAGCACCGCGGCCTGACGTTGGCGGTCCCCGACGATCTCGCCGTGGAACACCCACGCCTTGACGCCGACGATCCCGTAGCTCGTCTTGGCTTCCGCCGTGCCGTAGTCGATGTCGGCGCGAAGCGTCTGCAGCGGCACGCGACCGTCCGCGTACCACTCGGGACGCGCCTGCTCGCTGCCGCCCAGGCGACCGGAGCAACGGATCTTGACGCCCTTGGCGCCGGACTCCATCGTGCGCTGCACCGCCTGCTTCATGGCGCGACGGAACGCGAAGCGACGCTCGAGCTGGTCACGGATGCGCTGAGCGACGAGCATGCCGTTCGTGTTCGCGTTCGGCACCTCCTGCACGTTCACGCCGACGGTGCCGTCGATGTCCTTGTCGAGACGGGCGCGCAGAGCCTTGATCGACTCGCCGCCGCGCCCGATCACCACGCCCGGCTTCGCCGTGAAGATGGTGATGTTCAGGTTGTGGGCGGCGCGCTCGATGTCGATGCGCGCGATGCCGGCATGACCCACCTCTTTGTGGATCAGCGTCCGGATCTTCTCGTCCTCCTCGAGCAACCGCGGGTAGTCGGCCTTGCCGGCGTACCAACGCGCCGACGCGACCTTGTTGACCCCCAGGCGGAAGCCGAGCGGGTTGATCTTATTCCCCACTGCGTTCCTCCAGCGTGATCGAGATGTTGCTCGTGCGCTTGCGCAGCAGGTCCGCGCGGCCGCGCGCACGCGGCAGGAAGCGCTTGAGCGTCGGGCCGTCCCCGACCTGCACGTCCGAGACGAACAGGGCGTCCTCGAACATGTCGTGGTTGTTGACGGCGTTCGCTTTCGCGCTCTTCAGCAGCTTGAGCACCGGCTTCGCCACGCGCTTGTCCGTGAAGCGGAGGATCGACTCCGCCTCGGCCACGTTCTTTCCGCGGATCTGGTCGACGACCAGGCGCGTCTTGCGCGGCGTGGCGCGGTGCATGCGAAGGGACGCCTTGGCCTGCACGTCAGTCCCTCCGGCCGTGGCCGCGGAAGGTGCGGGTGGGCGAGAACTCGCCGAGCTTGTGCCCGACCATGTTCTCCTGCACGAAGACCGGCACGTGCTGACGGCCGTTGTAGACGCCGATGGTGTGACCGACCATCTCGGGCACGACCGTCGAGCGACGGCTCCAGGTCTTGATCACGCGGCGGTCGCCCGAAGCGTTCGCGGCGTCCACCTTCTTGAGCAGGTGACCGTCGATGAACGGACCCTTCTTCATGCTCCGGGACATTACTTCCTCCCCTTCCGACGACGCACGATGAAGCGACTCGAGACCTTGCGCTTGTTGCGGGTCTTGAGCCCCTTGGACTGCTGGCCCCACGGGCTGACCGGCGGACGGCCACCGCTGCTCCGGCCCTCGCCCCCGCCGTGCGGGTGGTCGACCGGGTTCATCGAGCGGCCCCGCTGGTGAGGCTTGCGGCCCATCCAGCGCTTGCGGCCGGCCTTGCCGAGCACCAGGTTCTTGTGCTCCGCGTTGCCGACGTTGCCGATGGTGGCGTAGCACTCGCCGTGCACCCGGCGCAGCTCGCCCGAGGGGAGCCGCAGGGTGACGTAGGTGCCGTCACGGCCCTGGATCTGGATGCCGGTCCCCGCGCTGCGGCCCAGCTGGGCGCCCTTGCCGGGAACGAGCTCGACGGCGTGGACGACCGTGCCCACCGGCACGAAGCGCAGCGGCATGGCGTTGCCGACGGTCGGCTCCTGATCCGCGCCCGCCACGATCCGACTGCCCACCTCGAGCCTCTCGGGCGCAATGACGTAGCGCTTCTCGCCGTCGAGGTAGTGCAGCAGCGCGATGTTCGCGGTGCGGTTCGGATCGTACTCGATGCCTGCGACCTTGGCCGGGACGCCTTCCTTGTCCCGACGACGGAAGTCGATCAGGCGGTAGCGCCGCTTGTGGCCGCCGCCGCGGAAGCGCGACGTGACCCGACCGCGGTTGTTGCGGCCCCCGCTCTTCTTCATCCGGACGACCAGCGACTTCTCCGGCCGGTCCTTGGTGACCTCCGCGAAGTCGGACGTCGTCATGAAGCGGCGAGAGGGCGTATACGGTCTGTATTTCTTGGTCGGCATGCGCGCCCCTCCCTTAGGTGAGACCCTCGAGCTGCTGGATCTTCTGTCCGGCAGCGAGGGTGACGATGGCCTTCTTGCGGTCGGGACGCTTACCGGCGAACCGGCCCATCCGCTTGGTCTTCCCGCCGACGTTCTGCAGGTTGATCTTCTCGACCGTGACCTCGAAGACGGTTTCGACCGCGTCCTTGATCTGGGTGCGGTTCGCGTGCGGATGAACGAAGAACGCGTACTTGCCGTGCTCGATCTCGGTGACCGCCTTCTCGCTCAGGACGGGGCGAAGGATCACGTCGTGCGGGTTCATCGCTCCTCCTCCTCGTCCAGATCGAACAGCGCGGCGTCGGCGATGATCGCCTGGTTGCGCAGGATGTCGTACACGTTGATCCCGCGACCGGGCAGCACGTCCACCCACGGCAGGTTGCGCGCCGCGCGGCGGGCGAGCTCGTCGTCGGTCACCAGCAGGACGCGCTCGCTGCCGTCGAAGCCGTTCTGGCCGGCCCAGGCGACGAACTCCTTGGTCTTGCCGTTCAGGTCGAACGACTCGACCAGCGTGAGCTTGCCCTCTTCGGCGCGGGCGGCGAGGGCCATGTGCAGGCCCAGCCGACGCACCCGCTTGGGAAGGGTGTAGGCGTAGTCGCGCGGCTGCGGACCGAAGCTGATCCCGCCGCCGACGAAGATCGGGGCCTTGCGGCTGCCGTGGCGTGCGCGGCCGGTGCCCTTCTGCGGATAGATCTTGGCGGTCGAGCCGACGACCTTGCCGCGCGTCTTCGTCGACGCGGTGCCGCGGCGCCGCTTGCTGAGCTGCCAGCGCACCACTTCGTGGAGCACCGACTCCTGCGGCTCGGGCAGGTCGAGGGTGACCGTGCGGCCGCTACCGACGACGTCCAGCGTGACCGGCATCAGCTCACCTTCTTCCGGTTCGAACCCTTGACGACGACAAGGCCGCCGTTCGGGCCGGGCAGAGCGCCCTTGATCAGCAGCAGGTTGTCGCCGCTGCGCACCTCGACCACCTCGAGGCCGACGGTGGTGACCGCCTTCGCCCCCATGTGACCGGCCATGCGCTTGCCCTTGTACACGCGGCCGGGCGACTTGCGGTTGCCGATCGAGCCGCCGTGACGATGCTTCTTCTTCGTGCCGTGGCTCGCGGGCATGCCGGCGAACCCCCAGCGCTTGATGACGCCCGCCGTGCCCCGGCCCTTGCTGGTGCCGGTGACGTCGACGGTCTCGCCACCCTCGAAGATCTCGACGGTGACGGCGTCTCCGTCGGGGACGTAGTCGCGGAACTCGACGAGGTGCCGCTGCGGAGCGACCCCGTGCGTCTTGAAGTGGCCCAGCGCAGGCTTGTTCGCGGCCTTGCCCGACGTCTCGTGCCAGCCGAGCTGCACGGCGTCGTAGCCGTCGGTCGCTTGGTTCTTGCGCTGCACCACGGGGCACGGCCCGGCCAGGACGACGGTGACGGGTACGAGCCGCTCACCGCGCCAGACCTGGGTCATGCCCACCTTGGTGCCGAGGAGTCCTTTCATTACCGCCCTCCGACCGTCTTGATCTCGATATCCACCCCGGTCGGGAGGTCGAGGTGCATGAGGCTGTCGATCGTGCTCTTCGTCGGCGACTTGATGTCGATCAACCGGTTGTGGGTACGGATCTCGAAGTGCTCGCGGCTGTCCTTGTCGGTGAACGGGCTGCGGAGCACGCAGAAGCGCCGGATGCGCGTGGGCAGCGGCACGGGGCCGGCCACGTCCGCACCGGTTCGACGCACCGTGTCGACGATCCGGGTCGCGGAGCTGTCGAGACTGCGGTGGTCGAACGCTTTGAGCTTGATTCGAATCTTCGGGGTCGCCACGGCTTACTCCTCGATGCCCGTCACGACACCCGCA
>CAZHCI010000059.1:0-4334 GCA_964530905.1 uncultured bacterium
AGGTACTCCTGCAGCGAGACGAACAGCCCGGGGTTCTGCCGTGCGCGACGCTCCGCGAGCGAGATCGCCAGCGACTGGCGCGCCGCGTCGGTGAGCACCAGCCTGGACACCTCGTCCGTCATGTCGCCCAGCAGCCGGTTCCGTTGGACCTCGGACAGCTCGCCCGAGGCGACCAGCGGCTGCAGCGCGATCTTGATGTTCACCTCGCGGTCCGACATGTCGACGCCGCCGACGTTGTGGATCGCGTCGGTGTCGATCCGGCCGCCGGCCCGGGCGTACTCGATCCGCCCCAGCTGCGTCAGGCCCAGGTTGCCGCCCTCGCCGATCACCTTGCAGCGCAGGTCCGCGCCGTCCACCCGCACGGCGTCGTTCGTGCTGTCGCCCACGTCGGCGTGCCGCTCGTGGGCGGCCTTGACGTACGTCCCGATCCCGCCGTTCCAGAGCAGGTCGACCCGCATCGTCAGGATCGCGCGGACCAGGTCCTGGCCGGAGAGCGCCTCCGCCTCGGTGCCCAGCATCTCGCGGACCTGCGGTGAGAGCGGAATCCGCTTCGCGGCGCGCGAGAACACCCCGCCGCCCTCGCTGATGAGGCCAGCGTCGTAGTCCGTCCAGCTGGACCGCGGCAGGCCGAAGAGGCGCTCGCGCTCCAGGTACGACGCCTCCGGGTCGGGATCCGGATCGAGGAACACGTGGAGGTGGTTGAACGCGGCCTGCAGGCGGAGCGTGCGGCTGTACAGCAGGCCGTTGCCGAAGACGTCGCCCGACATGTCGCCGATCCCGGCGACGGTCACCGGGTCGCGCGTCGGATCGACGCCCATCTCGCGGAAGTGCCGGCCCACGCTCTCCCAGGTGCCGCGAGCGGTGATCCCCTCCGACTTGTGGTCGTAGCCGTGACTGCCGCCCGACGCGAAGGCGTCGCCCAGCCAGTAGCCGCGGCGCTGCGCGATCTCGTTCGCGACGTCGCTGAACGTGGCGGTGCCCTTGTCGGCGGCGACCACGAGGTACGGATCGTCCTCGTCGTGCACGACCATCCCCTCGGGATGGACGACGCGGCCTGCGACCCGATTGTCGGTCAGGTCCAGGAGCGCGCCGATGAAGACGCGGTACTTCTCCTCGACGTAGGCGCGGAGCTCGTCCCGACCGCTCGGAGCGTGATCGACGACGAACCCGCCCTTCGAGCCGACCGGCACGATCACCGCGTTCTTCGTCATCTGCGTCTTCATCAGGCCCAGGATCTCGGTCCGGAAGTCGTCGGGGCGGTCCGACCAGCGGATCCCGCCGCGCGCCACCTTGCCGCCCCGCAGGTGGGCGCCCTCGACGCCGTAGCCGCTGACGGCGATCTCGTACAGCGGCCTGGGGTCGGGCATGTGCGCGACCTGGTGCGAGGCGATCTTGAACGCGATCGCGCCGTCACGGAGGTAGTAGTTCGTCCGCATCGTCGCCCGCATCAGGTCGTGAAGGCCCCGCAGGATCCGGTCCTCGGGGAGCGACGCGACCGCCGACAGGGCGTCCAGGAACGCGTGGTCCGCCGCCTCGCTCTGGGCCGTCCGGTCACCGACCAGCTCCGGATCGTGACGGGCGCGGAACGTCGCCAGCAGCGGCGGCACCACGCTCGGGTTCGCGAGCAGCGCGTCGTTCACGAAGCTTCGGCTGGTGACCGCGTTCAGCTGCGCGTAGTACAGCTGGTACGCGCGCAGCAGCTCCACCTCGCGCAGCGTCAGCCCGGCCGCCAGGACCAGGCGGTTCAGCCGGTCGCTGGCGACCCCGCCGGCCAGCAGCCGCTCCAGCGCCGCGACCAGGCGGCCGCGGTCCGCCCGCACGTCCAGCATCGCGCCCCCGCGGTCCTGCACCCGGAACACGTCGATCCCGCGCGGGTCGTCCGGGTGGCGCATCTCGTACGCGACCTGCTCCAGGACCCGCAGCCCGAGGTTCTCGAGCATCGGCAGCACGTCGGAGAGCGCCAGGGTGGCGTTGCGGTGGTAGATCTTCAGGAGCGCGGCCGGCTGGCCCGGGCGATCGCCTAGCGGGGCGAGCAGGTCCACCGAGGCGGTCCGCTCTCCGAGCTGCTCGAGGTTCTCGATGTCGCGCAGCGCTTGCGCGGGTCGGACGTCCGCCTGGTAGCGCTCGTCCATCGCCGCCAGCCAGCGCTCGGCCAAGCGGCGCCCGGCCGCGACGCCGTGACGCTCCACGGCCCGGTCGCGCAGGTGGTCGCTCCAGGTCCGCGTGCGCTCGGCCACCTCGGCCTCGAGCTCGTGCACGTCGATCTGGTCGCGGGTGAGGTGGGTGACGAAGAAGAAGTGGAAGCGGACCTGCGCCTCGTCCTCGCCGATGGCCAGCGTGTAGTCGACGTGCTCCGCCTCCAGCCGGCGCGCCAGGTGCCGCTGGATCGCCATGCGCACGTCGGCGTTGAACCGCTCGCGCGGCATGATCACCATCATGCCGAGTCCGCGCTGCAGCGGATCGGGCCGAACGGTGAGCTTCACGCCGCGCTCCTGCTCGAGCGCCATGATGGTGCGCACGTCGCGCCACAGCTGCTCGGCGTCCGACCAGAACAGCTCCGTGCGCGGCATCGAGTCGAAGACGCTGACGATCTCCTTGTAGTCGTGCGAGCCGGGCACGGCGTCGTCGCGCTCCAGCACGCCCTGCAGCTTGCGGCGCAGGATCGGCGTCTCGTCGACCGGGGTCGCCAGCGCCTTGCTGGTGAACAGGCCCACCAGCCGTCGCTCGCCCAGCACCTGCATGCCGCGGCCCAGCTTCTTGACGCCCACGTAGTCCATCCGGGCCGGCCGGTGCACCGTGGACTCGGCGTTCGTCTTCGTCACGATCAGCGGCCTGCCGCCGGTGACCCGCTCGCGCAGGCCGTCGGGCAGCTCGGTCAGGGGGACCGGCTCGCGGTAGCCGCTCTCCTCGAGCTTCCTGAGGATGCCCAGCGCGGAGCCTGCGTCGACCTGCAGCATCCGCACCCCCTCGCGCTCGACGATGTCGTACTCGCGGTAGCCGAGGTAGATGAAGTTGCCGTCGTCCAGCCAGTCCAGGAACGTCGCGTACTCCTCGATCTCCTCGGCCCGGTCGCGGTGGGCGCCCTGCGCCGTACGCTGACGCACCTCGCGAAGGCTCTCGGCCACCTCCTGCGCCTTCTCGCGCAGCTTGGGGTAGTCGTCGGTCGCCAGCACCACGTCGCCCAGCACCCGGTGAATCGCGTCGGCCAGGACGCCGCGGCGCGCCTCGCTGTCGATGCGCTCGACGAAGAAGAGCTCGAACGCTTCGGGCGTGCCACCGCCCCCGCGCCCCGCCAGGTCGGCGACCCGGCCGTCCTCGTCGCGCCGGACGCGGTAGATCGGGTGGAGCAGGTGGAACAGCTCGACGTCGTGCCGGCGGAGCTCGGCCCGGACCGAATCGACGATGAACGGGCGGTCCCGCATCGTGACGCGCACGACGGTGTAGGGCGCTTCCCAGCCGTCGGCCTGGAAGCTGGGGTCGAGCACCTCGACCGCCACGCCGTTGCCGCCCCGCTGGTCGAGGAAGCGAAGACCGCCGCGCGCCATCGCGACGAGCGCGTCGGGGTCGAACGCGTCCAGGAAGCCTGGATCGGCCTTTTCGAAGAGCTGCTCCGCGAAACGGCCGAGGAGGGGTCGATCCCCGTCCTCGGCGCCCGCGATGCGGCTGCGAACCTGTTCGAGCGTCGCTGGCATGCCGTACGCCTCCTTGCGGTCGCCCGGCCGCGTCGCCCACGGCCCGGCGCATTCATGGATTGCGTCACCATACCCGTGACGCCGCTTCGGCACGGCGGTGTCGCGGCGGTGTCGCGGCGGTGTCGCGGCGGTCTCGCGACCGGCCGGATAGACTGACCGCCATGACGTTGCTCGCGGCCGCCGCGCTGGTGGCGATCGATCAGCTCACCAAGGCGTGGGTCCAGGCGACGTTCGCGCTGGGCGAGCCGGGAACGCCGGTGATCCCCGGCGCCCTCTACGTCACCTACGTCGAGAATCGGGGCGCGGCGTTCGGCATGCTTCGCGGCCTGGACCTGCGCCTCGGTCCGCTGGACGTCGACGGCACCTTCCTGCTGGGCCTGCTCTCGCTGGCGGTGTCGATCTGGCTGACGGCGCACCTGCTGCGGCACGGACGCGAGCACGGCGTCTGGATGCGCGTGGCGTTGACCATGGTGCTGGGCGGCGCGATCGGCAACATGATCGACCGGTTCCGCCTCGGCTACGTCGTCGACTTCGTGCACGTCCGGATCGGCTGGTTCGACTTCCCGGTGTTCAACGTCGCCGACGCGCTGATCAGCGTGGGCGCGGTGCTGCTGCTGACCGTGTCGCTCTTCGCGACGCGGA
>CAZHCI010000059.1:4434-9765 GCA_964530905.1 uncultured bacterium
CGCCCTAGTCGCCGGACGCCTTGCCCACGCCGCTCAGTCGCAGCGCTCCCGGGATCGGGCCGACCTCGAACCCGCTCACCGTGGCGCGCACCCCGTTCACGCTGCGGGCGTGCACGGTCGGAAGCGCCGGAACCTGCTCGTACGCTCGCCGCAGCACGCGGGCGTACAGCGCGGCGCGCTCCTCCGCGTCGGTCGAGCGTCGCGCCCGCTCGACCCAGGCCACCACCTCCTCGTCGTCCCAGCCGGGGGACGCGTAGCGCGACGCTCCGAAGAACGTCCGCAGGAAGCTGTCCGGATCGGCGTAGTCCGCGGCCCAGCCCAGCATGTACAGCGGCAGCCGCCCCGCCGTCGCGTCCGCCAGGTAGGCGTTCCAGTCCTGCGTCCGCGGCCGCGCGTCGATGCCGACGTCGGCCAGGTAGCTCGCGATCGTCTCGGCGATCGCGCGCGGCGCCGGCTCCAGCGGGCTGCTCACCGGCACGTACCAGAGCTCCGTCGTGAACCCGTCCGGCAGGCCGGCCTCCGCCAGCAGCGCGCGGGCCCGCCCCGGATCGTAGCGGTACGGCTCCAGATCGGCGTGCCCCCAGAGGAGCGGCGGGAGGAAGTCGACCGCGAGCGTCGCGAACGCGCCGTAGAACGCGTCGACGATGGCTTGGCGGTCGACGGCGTACGCGACGGCGCGCCGGACCCGCACGTCGTCGAACGGCGCGACGTCCTGGTTCATCGCCAGGAAGCCCACGTTCAGCTCCGCCTCGGGCGCGACCAGGCGCAGGTCCGCGCGTGCGCGGACGACGGGGACCGCGTCCGCATCGAGGTTCAGCGCGATGTCGACCGTGCCCGCCAGCAGCTCGGCCAGGCGCGCGGTCGCGTCGGGCAGGCCGCGCGACACGATGCGGCGGACCCGGGCGGGCTCGCCCCAGTAGGCGTCGTGACGCTCCAGCACCACGCGGTCGCCCTCGCGCCACTCGGCGAAGCGGAACGGCCCGGTGCCGACGCTGCCGACCGCGGGCGTGCCGTAGTCGGCGCCGGCGGTCCGGACGGCTTCGGGACTGTCGATCTGGAAGAACGGCGCGGCCAGCAGCGCCGGCAGGAACGCGACCGGCTCGCGCAGGACCAGGCGGACGGTGGCGGCGTCCACGACGCGCACCTCCTCGAGCAGGCTTCCCTCGCCCCGGACGCCCCCGAACACCCACCGCCACGGCACGTACGTCTTGCCCTGGTCCCGGTGCGCGTGCGGGTGGCCCGGCTCGTTCCAGCGGTCGAGGTTGAACTTCACGGCGTCCGCGTCGAACGAGGTGCCGTCGTGGAAGCGCACGCCCTCCCGGAGCGTCAACGTCCAGACGGTGGCGTCGGCGTTCGGTCGCCAGGCGGTCGCCAGCAGCGGCGTCAGCTCGGTGCCGTCGCCGCCGTAGCCGATCAACGGCTCGGTGACGTTGATCGCGACGTTCTGCGAGAACACGTCCTGGGCGTCGGCGGAGTCCAGGCCGGTCGGCAAGGCGCTGTGCGCCACCACCAGCGTCTGGGCGCGGGAGGGGCCGGCCGCCAGCACGGCCACCAGCGCGAAGACGGGGACGAGCAGGTCGACGAACAGGGTCGGGAACGGACGCATGCGCCACCTCTCGATGCCAGGCCGGCGCGAACCCCGCGTTCGCGCCGTGCGGTCGGCGATCCGCGTACCGCCGTGGGACCGGTCGTGGCGTCGACGCTAGCGCGCGCGCCGGCCCCGACGGCCGGCACGCGTCACGGCTCCGCTCGGCGTCAGGGCGTCGTCCGTCCGATCCGGAGAAAGCGCGGCCGGCCGGTCAGGTCGGCCTCGACCTCGATCGGGCGCCGGGCGGCCGCCGCGTCCGCGCGGACCTCCGCGGCGGCGACGGCGACGTTGCGCGGGTCCAGCTCGAACCACGCCTCGGCCGTATCCGGCAGCCCTTCCCGCAGCCGGCGCCAGGCGCGGCGGAACGGATCCAGGCCGTCGCGGCCCCCGAACAGGGCGCGGGGCGGCTCGCGCCGCACCTCGCGCGGCAGCGTGGCCGCGTCGGCGTCCGGAAGGTAGGGCAGGTTGGCGACGAGCAGGTCCAGGCGCGGCAGCAGCGCCCGCACCTCGGGCGCCTCCAGCAGGTCGGATCGCAGCAGCCGCACCCGCGGCGCGTGCCTGTCGACGTTGCGCCGCGCGACGGCCAACGCCGCCGCGTCGACGTCGGCGCGCTCGCGCGCGACGGCGATCGCGACCGCCCCGCTGCCCGTTCCGAGGTCCACGATCCGGGGAGACGCCACGCCGGCGATCGCGGCCAGCGCCAGCTCGACCAGCCGCTCGGTCTCGGGCCGCGGAATCAGCGCGTCCGGGCCGGCGTCGAGCTCCACGCCCCAGAACGGCGCGACGCCCAGCAGGTGCTGAAGCGGGATCCCGCCGGCACGACCGGCGATCCATGCGTCCAGCCGGGCGTGCTGCGCGTCGCTCAGCGTCGGGGGCTCGGTCAGCCACGACAGGCGGTCCCGGTCGGCGACCCGCTCCAGCATCGCCCACGCTTCGGCGTCGGGGCTCGCCACGCCGGCCTGCGCCAGGCGCGCGCGCAGCTCGCCGATCACCGACCTGCGCGGCCGGTCCTCGCTCAGGGCTGGGACGGCTTGAGCACCACGCGCCGCTCGCGCCCTTCGCCGACCGACTCGCTGACCACGTCGGGATCGTCCGCGACGGCCATGTGGACCACGCGACGCTCGGCGGCGCTCATCGGCTCGAGCTCGACCGGCTCGACCCGCTTGCGCACCTGGTCCGCCGCGCTGCGCGCCTGCGTCCGCAGCCGCTCGTCGCGACGGCGCTTGTAACCCCCGACGTCGACGTTCACGCGGACGTTCGACGCCTCGTGCCGGTTGATCACCGCGTTGCAGATCTGCTCCAGCGCCGCCAGCGTCCGGCCGTTCTTGCCGATCAGCTTGCCCGCGTCGCCGCCGTAGATCTCGGCCGCGACCTCGTCCTCGTCCTCTTGCGTGACCTCCACCGCGTAGGCGGGATCGATGTTGAGCAGCAGCCCGACGAGGAACGCCTCGGTCCGCTCACGCGCGTCGCCCTCGCTGGCGACGACGCCGGCGACGGGTAGAGGAGCCTCGAGGTCGAGGTCGGTCGGCAGGCGCGCTCCGGACGGAGCGTCGTCGTCGGTCCCGATGCCGAGGTCCTGAAGCGCCTGGTCGAGATCTTTTCCCTTGTCGTCGCTCACGAGCGGTCTCCTATCCTTTCGCGCCGGCGGGAGCGGCCTTGGCCTGACCGCGTTGGATCAGCCAGTACTGCAGCACCTGGATGCCCATCGAGACCACGAAGTAGAGCAGCACGCCGGCTGGGAAGTTGAACAGGATGAAGGCGAACACCACGTTGATCAGGATCTGCTGCCGCAGGCTCTGCGGATTGCCGCGCGACGAGAACCACGCCATGCCGAACATCACGCCGATGTAGAGGATCGGCAGGATGTAGAACGGGTCGGCCTGCCCGAGGTCGGGCACCCACAGGAACCCCTCGGCGAACTCGAAGTTCACGAACACGCGCCAGAGGATGATGAACAGCGGCATCTGCAGCAGGATCGGCAGGCAGCCGCCGGCCGGGTTCACGCCCGCCTCCTTGTACAGCTTCATCGTCTCCTGCGTCAGCGTCTCGCGGTCGTCCTTGTACTTCTTCTGCAACGCCTGGATCTTCGGCTGGAGCGCCTGCATGCCGTACATCGACCTCGTCTGGGTGCTGATCAGCGGCCACACCAGGATGCGGAACAGCAAGGTCAGCACGATGATCGACAGGCCCCAGTTGCCGACGTAGTCGTGGATCGTGAGCAGCACCCAGAGGATGCCCAGCGACAGGCGTCCGAGCAGGTTGGGCCGGAACAGCCCGGGCAGCTCGACGTACCCCTCCTGCTGGTAGCGCACCAGCTCGTTCGGCCCGAGGTAGGCGGTGAGGTCCAGCCGCGCGCCGGCGCCGTCGCCGGCGGGCAGCGTGGTCTGCAGCGACGCCTGGCGCGGCGGAAGCGCGAGCGCCTGCACGTCGGTCGCCTCGGGCAGCGGACGAAGGATGATCGCGAAGGCGGTGTTGCGGTCGTTGTTCTGCAGGCTGACGTAGCTGGGGTTCGACACCGGCTGCGACAGCGGGTTCGTGGCGAACGTGCCCGACTCGCCCACGCCCTGACCGATCTTGATCACCGGGTCGTCCACGCCGGCGACGCCGGGGAACGCCAGCTGGACCTGCGTCTCGTCCTCGCCGGGCTCGACGCGGGTCGCGTCGACGCGGATCTCGACGGTATGGCTGGTGTTCGCGACGCGGACCGTACGAACGACCTCGAGCGGTCCCGACCGGGCGCGGAACGTCCCTTCGACGACGGTCTCGCTCAGGCGCTCCCAGCTGGCCTCGGCGTCGCTGGGAAGCAGGTACTCGCCGTCCAGAAGCAACGCCATGCCGGGAATCGTCGCGTCGTCGGGGATCAGGTTCTGGCGGTTGTCCAGGTTGTAGTTCTGGAGGTTCTGGCCCTTCTGGGGCTTGGCGTACGCGGCGACGATCTCGCCGGCGGACGAGAAGAACAGGTCGACGCCCTTCGTGGGCACGCGGGTCAGCTCGGCGTCCTGCATCGAACACCAGAACGAGGCTCCTCCGGCGTCGCAGCTCTCAGCGACGCTGTCCGCGTCGCGGAAGTCGGCGAACGCGAACGCGTGGCTGCCGAAGTCGACGGCGGCAAACGCGACGGTGCCGAGAAGCAGGGCGAGCGTCGCGATCAGGGACCTTGGAATCACGATTCCTCCGGGAGTTCGGAACGGACGGGAGCGGAACGGGGGGTGCTCGAAGGGGCTCCGGCCGGCGGCACGGGGTCGAGCCCGCCGGGGTGCCAGGGATGGCATTTCGCCACGCGCCGGATCGCCAGCCAGCCGCCGCGCAGCACGCCGTGGCTCAGGATCGCGTCGTGGGCGTAAGCGCTGCAGGTGGGGTGGAAGCGGCAGGTCGGGGCGGGCTTCAGCGGCGAGATCCAGCGCCGGTACGCCGCGATGGGGAGCACGACCAGGCGCCGCAGCGCCCCCGCGAGCCGCCAGCGACGCGGCGCGTTTCCCGGCTCACGGGCGTGCACGCTCACGGGAACGAGCTCCGCTCGAGCGCCCGGTCCAGCGACTCTCGGAGCTCCGCGTAGCCGGCCTTGGCCGCCTCGGGCCGAGCGATGATCACCAGGTCCACGCCGCTGGGGCCGCCGGGCGACAGGCCGCGCTCGCGCACGCGGGCGCGCAACGCTTCACGAAGCCGGCGCCGCACGCGGTTGCGTACCACGGCGTTTCCGACCTTGCGGCTCACCACGATGCCGACCCGAATCCCGTCCGGCC
>CAZHCI010000059.1:9865-11849 GCA_964530905.1 uncultured bacterium
ACGGCGTTTCCGACCTTGCGGCTCACCACGATGCCGACCCGAATCCCGTCCGGCCTGCGAGGTCGCCAGCGCACCGACAGAAGACGCGACCCGCCAGCGCGCCCCTTGCGGAGCCGCTGGAACGCCCGATCGCCCTTGAGCGAACGGACGACGGGAGAGGCGTCACGCTGGCTCCCGCCGCTCAGCGGTCGGAAACGGTGAGTCGCGAGCGGCCCTTGCGACGGCGGCGCTTGATGACGTTGCGTCCCGAGGGCGTGCTCATGCGGGCGCGGAAGCCGTGCGTCTTGGCACGCTTGCGTCGGTTCGGCTGGTAGGTGCGCTTCATGCGGGGACTCCTTCCTTGGGTCCTTCTGGCAGGTCCGCAGGCGGATCGCGGACCGTCGCGCATCGCTGGGCAGGGGCGCCGAAGGGCAGCAGGAAGCGCTGCGCCCCGGGCCCGGCACGCCACGGCGACGGCGAGCGCCTAGCCGGAAGAGGATAGCACGAGACGCCCGCCCCTGCGCAAGCGGCCGAACCGGCGCAGGTCCGTGCGGCCGCGCCCGGCCGCTCAGGCGCTTCCCGGCATCGGGCCCGGCGACGCGATTCGTGGCCCCTCGTCGCGCGCCAGCGCGACCGCGGCCCGCAGCAGACGGTCGTCGTGGAGGGGCGGCGCGAGCAGCTGCACGCCCAGCGGCAGGCCGTCCGCGTCGCGGCCGGCCGGCACGCTGATCCCGCCGATGCCGGCCAGGTTCGCGAGGCAGGTGTCGACGTCGCCCAGGTACATCGCGAGCGGATCGTCCAGCCGCTCGCCCAGACGGAACGCGGCGGTCGGCGTGGTGGGCGTCAGCAGCAGGTCCACCCGCTCGAAGGCGGCCGCGAGCTCGTTCGAGACCTTGCGGCGCACCTTGAGCGCGGTTCCGTACCAGGCGTCCACGTGCCCGGCCGACAGCGCGAACGTGCCCATCAGCACGCGCCGGCGCACCTCCGTCCCGAACCCCGCGCCGCGGCTCGCGGTCATCACCTCGACCTGACCGTCGTTCTCGTCGCCGACGCGGACGCCGGTGATCGTTCCGTCGTAGCGGGCCAGGTTGCTGCTCGCTTCGGCGCTGGCGATGAGGTAGTAGCACGCGACGGCCGCTCGGGCGCTGGGCACGTGGACGTCGACCACCTCGGCCCCGGCGTGCCGCAGGCGCTGCACCGTCTCGGTCAGCGCCTGCGCGATGGCCGGCTCGTTCCCCTCCCCCGACAGCTCGGTCACGACCCCGACGCGGACGCCCGACAGGTCGGCGCCGGTGGCCGCGGCGGTGGAAGTGGCGGTGGCCGCGGCGAACGCGGCCGGCACCTCGACGGTCGTGGCGTCGTTCGCGTCCTTGCCCACCAGCGCGTCCATGGCGAGCGCCACGTCGCGCGCCTCGCGCGCCAGCACGCCGACCTGATCGAGCGAGCTGCCGTACGCGATCACGCCGTGGCGGGACAGCGTGCCGTAGGTGGGCTTGAACCCCAGCACGCCGCAGAACGCGGCGGGCTGCCGGACGGAGCCGCCGGTGTCCGTCCCGAGCGCCAGCGGCACCACGCCGGTCGCGACCGCTACCGCGGGGCCACCGGACGAGCCGCCCGCCACGCGGCCTTCGTTCCAGGGGTTGCGCACCGGCCCGTGGGCGGAGCTCTCGCTGCTGCTGCCCATCCCGAACTCGTCCATGTTCCCCATGCCGATCAGGATCGCGCCGGCCGCCTCGAGCCGCGCGACGACGGTCGCGTCGTACGGCGGCCGGAAATCGGCCAGGATCGCCGACCCGGCGGTCGTGACGACCTCGGCCACGCACAGGTTCGCCTTGGCGACGAACGGCACGCCCGCCAGCGGGGGGAGCGCCGTGCCGGCGTCGCGCGCCGCGTCCAGGCGGTCCGCTGCGGCGCGAGCACGCTCCGGAAGCAGCTCGGTGAACGCGTTCGTGGCGGCCTGGACCGGGACGGCGCGCGCCAGCGCGGCGTCCACGACGTCGCGCGC
>CAZHCI010000059.1:11949-14503 GCA_964530905.1 uncultured bacterium
CCGGTCGCGTCCGGACGGTGAATCAGGACGCGTTCTTCGCAGGCGAGGTCGGCGGTCGTCCGCTGCTGCTCGTCGCCGACGGCATGGGCGGGCACCGCACCGGCGAGGTCGCCAGCGCTCGCGCCGCCGACGCGATCCAGCGGGAGCTCGCGAGCTCGCGCGCGCATCCGCCTGCGGCGCTGGCGCGCGCGCTGCAGGCGGCGAACGCCGAGGTTCTCGAGCACGCTCGCGCGCATCCCCGCCACCGCGGCATGGGCACCACCCTCACGGCGATCGTGATCGACGACGGCGTCGCGCTGATCGCGCACGTCGGCGACTCGCGCGCGTACCTGCTGCGGGAGGGCGAGCTCCGGGCGCTGACCGAGGACCACAGCTGGGTGGCGGAGCGCGTGAAGCAGGGGCTGCTGACGCAGGACGAGGCGCGCCGGCACCGCTGGCGCAACGTGATCACGAACGCGCTGGGGGCGACCGACGCCTTCCGCTTGGATCTGGCGCACGTCACCTTGCGTGCGGGCGACCGGCTGCTGGTCGCCAGCGACGGCGTCACCTCGCTTCTGCCCGAGACGATCCTTCAGGACGTGCTGCTGAGCGGAACGCCGGACGAGGTCGCGACGCGGCTCCTGGACCTCGCCGACGAGCGCGGAAGCCCCGACAACGTCACCGCCGTCGTCGCGGTCGTGGACGAGGTGTCGGACGCGCCGAAGCCGTACGAGCTTCCCCCGGAGCTGCCGGCCGAGCCGGCCTGGCACGTCGAGATGCGTCAGACCATGGGCGGCGTTCGCGAGGTCGAGGACCGGTACCCCGGCCGAGGCCCGATGCGCTGGATCCGACGCCAGCCGTGGTACCCGTTCCGGCTGTGGATCCTCGGCTCGGCGTACCTGGCGTTCCTGCTGGTCCTGTTCGTGCTGCTGCGCTGAGGGGGCGCGGCGCCGCGCTGCGGGCGGCGCGACCCCGCGCCGGCAGGGAGGCGGCGCCGCGCCTGCTACGATCCCCTCATGACCGAGCGAAGCACGATTCAGACGGACGCCGCGCCCGCGGCGGTGGGCCCGTACAGCCAGGCGATCCGAGCCGGAAACCTGCTGTTCACCGCCGGCCAGATCCCGTTGACGCCGCAGGGCGAGAAGATCGAGGGCGACGTCGAGGCCCAGACGCGCCAGGTGCTCGACAACCTTCGCGCCGTCCTGAAGGCGGGCGGGTCGGACCCGTCGCGCGTGGTCAAGTGCACCGTGTTCCTGCGCGACATGGACGATTTCGCGCGGGTGAACGCGGTGTACGCGGAGCTCTTCGCCGACGCGCCGCCGGCCCGCAGCGCCGTGCAGGTCGCGCGTCTCCCGTTCGACGTCGCGGTCGAGATCGAGGCGATCGCGCTCTGCGATTGAGCGGGGCTCAGGCAGGCACGAACAGCGCGACCATGTAGGCGACGTAGCCCGCGAGCAGGACGGCGCCCGCGATGCGTCCGAGCCGCCCCGTGATCGCCATGATCAGCAGGAGCAGCAGCGAGAAGGCGGCCGCCACGACCAGGTCGGTGCCGATCTCGGCCAGGCTGACGGGGATCACCGTCGCGCCCGCGGCGGTACCGAGCACGGCCAGGACGTTGAAGATGTTCGATCCTGCGATGTTGCCCAGGATCATGTCGCCCTGCCGGCGCGCTGCCGCAGCGACGCTGCTGGCCAGCTCGGGGAGGCTCGTTCCGAACGCGACCATCGTGAGCCCGATCACGCGCTCGGGCACGCCCAGGGCGCCGGCGATCTCGACCGCGCCGCGGACGACCGCGTCCGCGCCCAGCACCAGGAACCCGACGCCCAGCACGACCCCGCCGACACTGCGCCACAGCGACGCGTCGGCCGCGTCGCCTGGAACCCCGCCTTCCAACGCCTTGCGGTCGTGGCGGATCAGCAGCGCCAGGTAGGTGCCGAGCGCCGTCAGGAGCAGCAGTCCGTCCCAGCGGCCCAAACGTCCGTCGAGAGCCATCGGCACCAGCAGCGCCAGCGCCAGCAGCGAGATCGGCATGTCGCGCCGCACGAACGCCGCGTTGAAGCCGATCGGGCCGAGGACCGCGGCCGCGCCGAGAATCAGGCCGACGTTCGCGACGTTCGAGCCGATCACGTTGCCGACGCCGAGGTCGGGAACGCCTTGGAGGCTGGAGGCGAGGGTCGCGGCCAGCTCGGGCGCGCTGGTGCCGAACGCGACGACGGTGAGCCCGATCACGAGCGGACTGATGCCCAGCCGCACGGCCAGCGACGACGCGCTGCGGACCAGCACGTCGCCACCGAGGACCAGCAGGACGAAGCCGACGAGAAGGAAGACGATGCTCACCGGCGCAGAGTAGCACCGCCGTTCACGGCGGCTCGGACGCTCGCCCCCTCGGACACCACGTCGGGCAGGGCGTTGCGCTTCGGGCCCGGCCCTGGGATCATGCAGGTGTGACGCCTCTCCCGAACGGCCCCTGCGCATGAAGAGAATGAAGAATCGGACGGTCGACCTCGCTCTGATCGTGGGGCTGGTGCTGGTGGCCGGCGCGATCGTGTGGACGCTGTTCTCGCTGGGAGGCACG
>CAZHCI010000060.1:0-8972 GCA_964530905.1 uncultured bacterium
CACGATCCCGCCGACGCCGTGAGCGAGCTCAGGCGCCGGGCGGAGCGCCTGCCCGCCTGGCGACGGCTGCGCGACGAGCGCATCCGCCTCGAAGGCGTTCTGGATCACCACCTCGCGACGATCTCCGCCGACCCGGACCTCCGCGCCCGGGTCGAGGCGGGCGACGAGGCCGGCCTGCGACTGAAGCTGGACGAGGCCCTCGCGGCCGGCGAGCAGGTCGACCGGGCCACCCGAACGATTGCCGCCACCGAGGAGCGGCTGGCGCGGGCCCGCCGCGAGCGGGACCTGGACGCGGCGCGCCAGACCGAGCGACGCGCCCGCGACGTGCTCGAGCGGGCGTACGACGACGTCCTGGACGCCGAGGCGGCGTCGGCCGTGCTCGATCATCTGGACCGCGCCTTCCGAAGCGAGCGGAGGCCCGCCGCGCTACGGCGGGCCGAGACCTGGTTCGCCCGGTTCACGCATCACGCCTTCGCCCTGGCGTTCGACGCCTCGGCCGACGGCGCCGAGCGGGTGCACGCCGTGGACCGCGCGGACGGTCGCAGGCGCGCTCTGGACGAGCTGTCCAGCGGAACGAAGGCGCAGCTGCTGCTGGCGCTTCGGCTGGCCCATGCGCTCGAGGCGGAGCAGGGCGGTCCGGCGCTGCCGCTGATCTTGGACGAGGCGCTGACGACCAGCGACGTCGGACGGTTCGCGGCCGTTGCGGAGGCGCTGACGACGCTGACGCGCGAGGAGGGCCGGCAGGTCCTCTACCTGAGCGCACGCCGGGACGACGCCGCCCTCTGGAGCGAGCTGGCCGACCGGTCGGACGGTCGGATCGAGGCGCCCACGGTGCTCGATCTGGCCCGGATCCGAGGAGGTCCGTCGGCGACCCCGACGTCGGCGTCCCGAACGGCCGCGAGCCGGCCACCCGCATGGCGGGAGCCGCCGGCGCCCGACGGGCTCGACGCCGCGGGCTACGCCGCCGCGCTGGGCGTCGCGCCCGTCGATCCGTGGCGACCGGAGCGGATCCATCCGCTTCACCTGCTGCACGACCGGCTGGACCTGGTGCACCGCCTGGCTCGGCTGAGGATCGGAACGGTGGGCGCGCTGTCGTCGCTGCTGGGCGACGAGCCCCAGGCGGTCCGCCTGCTCGGCGCCGGCGATCGCGCGCTGATCGCCCGGCGCGTTTCGGCTGCGCGCGCCTGGTCGGAGCGGTGGCGCATCGGTCGCGGCCGCGCGGTGGACCGCGATGCGCTGACCAGGAGCGACGCCGTGAGCGCAGCGTTCCTGGACCGCGTGACGGCCCTCGCGGACGCCTCGTCCGGTGACGCGGAGGCGCTGCTGGCCGCGTTGGCGCGGGGCGAGGTCAAGCGGTTCCGGGACGACGCACGCGAGGCGCTCGCGACGTGGCTCCGCGAGCACGGCTACCTGGACCTACGGGCCGCGTCCAAGCCCGCCGAGCGGGTGCTGGCCGTGGAGCGGGCGCTGCACGACGCGTCGCGCGGGGAGGCGCGCGACCGCCCTCCTGGTCGGGTGGGAACCCGTGCCGTGACGCTGGCGGGATGGTTGGAGTCGGGCTTGGCTGCCCGGGTCTCGGCCCCGCGCGTCGCGGACGACGCGGACGATCCGAGGTAGCGCGGCGTCTCGCGGCCGAGCGCGTCCGCTCAGGCGTCCTGCTCGACGGTGACGCGCGACACCCGAAGCAGGTCCTCCCGCAGGCGCGTCAGGCGGAGGCTGGGCGGCGGCTCCTCGAGAACGCCCTCGACGACCTCGCGCGCCACGTCGACCGGGAGGTCGAACGCGTGCTGCACTCGCTCGATCGGCACGATCACCGGCGTGGAGGGCGCCAGCAGCCAGCGCACGATCCGGCTGCGCAGATCGCCGGCGCGACTGAGCTCCTCCTCGCGCGCGCGCTGCCGCACGGTCGCGTCGATCTCGGGATCGGCGAGGTCGCTCACGTTCAGCTCGACCGCCTCCGGCCGAGCCGGCTGGGCAGCGGGGCGCTGCGCAGGATGTCGAGCCGCAGGGGGGCGCTGCGCAGGAGGGCGGGCCGCAGGAGGGCGCGCCGTAGGAGGGCGCGCCGCGGGACCGGGAGCGGAGCGGGGTCGTGTCGGCGCGACGAACGGCGGGCGTTGGGCGTCGCGTGCGGCGAACAGGCTGGGCTGGCGCACGGCGTCCCCTTCGTTCGTCGGCGCCCGTTCAGGCTCGGAGGCGGCCGGCGCCCGATCCTGGCTCTGGACCGGGTTCGGGGCCTGCGCGTCGTCGATGGCGAGCAGCGGGTCGAGCTCCACGTTCGCACGCACGTCCGACGGCTCGGACGGCGCGGACGGCGCAGGCGGCGCCCGACGGCCGACGACGTCGGGCGGCGCCGGGGCGGGCTCGGCGGGCGTCTCCGCGATCGCCTCGGCGACCTCCTCTCGGTTCGTCTGGAACGTCGCGTCGTGGTCCGCGTCGCGGTCGGCGTCACCTACGGCGTCGATCTCGGGCCGGCGGCCGACGCCCAGTCGGGCGTCGCGCGCAGAGGGCGCTTCGTCGTCCAGATCCCCGGCCGGCTGCGCGACGGTCGTGCTGGCCGGCTGCGCGAGGGTCGTGCTGGCCGGAGCCGCGAATCGCCCCGCGCCGAGGCGCCGGACCGTGACGCTTCCGATCGTCTCGACGACGTCCGGCCCGGCCCACGCTCCGCGCACGGTCGACCAGCCGCCGTGCTCGAGGGCGTCCTGTACCGCGGTGTCGGGCAGCGGCGCTGGACCGGCTTCCGAGGCGGGCGACGCCGCGTCGTCGCTGCCGCCCGGCCCGCGCGGCGCCTCCGAGCGCGCGGCCGATTCGCGGCTCGGCTCCGCGGCCGAATCGTCGGCTCCAAGGCGACGATCCTCGCGCCGGCCCGGGCTGCGTGCGCTCCGAACCGCGACGAGCCGCACCTCGCCCCCGTCGTGGGCGCGGATGCGGATCTCGAGCCGATCGTTCACCTGAAGATCGTGCGCTTCGAAGAACTCGGCGAGTCCGGCCAGCCTGCGAGGCGGGAGGGACTCGAGAACGACGGCCTCGTCCCGCTCGACGTCCAGCGCCAAGAGCTCGCCCTCAGGAAAGGTGTCCCTGAGGGCGAAGGGTAGCTGGACGAGCCCGGAGGCGATGCAGTGCCGCGTCAGGCCGACACGGTGTACGGTTCCGTCTCCCTGCTGTCCGGCGTTGGACCGGACGTTGCCTTCGTCCATGACGACCTCCCTGCGAGCGCGGGGTTTTGAGAAGAGTATCACAGGGCGACGCGGCGGACGCGTGGTACACGCGCGCGGACTCGCGGAGGAGGCGGCAGGGCGTCGGCGCGTCCCGCGGACCCGGCGCTACGACCCGCGCGACGAGTAGCGCTCGTAGGCGGTCACGACCGCCTCGGTGGCGCGGCTGGCCTTGCCCCCGTAGACGTCGGCCGCCAACCAGGCGCGCTCGGCCGCGGCATCCTCCTCGGGCACCTGCTTCCACCACACCTTGGCGTCCGGCCGCCAGCGATAGCCCCGCGCCTTGAGCGCGTCCTTCGTCGAGAACGGGGCGCCGACGGCGCGGAACAGCACGTCTCGGCGGCGCGCGGCCTCGAGCAGCTTCGCCATGCCGGTCACGCCGCTCCGCGGCAGCGGCCGCGCCAGCACGTACACGCCGGCCAGGCAGTCCGCGATCGCTCGGTGGCCGTCGTAGAACACGCCCGACCGGTAGGCCAGGAACTCGAGCTTGCGGCTCTCCATCCCTTCGTAGCGCCAGGGGACGTCCTGCGCGCTGCACGCCCACGGCTGCTCGGCGAAGACGCCGATCCGCTTCTCCAGGAACGCCCGGTCGAACCCGGCGTTGTGCGCGACGACCAGGTCGGCCCGGCTCACCAGGTCGAGGACCTCGCCCTCGTCGATGCGCCGGCCACGCACGTCCTCGTCGCGGATCCCGGTGAGCTGGACGATCTCGGGCGGGATCGGCCGACCGGGGTCCTCGAGCTGGTCGAACCGAGCTTCGACGCCCGTGATGCGACCCTCGGCGTCGTATCCGAACAGGACCATGGCCAGCTCGATGATCCGCTCCCGGCCGGCGTCGATGCCGGTCGTCTCGACGTCGACGTAGAGGCCACGCCGGAACACCGGTCCGGCCTGCTCGCTGCGCGGATCGTCGGGCAGCCTGCGCTGGACGCGGTAGTCGGGGTGCGCCTCGAGCCGCGTCGCGGCGGCCTCGAGCTCGTCTCGGTCGTGATCCATCGGCTCCTCCTCCGCATCGCCACGATCGTGTCGGCAGGCTCCTGTCGGCAGGCTCCTGTCGGCAGGCTCCTGTGCGCACGGTCGTGTGCGAAGAGTATAGACGCGGCGGCGTCGCGGTCCCCGACCCGGGTCGCGGACCCGGTCACGGACCCGGTCACGGGCCGGCTCCCTCGCGGTCTCCGTTCCCGCGCACCGGGCGCCGACCTTCGTCCCCCTGGGCAGGGGCCCCCATGGCCGCACGGCCGCGGGACGTCGCGCGGTAGCCTTCGGTCCATGAGCCACGGCCATCTTCGACACGCATCGACGCAGGGCGGCCCCCGCGACCGGCGTCTTCCCGACGAGGCGGCACGCGGCCGCCGTGCGCCCGATCTCGTCGAGGACGAACGTGGTCGCGTCTGGCTCCTCCGGCCACGCCCCGCCCGCGCGGCGTTCGCCGCCGTCGAGGCGGACGCCGTGGAGGTCATGCTCCGTCACGGCCTCGACGACTGGGCGTTCGGCTTCGGCCGCGGCAAGCGAACGCTCGGAACGACCCGCGTCCGGGCGGGCGCCGCCACGGGGACGATCCGCATCAGTCGGCATCTGGTGACGGACGGCACGGCCGAGATGCTCCGCGACACGCTGCTCCACGAGATCGCCCACGCGGTCGCCTACGTCCGCCACGGCCGCGCGGCGATGAACCACGGACCGCTGTGGCGCGCCGTCGCTCGCGAGATCGGGGCCCGTCCCGAGGCGACCTGTCGGGCCGGCCCGCTGGTGCCGGCCCCCCACGTGCTCGTCTGCGGACGCTGCGGCGCCGAGGTCGGCCTGTACCGCAGGCCCAAGCATCCGGCCGAGGCGTACCGGCACAAGGGCTGCGGAGGTCGGTTCCGGCTGGGGGCCGGGCAGGACGGAGCTCGCGCCGCCACGCAGGAGGGCGACTGATCGTCCCCGGCGCCCCGCGGCGTCGCTCAGCCGAGGTCGCGCGCACCGCGCGACAGCAGCCGCGCGCGTCGTCGATCGAGGTCGTCGTGACGTGTCCCGCCGCAACGACGTGCGGCCTCCAGCGCCTCGAGCGCGCCGCCCAGGTCGCCCAGCCGGTGCTCCCGGTGCTTCGCCAGCTCGATCCAGGCACGCGCGTCGCCGTCCCTCGCCAAGCGACTCCAGCGGCTGGCCGCCTCGCCGAACCGGCGCGTCCGACGCAACAGTCGCGCCGCATCCCAGGCCGCGTCCGTCAGCTGCGCCTCGGCCGCGAGGTAGCCCGCCAGCGCGGCCTCCTGCTCGCCGATCGCCTCCAGCCACCGCGCCAGTCCGTGCAGCTCCAGCGCATCCTGGGCCGGCCCTGGCCACGACGTCGCGGTCGACGTCTCCACGGGCGCGAACAGCTCCTCGATCCGCGACCGCATCGCGGCCAGCGCCACGATGTCGTCCTGGTTGTGCTCCATCACGCCACGGAGCGGCCTCGCGTCGCGCGACCTCAGGAACGCCAGGTAGCGCGCCGGCACCTCGGCACCGGGCACGTCGCGAGCGCTTCGGCGAGCACCGAGCACCTCTCGCTCGACCGTGCCCAGCGTGCAGTCCGGCAGGCTGCGGCGCCACAGCCGCCGGGCCAACGGAAGCAGGTCGAGGTGCGGCACGCCCTCCAGCGGATCGGACAGTCCGTGCATCGCGAAGCGGGTCCGGACCAGCGGCAGATCGAAGCTCGCGCCGTTGTAGCTCACCACCGCCGTCGCGCCGGCCAGACGTTCCGACAGCGCCGTCAGGTAGGCGCGCTCGTGCTCCGGACCGGGCAGGAACAGCTGCTCGACCAGGAAGCCGTCCTCGTCGTGCGTCCCCACGCCGACCAGGAACGCGTACGTTCCGGTCCCTCCCGCCAAGCCCGTCGTCTCGGTGTCCAGGTACACGACCTTGGTTCGCTCCGCCTCGAGCGGCGGCGCCGTTCGTTCCGCCAGGGCGGCACGCGCGCCCCTCGACGCCCAACGCCCGAGCCACGGGTGCAGGCCGCCGCCGCCGACCGGCGACCGACCGTGACGCGCTCCGTGCGCCAGCCGAGCCCGCCGGACGAGGTGCACGCCGCTTTCGACCACCACCGACGCGTCCAGCTGCGCGGCGACGCCGCCCCAGCCCGGATCGGGCGTGCCGGGCTCCGGAACGGCCTCGGCGTCCGGCGCGTCGCCCCGAAGCGCCCGCAGACGATCCAGCAGGTCGCTCACGCGTCGCTCCCCGTCAACGTGGCGAGGACCGCGATCGCCTCGAGCTTGCCGGCGTGCCCCGGCTCGCCCGCCGGTCCCACGCAGGCCGGGCAGCCGTCCTCGCAGCCGCAGCCGGCGACCAGCTCCAGCGCGGCCTCCACGAGCTCCTCGTGCCGCCGCGCGAGCTCGTCGGTCAGCCCCACGCCACCCGGCACCGTCTCGTAGATCAGCAGCGCCGGCCCACCGTCCGCCACCGCGCTCGACGGGTCGGCGTGCACCCCGAGGTCGCGGGCGTCGCACAGCACCCGCAACGGCGCCAGCGACCGCATCGCGTACGCCACCGCCGCGAGGCCGCTCCGTACCCGCACGCCCTGCTCGGCGCGGCGATGGCACGACGGGCAGAGCGTCGTCAGGTTGTCCGCCCGGTTCGCCTCGCGCGCGCTCGCGAACGCGCGGAACGGCACGACGTGGTGGACGTGCAGCCGGGTTCCCGACGCCGCCCCGGTCCCGCACACGCGGCAGGCGTGCCCGTCACGCGCCAGCGCGGCCGCCCGCGCCCTCGGCCAGTCCGGACCGTAGTCGTTCGCGTCGTTGCTCCACGCGCCGGCGGCGCGCAGCCGTGCCACCGTCGCCTCGTCAGGGGCGAACGCGTACGCCCGGGTCCGCAAACGCGACGGCTCCAGCGCCAGCGGGAACCGTCCCAGCGTCTCCCGCGTCACCCGCCGCAGCCGCCGGTAGCCGGTCACGCGCTCCGTGACGGTCACCTCGCCCGTCAGGACGGTCGCCCCACGCACCGCCCGGGCGGCGGGCCGTCCGACCGGATCGATCCGCGTCTCGCGGTTCGCGCGCGTCAGGACGGCGTCGTCCGTCGGCCCGAGCCGTGCGACGCGGCCGGCGAGGTCCAGCTCCTCGACCAGGTGGGGCCGCCCGTCGTGCAGGTACACCGCGCCCGGGTGGACCATCCAGCGGGCGCTGGGCGCATCGATCGTGCCGATCGCGACGCCGTCCAGCAACAGCGCGACCTCGTCCCGACCGGCCGAGCGCAGCGACACGCTCTCCGCCGGGTAGCGATCCCCCAGCCAGTAGATCCGCCCGTCCGCGACGTGCGCCTCGCCGTCGGCACGCATCTGCTGGGCCAACGCCGCGACCTCCTCGGGACCGTAGCCGCCGAAGCGCTCGTCCGGCTCGATCGGCAGCTCGAACGCCGCGCAACGCAGATGATCGAGCGCCAACAGCAGGTGGTCCGGATCGGCGAGGGCCCGCTCGGGCGCGGCGCCGAACAGGTGCTCCGGATGCCGGGCCAGGTACTGGTCCAGCGGCCCCCCTCCCAGCACCAGCACGCCCAGTCCGGGCCGGCCCCGCCGCCCCGCCCGGCCGATCTGCTGCCAGAACGCCGCTGCCGATCCCGGGTAGCCCGCGATCACGACGGCGTCCACGCCGCCCACGTCGATGCCGAGCTCCAGCGCGCTGGTGGCCACCACCACGCGGGCGACGCCACCGCGAAGCTCGCGCTCGATGAGACGCCGCTCGCCCGCCAGCAGGCCGCTGCGGTACGTCCGCACGCCGTCGGTCCGGCTGCGCAGCTGCACCACCGCCTCCTCGGCCCCCTGCCGAGAGCCGGCGAACACGAGGACCTGCAGGCCGTCCTCCGCCAGTCGCCCGGCCAGCGAGGCGGCCTCGGCCAGCGCCGGCCTGCGAAGCCCCAGCGCCCGATCGACCAGCGGCGGGCGCACCAGCAGCACCTCGCGCGGCCCGCGCGGCGCGGCGTCCCGGTCGAGGTGGACCACGTCCCGGCCCAGCACGCGGCGTGCGTGCTCGACCGGGTTGCCCAGCGTGGCGCTCGTAGCGATCACGCGCGGGTCGGCGCCGTAGTGGCGCGCGACCCGGACCAGGCGACGCAGCACCCCCGCGAGGTGCCCGCCGAACACGCCGCGATACACGTGCACCTCGTCGACCACGATCCAGCGCAGCCCGGACAGGAAGCGCCTCCACAAGGTGTGGTGCGGGAGGATCGCCGCGTGCAGCATGTCCGGATTCGTGAGAAGCGTTCGCGCCTGCGCACGGATCCCGGGTCGGCGGTGGCTCGAGGTGTCGCCGTCGTAGTCGGCGACGGTGCCGGCGGGCAGGCCGGCGCGCAGCGCCAGCCCGGCGAACCCGTCCGCCTGGTCGTGCGCCAGCGCCTTGGTGGGGAACAACGCCAACGCGGTCGCGGCCGGGTCGACCAGCTGGCCGGCCAGGATCGGAAGCTGGTAGGCGAGGCTCTTGCCGCTGGCGGTACCGGTCGTGAGAAGCACGTCGTCGCCCGCCGAAACGGCGTCGACCGCGGCACGCTGGTGCAGGTACAGCCGCTCGATCCCCGCCTCCGCCAACGCCGCCCGCAGCGGAGCCGGAAGGTCGCTCGGCAGCGGGGCGAAGCTCCCCTCGCGCGGCGGCATCGAGCGCGCCGCCACCGTCTCGGTGCCCAGCTCCCCCAGCCGCTTGCGAGCGGCGTCCACCGCACGATTCCGATCGTGCGCTCCTCGCTCGAACGGAGCTGCCGCGTCCACGCCGCTCACGATGCCACGCCGTCGGCGTCGTCGCCCGCGAGCGCGGCGAC
>CAZHCI010000060.1:9072-14437 GCA_964530905.1 uncultured bacterium
CGTCCGCCGCGAGGTCGTCGCCGTCGTCACGAAAGAACGCGCGAATCGCGGCCGCGGCCGCCGGTCCCACCCCGGGCACCGCCGACAGGGTCGCCTCGTCGGCCGCGAGCAGCTGATCGACGCTCGAGAAGTGAGCCAACAGCGCGTCGCGCCGCTTCGGCCCGATCCCGGGCACGTCGTCGAGCAGACTCCGCGTCGCGGCGCGACCCCGCCCCTTCCGGTTGGAGCCGACCGCGACCCTGTGCGCCTCGTCGCGCACGTGCGCCAGCAGGCGGAGGGCCGGATGCGTCAGCGGAACGAGGATCTCCCGACCGTCCTGGCTGATCAGCGTCTCCTCGCGCTTGGCCAGACCCACGACCGGGACCGTCGCGCCGACCTCGTCGAGCGCGCGCCGTGCCGACGAGACCTGCCCCTTGCCACCGTCGATCAGCAGCAGGTCGGGCGGCGGCAGCGTCTCCGCCAGACGGCCCGTGAACCTCCGGACCAGCGCCTGATGCATCGAGAAGAAGTCGTCCGGCTTGTCCAGCCCGCGGATCTTCATCGTGCGGTAGTCGCTCTTCTTCGGCCTGCCTCCCTCGAACGCCACGATCGACGCCACGGTGTGGGTCCCCATCAGGTTGCTGATGTCGTACCCCTCGATCCGCCAGGGCGGCTCGCGCAGCGAGAGCAGCTGCATCAGCTCCTTGATGCCGGGCGCCTCGCCGCGACGCTCGAGCTTCGCGAGCTCCGCGTCGACCGCCGTACGGGCGTTCCGGCCGGCCATCTCGACCAGGTCCACCTTGTCGCCGCGTCTGGGGAGCCGCAGCTCGACCCGGCGTCCGGCCCGCTCGGCCAGGAACGCCTCCCACGTGTCCCGGTCGAGCGGCTCCGTCGGAACCAGGATCAGGGGCGGCACGTAGCTCGCCTGGCGGTAGTACTCGGCCATGAACCGCTCGAGGATCTCCGCCTCCGGCGCCTCCTCGGCGTGCGTGAGGAAGCGCGCGTCGCGTCCGACGACGCGTCCGCGACGCATCTGGAAGATCTGCACCGCGGCGTAGCTGCCCGCCACCGCGAGCCCCAGGAAGTCGAGGTCCTGGCCCGGGTCGCGCGCCACGTCGCTGTCGTAGCCGGTCACGCGCTGGATCGCCTGCGCGCGGTCGCGCACCTTGGCGGCGCGCTCGAACTCGAGCCGCTCGGCGGCGTCGCGCATCTCGCCGTCCAGCGTGGCCACGACCTCCTCGACCCGTCCCTGCAGGAAGGCGCGCGCCTGGGCGACGCGCCCGGCGTACTCGGCCTCCGAGACGTTCCCCACGCACGGAGCCAGGCAGTGCCCCATGTGGAAGCGGAGGCACGGCTTGGCGCGCGCCTTGAGCGGCGAGCCGCTGTTCACCCGCAGCTGGAACGACTTGTTCACCACGTCCAGCACGTTCTTCACCGCGCCCGCGCCGGGGTACGGCCCGAAGTACTCCGCACCGTCGTCCTTGCGGGTGCGGGTGAACAGCAGCCTGGGGTACGGCTCGCGCGTGAGCTTCAGGAACGGGTACGACTTGTCGTCCTTGAGCTGGACGTTGAAGCGCGGCTTGTGGCGCTTGATCAGGTCCGCCTCGAGCACCAGCGCCTCGGTCTCGCTGCTGGTGACGATGAAGTCGAGCCGGCGGGCGGTGGCGGTGATCCAGCGGGACTTGCCCCAGCCGTGGCTCGAGAAGTAGCTCGCGACGCGCGCCTTCAGATTCTTGGCCTTGCCGATGTACACCGGTCCGTCCGGCCCCTGGAACAGGTAGCAGCCGGGCTGGGTCGGCAGGACGGGAAGATCGTCGCGGGTCAGCGGCACCCGGTCATTCTCGCCGCGACGCCCCCGACGCGGTGTAGCGGCCGGAGCGCAGACGCGCTCACACCCGAAGCGGCTCGCCCGCGGGCTCCAGCAGCTCCGGCCCCTCGTGGCCGGGACGATTCACGGCGGTGCTGACGGGCACCGCCTCGAGCTCCGTCGGGTCGCCGGGCTCCAGCAGGTCCGCGAGCGCGGCGGCGTCACGACGCTCCGGATCGAACCAGAGCGGAATCGCGCCGGGCGGAACGATCACCGGCTGCCGGTCGTGCAGGCGCGCCATCAGCGCGTTGGGCCGGGTCGTCAGGATCGTGAAGCTGTCGACGGGCTGGGCCCGCTCGTTGCGCGCGTGCAGGCCGGCCAACGCCATCGGCTCCCCGTCCCGGCGGCGGATCCAGTACGGCTGCTTGCGAGCGCCCGGCTCGGGGGCGTGCCACTCGTAGAAGCCGCTGGCGGGCACCAGGCAGCGGTCGCGTTTCAGCGCGTCGCGGAACGACGGCTTCTCGTGCGCCGTCTCGGAACGGGCGTTCACCAGCGTCGCCCTGAACGAGGACGGGTCCTTCGCCCAGTGCGGGATCAGGCCCCAGCGGGCGGTGATCGCCAGCGGCGGCCCGTCGCCCGACGGCACGATCACGACCGCCTGCTGGGTCGGCGCGACGTTGTAGCGCGGCGCCAGCGGCGGATCGAGGCGCGCGATGTCCGCGCCGAACGCCTCTGCGATCTCGCCGGCCTCGTGGAACAGTCCGTAGCGGCCGCACACGGTCGGCCCTCCTCTCCCTCGATCCCCCTCGCTCAGCCCTTGGTCGACGCCCAGTCGCGGCCCAGCGCGGCGTCGACGGCCAGCGGCACGTCGAGCTTCATGGCGCCGGTCATCTCGTCGCGCACCACCTCCTTCGCGGCCTCGCCGTCCCGTTCGGCGACGTCGAACACCAGCTCGTCGTGCACCTGGACGATCATGTGCGCGTCGGGGGCGCCGGGGGCCCGCAGCCTCGCGTCCAGGTTGCGCATCGCGAGCTTGATCAGATCGGCTGCGCTGCCCTGCACGACGGTGTTGATCGCGAGCCGCTCGCCCAGCGAGCGCATGTTCCGGTTGCGGCTCCGGATCTCCGACACCGGCCTGCGGCGTCCCAGGATCGTGGCGACGTAGCCGTGCTCCTCGGCGAACGCGATGCACTGGCCCAGGAAGCGGTCGATCCCGAGGTAGCGCTCCTTGTACGCCTCGATGAACGCCGCGGCGTCGCCCTGCGGAATGCGCAGCGTGCGGGCCAGGCCGAACGCCGTCTGCCCGTACACGATGCCGAAGTTCACGGTCTTCGCGACCCGGCGCTGCTCGGGCGTGACGTCGGCCAGGTCGACGGCGTACACCTGACTGGCCACGAACGCGTGAATGTCGAGCCCCGCCTCGAACGCCCGCGTCATCTCGGCATCGCCCGACAGGTGGGCCAGCATCCGCAGCTCGACCTGGCTGTAGTCGGCCGTCAACAGCCGCCGGTCGGGCGCGCTGGCGGTGAACGCGCGCCGGATCAGGCGGCCGGTCTCGGTCCGGACCGGGATGTTCTGGATGTTCGGGTCCGAGCTGGACAGCCGGCCGGTGGCGGCCCCCACCTGGTGGAAGCTGGCGTGCAGGCGTCCGTCGCGGGGACTCACGTAGCCGGGCAGCGGCGCGAGGTACGTGCCGAGCAGCTTGGTCAGCTCGCGGTACTCGAGCACCAGCGCCGGCAGCGGATGCTCGGTCTCGGCGGCCAGCGTCTCGAGCACGCCGGCATCGGTGCTGCGGCTGGTCTTCGTGCGCTTCACGACGCGCATGCCCAGGTGGTCGAACAGCACCTCGCCCAGCTGCGCCGGGCTGTCGGGGTTGAACGTCCGGTCGGCCGCGACCTGGATCTCGGTGCGGAGCTGCGCAATGCGCGCCTCCAGCCGTTCCGCCGTCTCGGCCAGCAGGCCCAGGTCCAGCTTGACGCCGCGGGCCTCCATCCTGGCCAGCACGCGGACCAGCGGGAGCTCGACCTCCTCGGCCAGGCGCCGCAGGTCGGCGGGCGCCTCGTCCAGCTCGGCGCGGAGCAGCTCGTACAGACGCCAGGTGGCGTCGGCGTCCTCGGCGGCGTACTCGGCCAGGCGGTCCAGCGGCACGTCCAGCATCGTCTTCTGGTTCTTGCCCTTGCCGATCAGCTCGGACGTCGGGATCAGGGCGAGCCCCAGCAGGTCCTTGGCCAGGGCGTCCAGGCCGTTCCCGCGCCGCTCGGGCCGGAGCAGGGCGGCAACGATCATCGTGTCGAAGATCGGTCCCTCGACCCGGGCGCCCGCGTTCCAGAGCACCTGCAGGTCGTACTTCAGGTTCTGCCCGACCTTGACGACCCGCTCGCTCTCGAGCAGCGGCGCGAGCGCCTTCAGGACCGTCTCCGCGGGCAGGACCTCGCGGTCGTCGCACCGCACCGGGACGTACCAGGCGGCGCCCGGTCGGATCGCCAGCGAGATCCCGATCAGCTCCGCGTCGTGCGCGCGCAGGCTGGTGGTCTCGGTGTCGATCGCGACCGCCGGCGCGCCGTCCACGCTCTGGAGCAGCGCCTCGAGGCCGGCCAGGTCGGTGACCAGCCGGTAGTCGGCGTCGCGAAGGTGCGCTCCCTGCGCATCGTCCTCCGGTGCGTCGTTCTCTGCGTCGTTCTCGGCGTCGCCCTCCTCGGGGGGGAAGAGGTGGCCGTTCGCCTGGCCGGAGGAGGCGCCCCCGGACGAGCCGCCCCCGGACGACGGACGGGCCGCCCCGGATCCGGGCAGCTGCTCCAGCAACGTCCGGAAGCCGAGGTCCTCGAACACCTCGCGGACGTCCTCGCGGCGCGGCTCGGGCGTGCGGCACGCCTCGAGGTCGAACTCCAGCGGCACGTCGTCGCGGAGCGTCACCAGGCGCCGGGTGACGGGAAGCAGCTCGGCGGACGCCAGCAGGTTCTCGCGACGCTTGGGCGTCTGCTCGTCGGCGTGCCGCAGCACCGCCTCGGCCGTGCCGTACTCGCGGATCAGCTTGGCGGCGGTCTTGACGCCGATTCCGGGGACGCCGGGAATGTTGTCCGTCGGGTCGCCGACCAGCGTCTGGACCTCGACCGCCTGCTCGGGCGTGTAGCCCTTGGCCTCGAGCAGGTCGGGACCGTGAAGCAGCGAGCCGTCCTTCGGGTCGTACAGCGCGACGCGGTCGGTCAGGATCTGGTGCAGGTCCTTGTCCTTGCTGACGATGCGCAGCTCGACGTCGTCCGGCAGCTCGGCGGCGATGGTGGCGATCAGGTCGTCCGCCTCGAACCCCTCGCGCTCCAGCGTCACGACGCCCATCCGGTCGAGGATCTCGCGCACCATGGCCATCTGCGTCCCGAGATCCTCGGGCGCCTTGTCGCGGTGCTCCTTGTACGCGTCGTACTCGTCCTTGCGGAACGTCGTCTCGTCGCTGACGTCGAACGCGACGGCGAAGAAGTCGGGATCCTTGTTCAGCAGGCTGACGACGAGCTGGGTGAAGACGTACGCGGCCTTGACGTTGCGGCCGTCGGGCGTGGTGAGCTCCCGGAACGGCGCGTAGTAGGC
>CAZHCI010000061.1:0-4408 GCA_964530905.1 uncultured bacterium
CCTCACAGCTTCGGCAACGTCACCCCGCGCTGGCCCATGTACTTGCCCTTCCGATCGGCGTACGTCGTCTCGGGCCGCTCGTCGCCCTGGAAGAACAGGAGCTGCACGATGCCCTCGTTCGCGTACACCTTGGCCGGCAGCGGCGTCGTGTTCGACAGCTCCAAGGTCACGTGGCCCTCCCAGCCCGGCTCGAGCGGCGTGACGTTCGCGACGATCCCGGTCCGCGCGTACGACGACTTGCCCAGCGCGACGACCAGCACGTCGTCGGGGATCTTGAGGTACTCGACCGAGCGGGTCAGCACGAACGAGTTCGGAGGGATGATGCAGGTGTCCGCGTCCACCTCGACGAAGCTGGCGGGATCGAACGCCTTGGGGTCGACCACGGTGTTGAACGCGTTGACGAACACGCGCCACTCGGGCGCGGCGCGCAGGTCGTAGCCGAAGCTCGAGAGGCCGTAGCTGATCACCCCTTCGCGCTCGAGGTGCTCGACGAACGGATCGATCATGCCCTCGCGGGCGCGCTCGCGAATCCAGCGGTCCGATCGGATGGTCATGCGCGAGTCTATCGCGAGCCCCGCGGTACGCTGGCGCCATGCTGCTCGCCGTCGACGTCGGCAACACGAGCACCGTTCTGGGCCTGTTCCGGGGCGATGCGCTGGTCGCGCACTGGCGCATCTCGACCGACGCCCGCCGGATGGCGGACCAGTACGCCGTGCTCCTCGCGAACCTCCTGGCGCTCGACGTGGTCGAGGCGCCCGACCGGGCGATCGTGTCGTCCGTCGTGCCGCCCGCCGATCGCGAGATCGCCCAGGCGCTGCGCCGCCGCTTCTCGGCCCCGACCACGGTCGTGACCCACGAGCGGGTCGCCTCGCTGCTGCGGATCGAGACGGAGCGTCCCTCCGAGGTCGGCGCGGACCGACTCGTGAACGCGGTCGCGGCGCTGCGCTACGAGGGCGACGCCGTCATCGCCGTCGATTTCGGAACGGCCGCGAACTTCGACCTGATCGTGCGCCCGAACCGGCTGCTGGGCGTGGCGCTTGCGCCCGGCCCGATGATCGCCGCCGAGGCGCTGTTCCACCGCGCCGCCAAGCTGCCCCGGGTGGAGCTCACCGCGCCCGAGCGCGCCGTGGGGCGCAACACCGTCGACGCGCTGCGATCCGGCCTGGTGTTCGGCTACGCCGAGATGGTGGACGGCATGGTGGGCCGCATCGAGCGCGAGGCACGCGAGGAGATCGGCGAGCACGGACGCGTCCGGGTCGTCGCGACCGGAGGCTTCGCCGAGGTGGTGGGACCGCACGCGAAGCGGATCGAGGTCGTCGATCCGCTCCTCACGCTGCACGGACTGAGGATCGTGGCCGACGCGGCCGGATGAGCGCCGTCCCGGTCCAGGGCGCGGCGCCGCGCGGGCGGCTCAGAAGTGCCAGTTCACCCCGAGCGCCGCGCCGATCGCAGGCAGGCGGGTGTTGGCGCTCACGCCGCCCAAGCTGATCCGGCCGCCGACGGTTCCCTCCAGGAACAGCCCCAGCCGATCGAGCCGGACGTCGCTGAAGCGGAGCTCGCCGCCCAGCAGGGCGTGCACGTCCAGCACGAGGTCGTCGCCTCCGATGTCCAGCGCCGGGCCGGCACCGTAGTAGGCGGTCAGCGGGCCCTCGGCGGCGAACGCCGTCAGCGCGTCGAGGCCGACGCCGACGCGGACGTTCCCTCCGTCGGCGACGACGCGCCCCGAGACCCGCAGGTCGAAGGCGTCGAGCGGCGTTCCGTAGTGGACCGTCACGCCCAGCGGATAGCCGGAGCGCACGCCCGCCCACTGCTGGGCGTGGGCGCTGCCGGCGAGCAGGAGCGCGGTCGTCAGGAGCACGGTGGTCAGGAGCAGAAGCGAGGCACGCATGCGGCGACTGTAGGCGACCCGCGTCGGTCGCGATGTCGGCGACCCCGCATCGTGCGCCTCAGACCAGGCGGCGACGGATCCGGCCCGACAGCGCGTCGACAATGATCACGAACGCGATGATCACGATCAGGAGCATCGACACCTCCTCCCAGCGCCGGAACTGCAGGCGCTGGATCAGCGGCAGGCCGATGCCGCCCGCCCCCACCAGGCCCAGCACCGTGGCGGCGCGGAGGTTGATCTCGAAGCGGTACAGCACGTTGGACGCGAACTCGGGAAGCACCTGCGGGACCACGCTCCACACGAACACCTGGAGCGCGCCGCCGCCGGCGGCACGGATCGCCTCGTTCGGTCCGGGGTCGATCCCCTCGATCACGTCGGCGAAGATCTTGCCCAGGAAGCCGATCGAATGGATCCCCATCGCCATGATGCCGGCGGTCGGACCGGGCCCGGTCGCGGCGACGAAGATGATCGCCAGCAGGATCTCGGGGAACGTCCGGATCGCGACCAGCAAGGTCTTGCCGGGAACCGCGAAGCGCGTGCCTCCCAGCAGGTTGCCGGCGGCGAGGAAGGAGAGCGGAAAGGCGAGGATGGCGCCGATCGTGGTGCCGATGACCGCCATGAAGAACGTCTCGGCCATCGACGAGAACGCCAGCGGCGCGATCTCCCAGCGGGGCTGAACGAATCCGCGCAGCAGGGGAACGGCGTTGTTCCGCAGGCCGCGCGCCACGCGCTCGAGCGACGGCAGGTCCAGCGTGATCACCGTGACCACGGCCAGCACGACGATCGTCACGACCAGTCCGGCGCGCGCCAGGTTCGCGCGGCGCACCTGCGGCGGCGCGGTGGGGACCTGGGCGGCGGGGGACGCGCCGGCGGGGGAGGCGTCGCGCATCAGATCAGCTTCGATCGTGCCCACACCGACAGCGCGTCGATGGCCAGGACGAGGACGAAGATCACCACGATGATGGTGGACACGTCGCCGTACGCGAAGAAGTTCAGGCGGGCCAGGAGGTCTTGGCCGATCCCGCCCGCGCCGACGAGGCCGATGATGACCGAGGCCCGGACGTTGATCTCGAAGACGTAGAGGATGTAGCTCGTCATGGTGGCCGCGACCTGCGGGACGACGGCGTACACGATCACGCGGTTGCGTCCCGCGCCGGTCGCGCGCACGGCCTCCATCGGGCCGGGGTCGGCGGCCTCGACCGTCTCCGAGCCCAGCTTGGCGAGGACCGCCATGCTGAACAGCGTCAGCGCGACCACGCCGGGAAGGGGACCGATCGCCAGGATGGGCGCCAGCAAGGCGGCGTACAGCAGGTCGGGAATCGAGCGCAGGATCGTCAGGACCGAGCGCGAGACCGCCAGCGTGATCCGGTCGGTGGTGGTGTTGGACGAGGCGAGGAACAGCAGCGGCAGCGCCAGCGCGGTGCCGAACAGCGTGCCGAGGTACGCGATCTGGAGCGTCTCGAGGATCGGTCCCCAGACCCGCGGAAGGTAGCTCCAGTCGGGAACCATCCGGCCGAAGAAGCGGACGAAGTCGCCGGCGCCCGTCGCCAGGTCGCCGACCGAGAAGCCGGTCTGCCAGGCCGAGACGAGGAACAGCGCGACGAACGTCGCCAGGGTGGCGGCAGCGACCTTGCGCTGGCCGGCGGGCCGCTCGGGGACCTGAGTGGCCGTCGCCGGCTCAGGCCGCACCGCGGAGGTCCTTCTCGACGTCGATCGGGCGTCCGTAGATGTCCTCGAACGCTTGGTCGGTCGCCTGGTCCGGCGTGCCGTCGAACACGATCACGCCGTCGCGCATCCCGACGATCCGGTCGGCGTACTCGCGCGCCATGTCGATGAAGTGCAGGTTCACGAGGGTGGTGATGCCGTCCTCGCGCGAGATCCGCTTCAGGTCGCTCAACACCGCGTGGCTGGTGGGAGGATCGAGGCTCGCGACCGGCTCGTCCGCCAGCATCACCTCGGGCTGCTGCGCCAGCGCCCGGGCGATGCCGACGCGCTGCTGCTGCCCGCCCGAGAGCGCGTCCGCCCGCTGCCACGCCTTCTCGGGGATGCCGACGCGGCGCAGCGACTCGTGGGCCAGCCCCAGGTCGTGCTTCGAGAACAGGCCCAGCAGGCCGCGCAGCGGCGAGACGTGCCCCAGGCGTCCCGCCAGGACGTTGCGAAGCACGGACGACCGCTTGACGAGGTTGAACGTCTGGAAGATCATGCCGATCTTCGAGCGGATGCGGCGCAGCTCGCCACGCGTGGCGCCGCCGACCGAGCGACCGTCGATCACGACGTCGCCCTTCGAGGGAGGGACGAGGTGGTTCACCGTCCGGATCAGCGTCGACTTGCCGGCACCGGACAGGCCCACGATCACGACGAACTGCCCCTTGGGGATCGTCAGGTCGATCCCTTTCAGGGCCTTGAACCCGTTCGGGTAGGTGACTTCGAGGTCGCGAAATTCGATCATTGCGGGGCTCCTGCCGCGAAGTGTATCCGAGTCGCACCGACGGCCGGCGCCCGCTGGCGCGCCGACTCCGA
>CAZHCI010000061.1:4508-14305 GCA_964530905.1 uncultured bacterium
GACGGGATCGAACGCGGTGACGTTGAACAGCTCGTTCACGAGCGCGTTGCCCTCGTCGGTCTCGGCGATCTCGATCAGCGCCTGCTGGATCTGCGCGGCGAGGTCGCTGTCCAGCCCGGCACGGACGACCTGTCCGTCGTTCGGGATGTCGCCGGTGTAGCCCATCACGCACACCTGCTCCATGATGTCCGGGTACTCGCCCTGCAGGTCCTCGCGGACGTCGTTGAAGCTCGTGGCGATGTCGACGTCGCCGTTGTACACGGCCAGCGCGGCGGCGTCGTGGCTGCCCGCGAACACGGTCGACATGTCCTCGTTCGCATCGACGCCGTACTGGTTCTTGAGGAACACGTAGGGGAACTGGTAGCCGGAGGCCGAGCCCGGGTCGACGAACGCGATGCTGGCGCCGCGGAAGTCGTCGTACGTCTCGATCGGGCCGTCGCAGCGCACGTTGAACTGGGTCTTGTACGTCGACGAGCCGTAGCGGACCGACGCGGTGATCGGCACGGCGTCGTAGCGGTCGATGGCCTGGACCATCGCCGACGGGCCGAAGAAGCCGATGTCGACGCGGCCGTTGCCCATCGCCTCGACCAGGCCGACGTAGTTCGTGGAGATGAACGTCTCGACCGGGATCAGCAGCCGCTCCGAGAGGAGGTCGGCGAGCGGCTCGAGCGAGTCGGCGATCGCGCCCGCCTCGCGGCTGGGAACCATGCCGAGCACCAGCTCGGTGGGCACGTCGCCGTCCTGGGCGGACGCGACGAACGGAACGAGCGTGACGACGAGCGCCACGACCATGAGCTTCGCGAGGAACTGCTTCACGTGGAATCCTCCTAGGAGACCGGATGGCCTGAGCGGCGCTCGAATGCGCCGGAGGAAGCGTAGCATCCCGATGTCAGGCGCTCGCAATGCGCAGGGAGCTGGCCAGGATGCCGAAAACGCGATGCGCCGGGGGGCTTCGCTCGAGGCGCTTCTACAAACATTGCGCGACGCATTGCGCGGGACATTTCTCCCATGTATGCTCGACCAGGTCCCCAACTCGTCGTTCTCGCCAGGGAGGTACTCGTATGAAGCGCCGTGATTTCTTGAAGAAGGCCGGTGTCGCGACCGTCGGGGCGGGTCTGTCTCCGCTCATGTTCGCCAACGCCCAGGCCGCGACCTACCGGTTCGACATGGTGACGTCGTGGCCGACCGCGCTCGACGCGATCTACGGCGGCGCGGAGAACACCGCGCGGTACCTGAACGAGATGACGAACGGCGACGTCGAGGTCAACGTCTATCCCGCGGGCGCGCAGGTGGGGGCGTTCGAGGTGTACGACGCGGTGTCGTCCGGCGCGTTCGCGATGGGGCACGCCGCTCCGTACTACTTCTACGGCAAGAACCCCGTCCACGCCTTCTTCACCGCGGTGCCGTTCGGCATGGACGCCGCGCAGTTCGACGCGTGGATGAACGCCGGCGACGGCCAGGCGCTCTCGGACGAGCTCACGACGCCCGACGACGTGATCATGTACCCCGCGGGCAACACCGGTCCGCAGACCAGCGGCTGGTTCAAGCGCGAGATCGAGACCGTCGAAGACCTGCAGGGCCTCACCATCCGGCTGCCCGGGTTCGGCGGCCAGGCGCTCAGCCGGATCGGCGCGAACGTGCAGAACATCCCCGGCGGCGAGGTGTTCATCTCGCTGGACACCGGCGTGATCGACGCCGCCGACTGGGTGGGTCCGTACGACGACGAGATCCTGGGCCTGAACAACGCGGCGACGTACTACTACCTGCCCAGCTGGGCCGAGCCCGGCGCGTCGCTGGCGGTCTACATGAACCGCAGCCAGTACGACGACCTGCCCGTGGACATCCAGGAGGCGTTCAAGTCGGCGGCCGCCCGGGCCAACCAGCAGATGCTGGCCGAGTACCTCGCGAAGAACGCGGCGGCCCTGGCGCGCATGGTCGCGGGTGGCACGCAGGTCCGGACCCTGAGCGACGAGATCCTCCAGGCGCTGCGCGAGGCGACGGCCGAGATCCACGCCGTGAACGCCGAGGGGAACGAGCTGTACGGGCGCGTGCTCGAGAACTACAACGCGTTCCTCGAAGGCGCGCGCGACTGGGAGCAGCAGAGCGCCTACGCGTACGCGAGCTTCATCCACGGCGACGACTGACCGGTCGCCCGTCGGATCCGGCCCGCCCCGTTCGGCGGACGGCCCCGGCCCGGACGAAGGACCACGGCGGGCCCCCGCGGAAGCGCGGGCCCGCACGTAGGGCTCGGAGCGACCGTCGGCCGCGTCTCCGCTCGCGGTCGGCCGGCGCTCAGCCCGCGTTCGCGATGCCTGGCAGCCAGTTCACGAGCTGCGGGAACACGATGATCAGCAGCAGCGCGACGAGCTGAAGCGCGATGAACGGGACGATCCCGGCGTAGATGTGCTGCGTCTTCACGCCGGGCGGGGCGACGCCCTTGAGGTAGAACAGCGCGAAGCCGAACGGCGGCGTCAGGAACGACGCCTGCAGGTTCATCGCGACGACGACGCCGAACCACGCCATCATCTCCGGCCCGAACCAGACCAGCGCGATCGGCGCCACGAACGGCACGACGATGAAGGTGATCTCGATGAAGTCGATGAAGAACCCCAGCGCGAAGATCACCAGCATCGTGAAGAACAGAAACCCCCACTGCCCGCCCGGCAGGTTCAGCAGGAACGAGTCCACCAGCTGGTCGCCGCGGAGCGCGGTGAACACCATGCTGAACGCGGTGGCGCCGACGAGGATCATGAACACCATGCTCGTGAGCTTCACGGTCTGATCCATCGTCTGGGTCAGGGCGCGCAGGTTCAGCCGGCGGTTGATGGCTGCGAGCAGCATCGCGCCGATCGCGCCCATCGCGCCCGCCTCGGTCGGCGTGGCGATGCCGAAGAAGATCGTGCCGAGCACGACCAGGATCAGGAACAGCGGCGGGATCAGGCTGCGGACCACCTTGAGCGCCAACGCCGTCCCGTGGAGCGAGCGGGCTTCGGGCGGAAGGGCCGGCGCCTTCTCCGGCCAGCGCCAAGCGACGAAGATCACCCACAACATGAACAGTCCCGAGAGCAGCAGGCCGGGCACCAGCGCGCCCAGGAACAGCGTGCCGACCGACACGCCGATCTGATCGCCCAGGATGACGAGCACGATCGAGGGCGGGATGATCTGCCCCAGCGTTCCCGAGGAGGCCACCACCCCGGTCGCGAGCGGCTTGTCGTAGTGGAACTTGAGCATCACCGGGAGCGCCAGCACGCCCATCGTCACCACCGAGGCGCCCACCACGCCGGTGGACGCGGCCAGCAGCGCGCCGACCACCACGACGCTGATCGCGAGGCCGCCGCGCAGCGTGCCGAACAGCGCGCCCATCGTCTCGAGCAGCTCCTCGGCCAAGCCGGACTTCTCGAGCATCACGCCCATGAAAACGAAGAACGGCACCGCCACCAGCGTGTAGTTCTCCATGATCGTCCCGAACATCCGCTGAGGCAGGATCGTCAGCCGGGCGAAGCGGAACAGCGGCTCCCACGGCAGCCAGGGAAGCAGGTCGCTGGTGAACACCGTGAACAGCACCGCCGTGCCGCCCAAGCTGAACGCCACGGGGAAGCCGATCAGCAGCAGGCCGATGGCGGCGGCGAACATCCAGAGCGAGACGTACTCCATCAGGACGCCTCGTCGTCCGGCGTGGGCGCCGCGTCGAACAACGTCTGCGGCCCGCCGTACGACTCGACGGAGGGACGCACGTCGTGCAACGAGCGCGAGTGCGGTCGGCCGGCGAGGAACGCGGTGTTCTTGATCAGCTCGCTCAGCGCTTGCACCAGAAGCAGCGCGAAGGCGATCACGATGACGGTCTTGATCGGGTAGATCGGGATGCCGCCGGCGTTGAAGTTCACCTCGCGCTGTCGCCAGGAGGTCTCGACGTAGCGGTTCGAGAGGTAGAGGCCCATCAGCGAGAACGGGATCAGGAACACCAGCGTGCCGAACACGTCGACCCAGGCGCGTGCCCGATACGAGAGCGCGCTGAACACGATGTCGACCCGCACGTGCCCGTCCATGCGCAGCACGTACGCCGCTCCGAGCAGGAACACCAGGTTGTACGCGTAGGTCTGCAGCACGATGTACTCCGTGCCGCCCAGCGAGACGCCGATGGTGCGCCCGACGTAGCGAGTCACGACGTTCGTGACGCCGATGAGCACCATCACCAGCGTCAGCCACCAGGCGACCTTGCCGATCAGCGTCGTGACATCGTCGATCCCCTTGGACAGCGACAGAAGGAACCGCACAGGCTCACGCTCCTCGCGGTGAAGGCCCGCGATCCCGTCGCGAGCGGTGCTCCTGGACCGAGGACATGTGCGGGAACATACCACGCACGTTCGCGTGGCCGGGGGCCGCTCGCGCCGAGCGGTCCTCACCTGAGGAAGCGGTCGATGTCCCGTTCGTGCGCGGCCAGGTCGACGTTCGGGCGGAACACCGGGACACCGTCGTCGACGCCGTGGAGGAAGTACAGCCAGGAGCGGCCGTCGGCCCGCGTGCGATCGGGCGTCAGCACCGCCTCGAGCGCGTCCAGGCCGGGATTCCCGATCGGGCCGAAGGGGAGCCCCGGGCGGGTGTAGGTGTTCCACGCATGATCGACCTGCATGTCGCCGTCGATCGCGGACAGCTCCGGCAGGCGCTTGTCCAGGCCGTACGCCACGGTCGGGTCGGACTGGAGCGGCATGCCCAGATCCAGCCGGTTCAGGAACACGCCGGCGATGATCGGCATCTCCTCCGGCCCGGCCGCCTCGGCCTGCACCATGCTGGCCAGGATCGTCCAGCCGTGCAGCGACAGGCCCGCCTGCTCCACGCGCTCCGCGTAGGCGGGGGCGATCCGGCGCTCGAAGGCGCGCACCGGCGTCGCCAGCGCCACCTCCGCCCCGACGTCCAGTCGCAGCTCGTACGTGTCGGGGAACAGGTACCCCTCCAGGCCGGCGCCGGGGGGCAGCCAGGACGGCGCCAGCTCCCCCGGATCGGAGACCGTCGCCTGCGCCGCTTCCGCGTCCGCGATCCCGAGCGCGTCCAGGCGGGTCACGACGTCGCGCGCGCGCCAGCCTTCGGGGATCAGCACGGTCGCGGTGCGCGGCCGCCCGCCCGCCGCGAGGCGCTCCGCTACCTCCGTCGCCGTCATGGCGGGGGAGAGGTCGTACAGCCCTTCGCCGACGCCGCGGTCCAGGTCGCGCAGCCGGAGCCAGATCGAGAAGGCGCGAGCGTCGCGGATCAGGCCGTCCGCTTCGAGCTCGGCCGTGATGCGGGCGGCGCCCCAGCCCGGCTGGACCTCGAACACCTGCGTCGTGGCGCTGCCGGGGTCCGGCGGCTCGAGCTGCGTCCAGAGCCAGATCGCCCCGGCCGCCAGCGCCAGCACGGCGCCGATCGCCAGGCCGCCCAGTACGCGAACGACGCTGCGGCCGCGATGCCGCGCGCCGGGGGAGCGCGCGCCGGGGGAGCGCCCGTCGCTCACGGCGCCCCCTCGCCCCCGTCGTCACGTCCGTTCTCGCCGGCCGCCTGCCTGCGCCGGAGCCAGCTCTCGAGGATCAGGATCGCGGACGCCTCGTCCACGCGTCCCTTCTCGCGACGCTTGCCGGCCGGTAGCGGCCCGCCGGCCAGCTGGCGCTCGGCGATGCGGGTCGTGAACCGCTCGTCCTCGTACTCGACGCTCAGCCCGGCGTCCTGCAGTGCGCGGGCGAAGGCGCGAACGCGCTGCGTCTGCTTCGAGTCGCGGCCGTCGGTGCGGGTCGGCAGGCCGACCACGATGCGGCCTGCGCCCTCGTCGCGCGCCAGGCGCGCGACGAGGGCGACGTCCTCGGCCTGCCGGCCACGCCGGATCGCGCCCCGCCCGAAGGCGAGGCTCATGCCGACCTCCGCCCGGGCGACGCCGATCCGCGCTTCGCCGACGTCGAGGGCCAGCACGGTCTCGGCCACGAGCTCAGGCGCCGAACAGCTCGGCGTCCAGCGCGCCGCTCTGCAGCTCGGCCAGCACCGCCGTCAGCGCCGCCGCGTCCTTGGCCCCAGCCTGCGCCATGTCCGGCCGGCCCCCGCCGCCGCCGCCGGCCCGCTTCGCCAGCGCGCGCGCCAGGTCGCCGGCCTTCACGCCGGCGGCGCGGGCCGCCTCGCCCACCTTCACGACCAGCGAGGCGCCGCTGCCGAGAACGACGACGTCGGCCTTCGAGCGGCTCAGCGCCGTGTCGGCGGCGTTCCGGAGGCTGCCGGCGTCCAGCCCGTCGATCTCGACCACGATCACGGTGCCCACGCCGGGCACCTCGCGACCCTCGATTCCCCGTCCGGCGCCGGTACGTGCCTCGGCGAGCTTCTCGCGAAGCGTGGCCAGCTCGCTCCGGACCGACTTCAGGTCGTCCTGCAGCTTGGCGACGCGCGCCTCGAGCTCGCCCGGACGGCCGCCCAGCTCGCCGGCCAGGCGCGACTCGCGCTCGCGCAGCTCGCGCACGTGGGCCAGGGCGGCCTGGCCGGCCAGCGCCGTGATGCGCCGCACGCCGGCCGAGACCGCCTCCTCGCCGGTGATCAGGAACACGCCGATCTGGCCCGTCCGGTCGACGTGCGTGCCCCCGCACAGCTCGACCGAGACCGCCTGCCCCGCCGGCCCGCCCATCGCCGCGTCGTGGTCCGCGTCGCGCCCCATCGTGACCATCCGCACCGACTCGCCGTACTTCTCGCCGAACAGCATCATCGCGCCCGCCGTGCGGGCCTCGGCGATGGGAACCTCGCGCCAGGCGACGCTCAGGTCGGCCTGGATCCAGCGGTTCACGAGCGTCTCGACCCGCGCCAGCTCGTCGCCGCCCAGCGCCGCGGGGTGCGACACGTCGAAGCGGAGCCGATCCGGGGCGACCAGCGAGCCGGCCTGCGCGACGTGCGTGCCGACCACGGCGCGAAGCGCGGCGTGCAGCAGGTGGGTCGCGCTGTGGTGCTTCTCGGTCTCGGTCCGCTGCGGGTCGACCTGGGCGTCCACGCCGGCGCCGGCGCGCAGCGTGCCGCGCACCACCTCGGCCTCGTGCACGATCAGCCCCTGGGGGCTGCGGCGCGTGCCTCGCACCGTCGCGGCGCCCCCCTCCCAGACCAGCTTGCCCACGTCGCCGATCTGCCCGCCGCCCTCCGGATAGAACGGCGTGCGGTCCAGGATCACGGTCGCCCGGCGGCCCTCGCCCAGCGTGTCGATCTCGTCGTCGCCCTCCAGCACGGCGACGACGCGCGCCTCGGCGCGATCGGCGTGGTAGCCGAGGAACTCGGTCTCGCCGGCGCGCTCGGCGATGCGGCCCATCGTGTCGCCCTGGGCGGCGAACAGCGCTCCGGCCTCCTTCGCGCCCCTGGAGCGCTCGCGCGCACGCTCGCGCGCGGCGCGGTAGCCGTCCGCGTCCACCGACACGCCGCGCTCGGCGGCGAAGTCGCGGGTCAGGTCCAGCGGGAAGCCGTGCGTCTGCCACAGGTCGAACGCGACGTCGCCGGGCAGCACCTCGCCCTCGAGCTCGTCGAGGACCGTCCTCACCCGCTGGATCCCGGCCTCGAGCGTGCGGAGGAACTGCTCCTCCTCGCCGCGCACGATCGCCTCGATCCGCTCCTGGCCGTCGGCCAGCTCCGGGTACGCGCTCCCCATCGCCTGCACGACGGCGGGGATCAGCGCGTGCAGCACCGGCTCCTTCAGGCCCAACAGCCAGGCGTGACGGCTGGCGCGGCGGAGCAGCATCTTGATCACGTAGCCCGCGCCGTCGTTGGCCGGCAGCACCCCGTCGGCGACCGCGAACGCGACCGCGCGGAGGTGGTCGGCGATGACCCGGTGCGAGGTGCTCGGGACCCCGTCGTACGGCACGCCGGAACGGCGCACGACCTCGCGGATGGTGGGCTGGAACAGCTCGGTGGCGTAGGCGTCCTCGGCCCCGAGCATGACGGCCACGAGGCGCTCGAACCCCAGGCCGGTGTCGATGTTCTCCTGCGGCAACGGATCGAGCGAGCCGTCGGGCTGGCGGTCGAACTGCGTGAACACGAGGTTCCAGATCTCGATGAAGCGGTCGCCGCTGCCGGTGTTCGGGCCGTCCTCGTCCGGCGTTCCGTACTCGGGCCCGCGATCGAAGAAGATCTCCGAGCACGGCCCGCACGGTCCGTTGGGGCCGGCGCTGACGGCGTTCGCGGGCCAGAAGTTCTCGTCCTCGTCCCAGCGGCTGATCCGCTCCGCGGGAACGCCCACGTCGTTCCGCCACACCTCGTCCGCCTGGTCGTCGTCGAGGTAGATCGTGACGTACAGGCGCTCCGGGTCGAAGCCCAGCCGCTCGACCATGTACTCCCACGCCCACTGCGCGGCCTCGCGCTTGAAGTAGTCGCCGAAGCTGAAGTTCCCCAGCATCTCGAAGAACGAGTGGTGCCGCAGCGTGCGCCCGACGTTCTCGATGTCGTTGATGCGGAGGCACTTCTGCGCGGTCGTGACGCGGTGGTGGACGCCCGGGACCCCGGCGAACTTGGGGGTGGCGCCCAGGAAGTACGGCTTGAACTGGACCATGCCCGCCGAGGTGAACATCAGCGTGGGGTCGTCGCTCCGCACCGGGGCGGAGGGGCGCCGGAGGTGGCCCTTCTCTTCGAAGAACGCCAGGTAGCCGCGGCGGAGATCGTCGATCCAGGCGGCCTGCTCGCGTTGCGCCGCGGTGCGGGGCAACGGCTCGGCCGGCGTGGGGGAGCGGGCGTCATCGGTCATGGAGGCCTCCTGCATGCACGGACGCCGAGTATAGCCGACCGGGCCGGGCCTCCCGCGTCGCCAGGCGCGGTACCCTCGACCTCCGTGCGCGCCGTTCTCCGCGATGTCGACCGCCGCCGCCTGCTGCTCGCCGGGTTCCTCGGGTTCTTCGTGCTGGGCGCGATCCAGTCGATGTACGGACCCGCGTTCCCGTCGTTGGCGCGGCGTTTCGACGTGGGCCTGGAGCTGGTCGGTCAGACCGTCGCGCTCCACTTCGCCGGCAGCTTCGTCACCATCGCCATCGCGGGACCGCTGCTGGTCCGTATCGGCTATCGCTGGCCGTTGCTGGCGGGCTCGGCCGGCATGGCGGCCGGCTCGGCCGTGGTGGCGTGGGCGCCCAGCTGGCCGTGGGTGCTGGTGGGCGCCGGGCTCGGGGGTCTGGGGTTCGGCCTGGTCGACGTGGCGCTGAACCTGCTGGTCGCGCGGTCGTTCGCGCCGAACGCCGCGCCCGCCCTGAACCTCCTGAACGCCATGTTCGGGGTCGGCGCCGTCGCCGGCCCGGCCGCCGTCGCGGTGGCCGGCGGCACGCTTCGCTGGCCGATGATCGGCGTGGCGGTGGCCACGGCCGGGCTGGCGCTCCTCTCGGCGCGGCTGGCCGAGCCGGGCCGGCCCGGCCCGTCCGCCGCGGCCGGCGTGCCGTGGGTCGCGGCGGGCGGCTTCGTGGCCATGTACTTCCTCTACGTGACCGGCGAGGTCGGCGTGGGGAGCTGGGAGACGGTGCACCTCGCGCCGCTGCTGGGGGAACGCACCGCGGCGCTGAACGCCAGCCTGTACTGGGCGGCGCTGACGGTCGGGCGATTGCTGGCGACGCCGCTCAGCGCCCGCGTCCGGCCCGCCACGATGGTGCTGGGCGCGACCTCGCTGGCGTTCGTCGCGCTGCTCGTGACGCACCACGCCCCGCTGGCGCCGTTCGCCTATCCGGTGGTGGGCCTCGCCTTCGCGCCGATCTTCCCGACCGGTCTGGCCTGGCTGCAACGCGTCTTCCCGCGCCGCGGCGAGACGATCGCGTCGGCGGTGCTGGCCGCCGCCACGCTCGGAC
>CAZHCI010000062.1:0-972 GCA_964530905.1 uncultured bacterium
TGGACCGGGCGTCGTGGCGCGCCTTGGCGGAGCAGCGACCCGACGCCGCGATCGCCCTCCGAGACCTGCTTCTACGCCTCGCGGCCGGTCGTGTGCGGCACCTGTCCTCTGCGCTGGCCGCGGCTCGCGGCTGAACGGGCGACGCGTTCGGCGTCGCGTTGCTCAGCCGCCGAAGCGGACGGCGTCGAGCGTGCCGTTGCGATCGTGCCCGGCCACGCGGGCCCGGACCCGGTCGCCGACCCGGCGGTCCAGCACGGCGGCCGCGATCGGCGCGGTGAACGCGACCAGGCCCTCGAGCGGATCGGCCTCGTCGACGCCGACGATCCGGAAGGCGGACGTCTCGTCGTCGTCGAACCGGACGGTGACGGTGGCCCCCAGCGTCGCGACGTCCTGGCCGCTCTCGGCGGGCGCCACGATGCGTGCGCTGGCCAGTCGCTCGTCGAGCTGCTCGAGTACCTCGCGCAGCACGGTCAGGCGTCGCGCTCGGTCGGTCGCGCCCGCGTCGGCCGTGAGCGTCTCGCGCTCGTGCACGCGCTCCTCGCGCTCGCGCCGCAGCGCCTCCAGCCCGGTGGGCGTGACGAGGTTCGGAACGCCGTCCGGGAGCGGGGCCCGCTGCGGGACCAGCACGCGCTCCTGGTCGGCGTCGTCTCGGACGAAGGCTCGGCTCACGGTCGACCCCTTTCCCTACGAGTTTCCCTACGAGAACGGCTCGCGCCGTGACCCCTCAGGGTACGGCGCGAGCCGGTCGGAACGTCGTCGTCAGTCGTTGTTCGTCGAGCGGTTCTGACCGGCGCGGGGGGCGCTACCTCCGCGGCGTCCACCACCGCCGCGGCCACCCTGGCTCTGACCACCGGCGCGACCGCCGCCGCCCCGATTGCCTCCGACACGTCCGCCGCAGATGCCGCAGCGACCGCCGCGGCTGGGGACGCTGCGCATAGCGTCGTCGTCGAACGCGCCGTTGCAGTCGAGCTT
>CAZHCI010000062.1:982-14231 GCA_964530905.1 uncultured bacterium
GCACCTCCGCGCCGTCCACCACCGCCGCGACCCCCGTGGCTCTGACCACCGGCGCGACCGCCGCTGCCCCGATTGCCGCCGCTGCGCCCGCCGCCGCGACCGCCGCCGCTGCCGCCGCGACCGCCGCGACTGGGGACGCTGCGCATCGCGTCGTCGTCGAACGCGCCGTAGCCGTCGAGCTTGACCCGCTCGATGCGCATCTTCAGCGCGCCCTCGATGGCGCGGACCTGCTTGCCGTCCTCGCGCGTGATCATCGTCACCGCGTCGCCGCTGCGGTCGGCGCGGCCGGTGCGGCCGAGCCGGTGCGTGTACGCCTCGACGGTGTCCGGCACGTCGTAGTTGATGACGTGCGAGACGCGCGTGACGTCGATGCCGCGGGCGGCGATGTCGGTCGCGATCAGCACGTCGTAGCTGCCGTCACGGAAGCCGTCGAGCGCCTTCTGGCGGCGGGCCTGCGACAGGTTCCCCTGCAGGGACGCCACCTGGAAACCTTCGCGGTCGAGCTGCTGCGCCAGCCGCTTGGCGCGATGCTTGGTGCGGGTGAACACCAGCGCCGAGCGCACCTCGCTCCGGTCCAGCAGGTGCTTGAGCATGCGGGTCTTGTGATCCGCGTCGACCGGGTAGAGCGCGTGCTCGACCGTGTCCGCCGGGGCGGTGCGGGCGATCTCGACGACGAACGGGTCGTTCAGGACCTCGTCGGCGAGGTGCCGGAGCTCCTTGGGCATAGTCGCGGAGAACAGCAGGCGCTGCGCGTCCGCGGGCACCTGCCGCACGATCTTGCGCACGTCGGGGAGGAATCCCATGTCGAACATGTGGTCCGCTTCGTCCAGGACCAGCACCTCGACGCCGGACAGGTCGCCGTCGCCGGAGCGCAGGTGGTCGAGAAGGCGACCGGGGCACGCGACGATGATCTCGGCGCCGCCGCGAAGCGCCTTCTGCTGCGGCGCCTTGCCGACGCCGCCGTACACGGTCGCGGAGCGGAGGTTCGTCTTCGAGCCCAACGTGCGGATCTCGTTGTGGATCTGCTCGGCGAGCTCGCGGGTCGGTGCGACCACCAACGCGCGGATGCGGCGGCGGGGGCCGTGCACGAGCTTGTTCAGGAGCGGCAGCACGAAGGCGGCCGTCTTGCCGGTGCCGGTCTGGGCGAGGCCCAGCACGTCCCTGCCGGTGACGGCGTCGGGGAGGGCCTTGCGCTGAATGGGCGTGGGGGTGGTGTACCCCGCGGTGTCGACGCCGGCGCGTACGCGAGCGTCCAGTCCGAAGCTATCGAATGTCATGGTGAGTCCTTCCTGGCTTGCCGACGTCCAGCCAAGTCGCACTCATTGACTGAAATTTTCGAGCGAGCGGTGTCATCGTACGTCACGGCGAGCAGGCCGAGGGGCGTGCTGCGCGACGTGAGGGGAGCGGCCGACGTGCGGCCAAAGGAACGAGCCCCGGCGAAAGCCGGGGCTCGCGTACGTACGGGTGTGGGGCTCAGTAGCGGCCGGAGCTACCGCCGCCGGGCGCCTTTTCCACGATCGAGACGTTCTGCGCCTGCGGGCCCTTCTGGCCCTGACCGACGTCGAACTCGACCTTGTCGCCCTCGTCCAGGCTCTTGTAGCCCTGGCCCTGAATCGCGCTGAAGTGCACGAACAGATCGTTGCCGCCATCGTCCGGCGAGATGAAGCCGTAGCCCTTTTCGTTGCTGAACCACTTGACGTTTCCAGTTGCCATTGTCTTTCCTTACTTGCCCGCCGTTTCCCGAAGGGAGCGTTCACGAGCACATGCGAGAGTCACGAGAGCATGCTTGCCCCCGCCGTTACGAAAAGGCCTTACGACTTCTTCGGAACGCCGCATCATAGCCGACCTGCCCGGGACCGCGCAAGTGGGGGGGCGACACGACCCCGCAGCTAGCGGGGACCTCGCTCGGAGGCGGCCGCGTAGGCGGCCTGAATGTCGAGCAGCTCTGCGGTGATCGCCGACTGCCGCGCGGCCTGGTAGCGGGTGCGAAGCTGATCGATGCGCTCCTCGACGTTGCGCTCCGCGGCCTCCATGGCGGCCAGGCGAGCGGCGTTCTCGCTGGCCTGCGACGCGGCGAACGCCTGCACCAGCGCATGGGCGACGAGCTGCCGGATCACGCCCCGCAGCAGCGGGCGGGCCTCGCCCAGCGTGCTCGGCAGGCGACGGGACGGCCAGTCGCGGTCGCGGAGGGCGTGCAGCCACGACGGGTCGAGGGGAAGCAGCTGCAGCGCGTACGCCTCGTACGAGGCGCCACCGGTCGGCCGGGCGTGGATCAGGAACAGGCGCTCGGCTCGCCCCTCGTCGCGCCAGCGGTCCAGGGAGCCCAGCACCTCGCGCGCCGCGGCGTCCACCGCGCTCAGCGAGCCGGGAGGATCGACCTGCCGCTCGACCGGCCAGCCCATCTCCTGGAGCTTGGCGACCATGCGCCGACCTACGGCCAGCAGCGTCGGCGGGCCGCTCTCCTCGGTGCGGTCGCGCAGGAGCCCGTCGGCGTGCCGTGCGATGCGCTCGGCGAACGGGCCGCACAGGCCCCGGTCCGAGCCGAACACCACCGCCGCGACCGGACCGCTCTGGTGGGCCCGCTCGGTGTCCAGGAGCTCCGGATACAGCTGCAGCAGGCTCTGCAGCGCCAGCTCGATCGTCCGTCCGGAGGCGTCCAGCGCCTCCACGGCGTGCCGGTACTGCCCGATCCGGACCGACGCCAGCGTCTTCATCGTGGACACCACCGTCTGCAGCGTCTCGGCGCCGTGGAGCTGTCGCCGAACGGTCTCGACCTGGCTCACGGCGCCGCCTCGGCGCGGTCGCTCTCGGCGCGGTCGCTCTCGGCCCGGTCGCCCCCTGCGCCGGCTTCGTCGGCGCGGCGCGCGTGCTCGGCGGCGACGCGGCGCGCCAACGTCAGCAGCGTCTCGCGATCGTCGTCGGCGAGCTTCTCGCCCTGCTCGATCCGCTCGCAGATGTCGCGATGCTCGTCACCGACCAGCCGCCGCAGGTCCCGCTCGACGTCGGCCACCACCCGCTCGGGAACGTCGTCCAGAACGCCCTCGGCCGTCGCGAGCAGGATCGCGAGCTGCTCGCACACCCCGATCGTCTCGAGCGCCCCCTGCTGCAGCACGGCACGCACGCGCCGACCGCGGGTCAGCGTGCGACGGGTGGACGCGTCGACGTCCGCGCCGAAGCGCGCGAAGCGTTCGAGCTCCTCGAACTGCGTGTACGCCAGCCGCAGCGGGCCGGCCACCGTCCGGTAGGCGGGCAGCTGGGCCTTGCCGCCGACGCGCGAGACCGAGCGACCGACGTCCACGGCGGGCAGGACCCCCCGCGCCGCCAGCTGCGGCGAGAGCAGCAGCTGCCCGTCGGTGATCGAGATCAGGTTCGTCGGGATGAACGCCGAGACGTTCTGTTCCTGCGTCTCGATGATCGGCAGGGCGGTCAGCGACCCGCCGCCACGATCGGGGCGAAGCTGCGTCGCGCGCTCCAGCAGCCGCGCGTGCAGGTAGAACACGTCGCCCGGGTACGCTTCGCGACCCGGCGGCCGCCTCAGCAGCAACGACAGCTCGCGGTACGAGCGGGCGTGCTGGGTGAGGTCGTCGAACACGATCAGGACGTCGTCGCCCCCCTCCATCAGCGACTCCGCGATGCTCATCGCCGCGAACGGCGCGATCCAGCGCAGGCCGGGGGCGTCCTCGCTGGACGCGACGACGACGGCGGTGTGCGTCAGCGCGCCGCTGCGCCGCAGCGTCGCGACCAGCCGGGCGGTCGCCGCCCCGCGCTGTCCGACGCTGCACCAGACGCAGCGAACCCCGGTGCCGCGCTGCGCCAGGACGCTCGCCAGCGCGACGCTGGTCTTGCCGGTCTGGCGATCGCCCAGGATCAGCTCGCGCTGCCCGCGGCCGATCGGGAACAGCGCGTCGATCGCCTTGATCCCCGTCTGAAGCGGCGTCTTGACGGGCGCGCGCGCCAGGATCGGGGGCGCTGGACGCTCGATCGGCAGGCGGCGCTCCGCCCGGAGCGGCTCGCCGCCGTCGCGGGGCTCGCCCAGCGGCGACACGACGCGGCCCAGCAGCTGTGGCCCGACCGGGACGTCGGCGACCCGCCGCGTCCGCTTGACGCGGGCCCCCGAGGTGACGCGCTGCACCCGTTCGAGGAGCACGACGCCGACCGTGTCGCTGCGGAGATCGCTGGCGATGCCGACCGCGCCACCGGCGAAGCGGAGCCGCTCGTCGACCTGGACGCCGGGCAGGCCGCGGACGTCCGCGATCCCGCCCGACACGGACGCGACCGTGCCCAGCTCGTCGACGCGGAGGCCGGGTCGGACCTCGCGCCGTGCCGCCTCGAGCGTACCGAGGTCGTCGAGCAGGACGCTGCCGGCGTCGTTCGATCGCGCCTCGGCCTCGGAGCCCACGGGGTCAGCGCTCACCCTCGCCCTCCCTCGCATCGCCCTCGTCGTCCTCTTCATCCTGGTCGGCGCCGCCCTGGCCGCCGTCGCCGCTCGCCCCGTCCTCGTCGCCCTCCTCGCCGGTGCCGCGGACCTCCCGCACCACGTCGTCGAACGTCGCCTCGAGCTCGTCGACCCAGCCTTGGCCGGACCAGCCGACCTCCAGGCCGCCGATCCGGAGCGCGACGCCCAGACGCAGGTCGGGGTCGACCTCGAAGCTCGGATCGACCTCCCGGTCCAGCGCCTCGCGAACGGCGGCGGTCGCCTCGTCGCGAGCGTCGTCCGACGGCTCGAACGCCGTCGCGATCACGGCGGGCGACCCCTCGAGCCGGCCGCGGAGCGCACTCAAGGTGTCCGGCTCGACCTCTGCCAGGCGCCGACGGAACACGGCGATCGCCTGCCGCTCCAGGCTGGCGTCGGCCAGCTCGGACAGGGCTCGTCGAAGCTCGTCCACGACCAGCTCGGCGCTGCGGCGACGGAGCCGCTCGCGCGCGTCGCGCAGATCGCGGCGGAGCGCCTCCGCGTGCGCCTCGCGCGCCTCTTGCGCCTCCTCCTCGACGGCCTCCAGGCGGCGCTCGCGCAGCGACTCGGCCTCCTCCTCGATCTCCTCGAGGCGCTCGCGGCGCTTCCGCTCGAGCTCCTTGCGCTCGTCGCGGAGCGCCTCGGCCTCGGCGCGCGCCTCGCGGCGGGCCTCCTCGGCGGACGCCTGCTCCTGAGCGATGCGGCGCTCGCGCGCCTGCATGGTGCGCTGGACGGGGCGGTAGAGGAAGACCCGCAGCAGCGCCAACAGGATCACGAAGTTGACGATCTGGGCGATCAGCGTGAACGGGTCGAAGGTCATGGCCGGCTAGCCTGCCGCGGCGGCGTCCCAGAACGGATTGGCGAAGATCAGGATGAGCGCGACGACGAAGCAGTAGATCGCGGTCGACTCGACCATCGCCAAGCCCACGAACAGGGTGCGCGTCAGGGTGTTCGCCTCGTCGGGCTGTTGCGCGATGCTCTGCAGCGCCTGCGCCAGCGCGCGCGCCTGGCCCAGCGCCGGACCGATCGAGCCGATGGCCATCGTGAAGCCGGCGATCAGGATCGAGGCGGTCGCGATCAGGGAAGCGTCGGTCATTCGGATCCTCCTTCGTCGTTCTGGGCGCTCTTCTGCGTCTGCCGGGTGGTGCCCGACGCGATGTACACGATCGCGAGAATCGCGAAGATGTAGGCCTGGATCACGCCGATCAGCAGGTTGAACGCCTGCATCACGACGGGGAAGAACAGCGGCGCGACCGACAGCAGGATGGCGACGATCACCGTGCCGCTCATGATGTTCCCGAACAGGCGGACGGCCAGCGCCAAGGTGCGCGACAGCTCGCCCAGGATCGTGAACGGCAGCATGAACGGCGTGGGCTGCACGTAGCCGCGCAGGTAGCCCAGCAGGCCTTGGCGCGCGATGCCGAACGCGGGGACCGCCAGGAACACGCAGATCGCCAGCGCGGCGGTCGTCGTCAGCGACCCCGTCGGCGCCTCGAACCCCGGCACCACGCTCAGCACGTTCGAGCTCACGATGAACAGGAACAGCGTTCCCACGAACGGCAGGTACGGCTCGGGGTCCTGCTGCGTCACGTCGCGGATCTGGTCGAGGACGAACACGACCAGCGCCTCCAAGACGTTCTGGCCCGGCGCCATCCGGCCGCCGGGCTCGATCCGGCGGGTGACGACCCACGCGACGCCGACCAGCAGCGCCATCACGACCCAGCTGAACACCAGCGTGGCGTTGATGGGGAACGGACCGATGTGGCCGTAGACGATCGTGTCGGGCGAGAGGTTCACGGCGCGCCCCGCTCGCTGGCGTCCGGACGCGTGAGGGCGGCCAGCGCGACGCCGCGGGCGATCAGGAAGCCTGCGAACGTCCCGACGAGCACCAGCGGCCCCAGCCGCGCCAGCGCGACGAAGGCCGCCGCGACCACCAGAACGCGGACCAGCGAGCCGATCGCCAAGAATCGGCCTGGACGCGGCGCGTCCAGCAGGCGCCGCGCCGTCCAGCGGACGGCGACGACGAACAGGACGCCCAGGAGCGCGCCGGCGCCGAGACCCGCCAGCGTCCGGGCGATCGCCTCAGTCACGGTCCAGCTCCTTCCGAACCCAGTACCAGGCGTTCACGCAGCCGATCGCGACGCCCGCGACCAGCAGCATCAGCGTCCACGAGTACGGGCCTGCCGTGCGCCGGTCGATCCAGACGCCCAGCGCGATGCCCAGCAGCGTGGGGATCGCGACCGACCAGCCGACCAGGCCGAACAGCCCCAGCCCGAACGCCAGCCCGTGCCGGCCTTCGCGACGCGAGCGGCGCTTGCGCTCCTCCTTGCGTCGCACCGTCTCGAGCAGGTCGTCCTCGGACGGCCGCTCGGGCCGCTCGGGGCGCTCGGGCCGCTCGTCCGCAGCGGTCACGACCCGCTCCGCATCTCGCCCAGGCGCCTCATGATGTCCGTCTCGAGCCGCAACAGCGCGGAGCGTGCCCGTTTCTCGCGCTCGCTCTGCACCTCGAACCGTTCGCGCACCGTCTCGTCCGCCTGCCCCAGGTCGCCGGCGACCATCGCGCGCTGGCACGCCAGGCGGACGACGTCGCCGACCTTGACGAGCACGCCGTGATCCACCGCGGCGAACGTCTCCTCGCCGTCCTCGGAGACCCAGCTCAGGAGGCCCGGGACCAGCAGCGTGGTCACGTCGGCGTGGCGCGGAAGCAGGCAGAACGAGCCGACCTCGGACTCCGCCACGATCTTCGTCGCCGGCGCGTCGACCAGCACGCCCGAGGGGACGGTGAGGAGCAGCTTCACGCGGCCTCCTCCTCGGACCGGTCGAGGTCGTCCAGGGAGCCGATCATGTACAGGTCGCCTTCGGGCACGTCGGCCAGCTCGTCGGCCAGGATCCGCTCGCAGTCGTTCAGCGCGTCGCGCAGCGTGACCGACCTGCCTGCCTGGCCCGTGAACGCCTCGGTGACGTGGAACGGCTGGGTCAGGTAGCGCTCCAGCCGGCGCGCCCGGCGGACGACGCGCTGGTCGTCCTCGGACAGCTCCTCGAAGCCCAGCATCGCGATGATGTCCTTCAGGTCGTCGTACACGGCCAGCGTGCGTCGCACCTGGCGCGCGATGCCGTCGTGGCGCTCTCCGACGGTCTCGGGCGAGAGCAGCGACGAGGTCGAGCGGAGCGGGTCGATCGCCGGGTACAGCCCCTGCGCCGCGCGGTCGCGCGACAGCACCACCGAGGTGGAGAGATGGCCGAACGTGTGCACGACGGCGGGGTCGGTGAAGTCGTCGGCCGGGACGTACACCGCCTGGACGGAGGTGATGGCGGCCGTGTCGGTGCTGGCGATGCGCTCCTCGAGCTCGGCGAGCTCGGTGGCCAGCGTGGGCTGGTAGCCCATCCGCGACGACAGGCGCCCCAGCAGCCCCGACACCTCGGAGCCGGCCTGGACGAAGCGGAAGATGTTGTCGATCAGCAGCAGCACGTCGCGGCCCGCCTCGTCGCGGAACCACTCGGCGATCGACAGCGCGGCGTGCCCGACGCGGAAGCGGGCGCCCGGCGGCTCGTTCATCTGGCCGAACACCAGGACCGAGTCGTCGGCGACCCCGGCGTCCCGCACGTCCCGCACGAGCTCCTCGGCCTCGCGCGAGCGCTCGCCGATGCCGCAGAACAGGCTGACGCCGCGGTGCCGCGCCGCCATGTTGTGGATCAGCTCCGTGATCAGCACCGTCTTGCCGACGCCGGCCCCGCCGAACAGGCCGGCCTTGCCGCCGCGCTCGAGCGGGGCCAGCAGGTCGATCGCCTTGATGCCGGTCTCGAGGACCTCCGTCGTGGTCGAGAGGCGCTCCATCGGCAACGCCGCGCCGTGCAGCGAGCGCAGCCGCCCGCTCCCGATCGGGCCGTGACCGTCGATCGGCTCGCCGAACACGTTCACGACGCGTCCGAGCAGCTCGGGGCCGACCGGCACCTGCAGGCTGCCGCCGGTGTCGTCCACGGCGTCGCCGCGAGCCAGGCCGGAGGTCGAGGTCGAGGCGAGGCAGCGGACCCGGTGCCGGCTCAGATGCTCGAGCACCTCGAGCCGGATCGGATCCTCGTCGCCGATGGTGAGCAGGGTCCGCAGCGGCGGGACGTCGCCCTCGAAGCGCACGTCCACGACGCCTCCCCGCACGGCGGTCACGGTGCCTCGTTCGCTTCGTTCCTGGCTCATCGCTGCACCTTCCGGTCGGTGGGCGAGGACGGCGGCTCGACCGCAGGGTAGCGCCCCGCGCGAAGGCGACGCGTCGGAGCCCCTACGACAGCGAGGAGGGCGGCGGACCGACATGCGGCGGACCGGCACGGCGGCGGCCGGGCAGGGCGGGCACGCGTGCTACGCTTCGCCGTCATGCCCGCGCCACGTCGTGACGAGCCGCATCGAGGCGCGCCGCATCCAGGCGCGCCGCACCGCGGTCGCCAGGCGACGGACGAGGTCCCGCCGACGCGGCTGGCGCTGGGGTTCGCCCTGATGCTGGCGGCGATGGTGCTGCTTCCGATCATGGACGGCGTCGCGAAGCATCTCCAGGCGCGGTATCCCGTCGGCCAGGTGGTCTGGGCCCGCTACACGTTCCATCTGCTGGCCATGCTGCCGTTCGTGCTGGCGCGGTTCGGCCCCAGAGCGTTGTGGCCGCGTCGGCTGGGCGTGCAGCTGCTGCGCGGCACGCTGCTGCTGGCGGCGACGTTCCTGTTCTTCTCGGCGATCCGCACGATGCCGCTGGCCGACGCGCTGGCGCTGTTCTTCGTCTCGCCCCTGGTGGTGACGCTGCTGGCGACGGTCGTGTTGGGCGAGCCGGTGGGCTGGCGACGGTCGTCGGCCGTCGCCGTCGGGTTCGTGGGCGTCCTGGCGATCGTGCGTCCCGGCTCCGCCGTGGTCGGCCCGGCCGCGCTGCTGGCGTTGGGAGCGGGCACGATGCACGGGCTGTACATGCTGGTCACCCGCAAGCTGGCGGGCAGCGCCCCGCCGCTGGTGACGCTGGCGTACACGGCGGTGGTGGGGGCGCTGGCGACCACCGCCCTGGTCGGCCTCTGGTGGGTCGCCCCGTCGCCCGGCGACCTGGCGCTGATGGTGCTGCTGGGCATCCTGGCCGCCGTCGGTCATTTCCTGATCATCAAGGCGTTCGACCACGCTCCGGCCGCGTGGCTCGCTCCGGTCGGGTACGCCGAGATCGTGATGACCACGATCGTCGGCTACCTGGGGTTCGGCGACTTCCCGGCGCTGTGGACCTGGGTCGGCATCGCGATCGTGGTCGGCAGCGGGCTGTACATCTCGCTCTACGAGCGGCGGCTGTACCGCTCGTATCGGCCGGGGGCTCCTGCGGCGCGGCGGTAGGCTCGCGTGCGAAGAGGAGCGTGCGAAGAGGAAGAGGAGGAGGACGCATGACGACACGACGGACCGTAGGCGTGCTGCATCCGGGCGCCATGGGCGCGGCGGTCGCCGCGACGCTGGCGCGCGGCGGCCACGACGTGGTCTGGGCTTCGGCGGGGCGCTCGGAGGCCAGCGCACGCCGCGCCCGAGAGGCCGGCGCGCGCGACGTTTCGGACGTCGCGCGCCTGGTCCGCGCCTCGGACCTGGTCGTGTCCGTCTGTCCGCCCGGCGCGGCGCTGGACGTGGCCCGCACGGTGAGCGACGCGGGCTTCACCGGCACCTACCTCGACGCGAACGCCGTCTCGCCGATGCGGGCCCGAGAGATCGCGGCGCTGGTCGAGGCCGGCGGCGCCCGCTTCGTCGATGGCGGAATCGTGGGCGGCCCGCCGCGCGAGCGCGGCACGACCTGGCTGCACCTGGCGGGGCCGGACGCGGCGCAGGTCGCGGCACGGTTCGCGGCCGGACCGCTCGAAACGAACGTGATCGGCGACCGGATCGGCGACGCGTCGGCCCTCAAGGCGTGCTTCGCGGCGTGGACGAAGGGCCGCACGGCGCTGCAGGCGGTGATCCTCGCGGCGGCCGAGGCGTACGGCGTGCGCGAGTCGCTGAGCGATCAGTGGGAGCGCTACGAGCCCGGCTTCTTCGCCGGCAGCGAGACGCGCGCACGGCGCGTGACCGCGAAGGCGTGGCGCTTCGAGGCCGAGATGCACGAGATCGCCGACGCGTTCGACGCCGTCGGCCTGCCGGACGGGTTCCACCGCGCCGCCGCCGAGACGTACGCGCGCCTGGCGCCGCTGCGTCCCGAAGGAGCCGACGGATCGGGCGATCCCGACCTCGCCGCCGTGCTGCGAGCGCTCTCGGACGGGCCGACGCGGGACTGAGGCACGGACCGGGCAGGCCGGCCCGACGCACGTCGGCGGGGACCGACCGGGCGTTCTCCCAACGTTCACGAACGCGGCTCTACCTTGGGGTCGACCGAAGGGGACGCCACCCTTTCGACCGACTTGAGAGGAGTCGACCATGACCCGCATCACCCGCATGACCCGCATCCTCGGCACCGCCGCCATCGTCCTCGTGACCGGATCGGTCCTCGCCCAAGGCCCACGCGCCGCGAACGAGGCGCCCGGCTGGAGCGGGACCGCCGACGCCAACCGGACGCAGACGCAGACCCGCACGCAGCTCAGGGACCCGGAGGCGGACCACGATCCCGCCGTCGATCCGGCCCGCGATCGGGTGCGAGACCAGGCGCAGCAGCGCGTCGAGGTCGGCGACGACGGTCGAGGCTCGGGGTCGGCCCGCGGCGTCGCGACGGGCGAACCCTTCGGCCCTCGCCACGCCGCCCTCGCCGCAGCGCTGGGCATGACCGACGAGGAGCTTCGGGACGCGATCGCCGGAGGCGCCAGCTGGGCCGAGCTGGCCGAAGACGCCGGTGTTTCGCTGGACGAGATGCCGGCCCGGGCCGGCGGCTCCGGCCGTCCGAACCGGGCGGACCGACCCCAGGCGGGCGCTGCCGAGCCGCAAGGCCGGATGCAGCAGGACGGTCCGAGCGCCCGGCGAGGCGGGGGCCGGTTCTGAGGCCACGCGCCGCCAAGCGCTCCGCGCTTCATCGAAGCGAGCTCGCGCCCCGACGGTCGGTCGGGGCGCGAGCTGCGCAGACGATCCGCACCGCGGGTCGAACCATGGGTCGTACCATGGAGGCGTCATGGCCGGCGAGCGCATCCTGATCGTCGAGGACGAGGCCCGCATCGCCGAGGTGCTCGAGCGCTACCTGCGCGCGGAAGGGTACCGGGTCGAGCGGGCCGCGGACGGGCGACGCGCGCTGGAGCTGTGGCGCGCCGCGGCTCCCGACCTGATCGTGCTGGACCTGATGATTCCCGAGCCGGACGGTGTGGAGGTGGCGCGCCGCATTCGGGAGACGTCGGACGTGCCCATCGTGATGGTCACCGCCAAGGTCGAGGAGGCCGATCGGCTGGAAGGGCTGGGCCTGGGCGCGGACGACTACGTCACCAAGCCGTTCAGCCCGCGCGAGGTCGTCGCTCGGGTTCGGGCGGTGCTCCGCCGCAGTAGCGGCCAGGTGCGGACGCCCCGCCACCTGGCCGTGGGCTCGTTGGAGGTCGACATGGACGCAGCCGAGGCACGGTGCGGGGGCGCTCGGCTGACGCTCAGCCCTGCGCAGCTGCGCCTGCTCGCGGCGATGGTCGCTCGGCCTGGGCACGCCTTCGGCAGGGCGGAGCTGCTCGACGCGCTCGAGGGCTCGTGGGCGGACGAGCGGACGGTCGACGCGCACGTCAAGAACCTGAGGCGACGGCTGGGACCGTGTCGCGAGCGGCTCGAGACGGTCCGCGGCGTCGGTTACCGGATGCGCCCGTGAAGCTCGTCGTCCGTCTGGTCGTGGCGTTCGCCGCCGTCGCCACGCTGTCGGTCGCGGTCACCAGCCTGCTCAGCTACCGCGCCGCCGTCGAACGGATTCCCAGGGCGCTGGCTCAGCCGGGCGTGATGCGTGGGGCGGGCCCGCCCGACAGCGCCGGCCTGGGCGCGAGGGGCCAGCAGGTCCTCGCCGATCAGCTGCGCGACGCGAACCTGCGAGCCGCGGTCCTGGCGCTGGGGATCGCGATCGTCGTCGGCGGCGGGGTCGCGGTCGGCGTGACGCGTCCGCTGGCGCGGCTCACGACCGTCACGCGGCGGTACGGTCAGGGCGAGCGCGATCTCCGGGCCCGCCTGCGCGGCGCCGACGAGCTGGCCGCGCTGGGGCGCGTGTTCGACGAGACCGCCGACCGCCTGCAGGTGGAGCAGGACCTGAAACAACGGTTCACGACAGACGTCGCGCACGAGCTTCGTACGCCGTTGACGGTGCTCCGCAGCGAGCTCGAGGCGATCCAGGACGGCCTGATGGAGCCGGATCCCGAGCGTATCGACGCCCTGCTGCAGCAGGTCGATCTGTTGGCACGCCTGGTGCACGACCTGCGCACGCTGACGCTGGCCGAGGCCGGCGAGCTTGCGCTGCGGCGCACGCCGCTGGACCTGGCCGAGCTGGCGCGCGGAACGGCCGACGCGTTCCGCTCCGCCGCCGCGGCGGACGGGGTCCGGATCGAGGTCGAGGCACGGTCGGTCCAGGTGAACGCCGATGCGGACCGGCTGAGGCAGGTGGCCGGCAACCTCCTCGCCAACGCGCTGCGCCACGCCCGTCCCGGCGGCCGGGTCCGCGTCCGCGCGGGTCCCTCGGACGACCGGGAAGGGACCGGCGCCACGCTCGTCGTCGAGGACGACGGTCCCGGGATCGCGGCCGAGCAGCTGCCGCACGTGTTCGAGCGGTTCTACCGCGTCGATCCCGCCCGCAGCCGAAGCGACGGCGGATCGGGTCTGGGCCTGGCCATCGTCCGCGCGTTGGTGGAGCTCCACGGCGGCACCGTTCA
>CAZHCI010000063.1:0-14217 GCA_964530905.1 uncultured bacterium
TCGCCGTAGGCGTCGGACGCGTCGAACCAGTCGATGCGCCTGCCCTGATTCGTCCAGGTCGGCTTGAGGTTGCCGGCCGAGAGCCGCTCGACCTCCGCGCCGCCTTCGCCCGAGCCGACGTACCACACGGCCTGAACCTCGTCGTGCGCGGCCAGGACGTGCGCGAGCTCGTCGCGGGGCCCGGTGATCAGGTTCAGCGCGCCGCCGGGCAGATCGCTGGTGTCCAGCACCTGGTACAGGTCGGTCGCGGCCAGCGGCCAGCGCGGCGAGGGCACCGCCACCACGCGGTTACCCAGCGCCAGCAGCGGCGCCGTCATCGACACCAACGCCAGCAGCGGCGCGTCGTCCGGGCAGGCCACGCCCACCACGCCCACCGGCTCCTTCATCGCCAGCGTCACCGCGCGCACGGGAACCGGATGGACGTCGCCGTCCATCTTGTCCGCCCAGCCCGCGTAGGCGAACAGCCGCTCGACCGCCAGGCGCACCTCCGCGTGCGCCTTGGCGCCGTTCGTGCCGGTCAGGGCACGGACGCGGTCCGCGAACTCGGCCTCGCGGACCGCCAGGTTCTCGGCCAGGTAGTAGAGCACCTGGGCCCGCGCGTGCGCCGTCGCCTTGCTCCACGCGGTCCCCTTCCGAGCCGCTTCGACCGCGTCGCGGACGTCCTTGCGGCTGCCGAGGCCGGCTTCGCCGAGGTGCGTGCCGTCGGCGCCGACGACGGCGTACACGTAGTTCCCGTCCGGCCGCCGCTGCTTGCCGCCGATGTACAGCTTCGCCGTGCGGTCGATGCCCGGGCCGTCCTCGGGCGTCGGCGCCACGCCCACGCCGGCGACCGGCGGCGGCGCCAGCTCGCCCTCGTCGTAGGCGGGACGGCGTCGCTCGCGCGTCGGCGTCAGGTACGCCGTCATCCCCTCGCGGCCGCCTTCGCGCCCGAAGCCGGACTCGCGCACGCCGCCGAAGCCGGCGGCGGCGTCGAACTGGTTCGTGCCGTTGATCCAGACCACGCCCGCCTCGAGCTTCGGGGCGACGTCCAGGCACAGGTTCACGTCCTCGCTCCAGACGCTCGCGGCCAGGCCGTAGCGGCTGTCGTTGGCCATCTCGACCGCCTCGGCCGGCGTCCGGAACGTGGTGCTCACCAGCACCGGCCCGAAGATCTCGACCTGGGCCAGCGTCGAGGCGGGATCCACGTTCGTGAACAGCGTCGGCGGGAAGAACAGGCCCTCCTCGGGCACCGCCCACGACGGCTGCCAACAGACCGACCCCTCGGCCTCGCCGACGGCGCACAGCTCGCGGATCCGCTCCAGCTGGACCGGCGCGACGATGGCGCCCATGTCGATCGCCTTGTCCAGCGGGTTCCCGACCCGCAGCGTCTCCATCCGGCGGCGCAGCCGGTCCAGGAACTCCTCGGCGATGCCCTCCTGCAGAAGCAGCCTGCTGCCGGCGCAGCACACCTGGCCCTGGTTGAACCAGATCGCGTCGACGACCCCTTCGATCGCTCCGTCCATGTCGGCGCTCTCGAACACGACGAACGGCGACTTGCCGCCCAGCTCCAGGGTGAGCGCCTTGCCGCTGCCGGCGGTGGCCTCGCGGATGCGGCGGCCGACCTCGGTCGAGCCGGTGAACGCGACCTTGTCGACGTCGGGGTGCGCGACCAGCGCGGCGCCCGTCGACCCGTCGCCGGTCACGACGTTCAGCACGCCTTCCGGAAGTCCGGCCTCGCGCGCGATCTCGGCGAACAGCAGCGCCGTGAGGGGCGTGTGCTCGGCCGGCTTGAGCACGACCGTGTTCCCCGCCGCCAGGGCGGGCGCGACCTTCCAGGCCAGCATCAGCAGCGGGAAGTTCCAGGGGATCACCTGGCCCGCCACGCCCAGCGCCTCCTGGCCGGGGAAGACATCGTCGCGCAGCTGCGCCCAGCCGGCGTGGTGGTAGAAATGCCGCGCCACCAGCGGAACGTCGATGTCCCGGCTCTCGCGGATCGGCTTGCCGTTGTCCAGCGTCTCGAGCACGGCCAGCAGGCGGGCGTGCTTCTGGACGTGGCGCGCGACGGCGTAGAGGTGGCGCGCCCGCTCGTGGGGACGCAGCGCCGCCCAGGCGGGGAACGCGGCCCGCGCCGCCCGGACGGCGCGGTCGACGTCGGCCTCGCTGCCCTGGGTCACGGTGGCCAACCGCTCGCCGCTGGCCGGGTCACGGGTCTCGAACGTCGCGTCGCCGGGCGCTTCCAGGCGTCCAGCGACGACGTGACCGAACGCACGTCCGTTGGCGTCCAGCCAAGCGTTCGCGTCGGCGGCGCTCTCGGGGGCAGGGCCGTAGTCCATGGTGTCGAAGATCTCCCTCACGGTCGGCATGTCGGCTCCTAAGCTCGCGGTTCGCGAGGCGGGGCTGCTGCGGCGGCGCCGCGGGCTGCACGCCACTCGTCGCGCAGCAGGCCGTAGACGACGTGGTCGTACGCGCGTCCGTGCCGAAGCCCCACTGCGCGCAGCACGCCTTCCTGCCGGAAGCCCAGCCGCTCGGGGACGGCCCGGCTGCGGGCGTTGGCGGGGTCGGTCCGGATCTCGACGCGGTTCAGGTCCATCACGCCGAACAGGTGGGGCAGCAGTCCGCCCACCGATCGCGTCACCAGGCCGCGCCCTTGCGCGTCCTGGTCCAGCCAGTAGCCGATCTCGGTGACGCCTTCGGGGCGGGTGACGAAGTGCAGGCCCAGCGTCCCGACCAGCCGGCCCGCCTCGACGATGCCGCACTCGAACCCGTCGCCCGCGGCGAAGCGGCGCAGGCCGTCCTCGATGAACGCGCGCGTGTCGTCCGGCCCGCGCGTCCCCTCGGTCCACGGAAACCAGCGTTCCAGGTGATCGCGGTTCGCCTCGACCAGGGCGTACAGCGCCTCGGCGTCGCGCCGCTCGTACAGGCGCAACGCCAGGTCGTCCTCGAGCGTCACGGCGAACATCAGGCCAGCGGCTGCCGGTGCGCGGCGGCGTAACGCCCGGTGACGTGGTGCTCCAGCTGACGCTCGATGTCGCCGAGCAGGCTCGACGCGCCGAACCGGAACAGCTCCGGCGTCAGCCAGGCGTCGCCCAGCTCATCCTTGATCAGCGCCAGCCAGGCGAGCGCCTCCTTGGCGGCACGGATCCCGCCGGCCGGCTTGAACCCGACCTGCACGCCGGTGCGGTGATGGTAGTGACGCACCGCGCGCGCCATCGTGAGCCCCACCTCCAGGGTGGCGTTCACGGGCTCCTTGCCGGTGCTGGTCTTGACGAAGTCGGCGCCCGCCATCATGGCCACCATCGACGCCTTGTGCACCTGCTGAAGCGTGCCCAGCTCGCCGGTCGCCAGGATCACCTTCAGGTGCGCCTGGCCGACCGCGTCGCGGAAGGTGGCCACCTCGTCGTACAGCGCCTCCCAGCGTCCGGTCAGGACGTGCTCGCGCGTGATGACGACGTCGATCTCGGCGGCGCCCTCCTGCACCGCCCAGACCACCTCGGCGGTGCGCTGCGCCATCGGCATCAGGCCGCTCGGGAAGCCGGAGGCCACCGACGCCACCGGGATCCCCGAGCCTTCCAGCGCGGCGACGGCGTGCGGAACCATGGTCGGGTAGACGCACACGGCGCCGGTCGTGATGCCGGCGTCGGCCATGCCGAGGGCCTCGAGCAGGTCGTGGCGCACCGGCTGGCGCGCCTTGGCGCACAGGCGCCGCACGCGACCGGCGGTGTCGTCGCCGGCCAGGGTCGTGAGGTCGATCATCGTGACGGCCTTGAGCAGCCAAGCGGCCTGCCACGCCTTCTTGACGGCGCGCCTGGCCGGCAGCGTCGCAGCGCGGCGCTGGCTGGCCGACCGGTTCACGCGCGCGCCGTCGAACCAGCTGGCGTCGAACGGCACGCCGTGGTTGCGTGCCTCGGCGGGCTCGGCTTGCCGGGATCGTGTCTGGGTCATCGCGTACCGCCTCCGAACGGGGTGACCCGGAAAGCATACCGCCGAGCGGGGCTGGACTCGGCTCGCGCCGCCGGCGCGAACGACGCGGCTCGGCCGCGTGAGCGGGCCCGACGCGCGTGCTAGCCTCCGCCCCATGAGCCAGGAAGGCGATGTCCGCGTGCTGGCCGGGGGGCGCCTGGCGGGGGGCGATCCCTCCGTCGACGCGCTGGTGATCCATGACGGTCGGATCCGCGCGATCGGCGCCTGGGCCGAGCTGAAGCCCGACGTTCCGGCCGACGCGGAGGTGGTGGACCTGGCCGGCGCGACGATCCTGCCCGGCCTGGGGGACGCCCACGTGCACATGACCGCGACCGGCTTCCTCGAGACCGCCTTGGACGGCACCGACGCGACCGAGGTGAGCGAGATCCTGATGGCGGTGAAAGCCGCGACGCGAGTCACGCCACCGGGAGAGATCGTGCTGGGCCTGCGGATCGAGCCGGACGAGCTGCGCGAGGGGCGCCCGCCGAGCCTGGCGGAGCTGGACGCCGTCGCGCCGGATCACCCCGTGTACCTCCGTCACGTCACCGGCCACGCGTCGTACGCGAACAGCGCGGCGCTGGCGTTCCTGGACTTCCACCCTGGGCGCAACGGCGTCGAGCTCGACGAGACGACCGGCGCACCCACCGGCCGGCTGATCGGCCCGGCGACGCAGGACGCCACGCACCGGGCGTACGCCGCGTACAGCCGGCGTGTGGGGTACGAGACGGCGCTGCGTGCGGCGGCCGACCGGGCGGCACGCGCGGGCTGCACCGTGGTCCACGCGCTGGACGATCTGGACGCGGTCCGGACGCTGCTCGCGATCGAGGACGACCTGCCGGTCCGCACGGTGGCCTACCCGCAGACGTTCGACCTCGAGGCGGTGCGGGCGCTGGGGCTGCGCCGCATCGGCGGCTGTCACGGCTGCGCGCTGGACGGCGACGTCGACATGCGGACGGCCGCGCTGCTGGAGCCGTACGAGGGCCATCCGACCGAGTACGGCGAGCTGTACCACAACGACGAGACGCTGACCGGCTTCGTCCTGGCCGCCCATTACGCCGGGATGCAGCTGGCGTTCCACGCCGTCGGCGACCGTGCGGTCGAGCAGGCGCTGCGCATGTACGAGGCGGCGCAGGCGTCGGAATCGCGGCCCGACGCCCGCCACCGGATCGAGCACGCCCAGCTGGCCAGCGACGTTCAGCTGGTTCGCGCGCGCGCCACCGGGGCGGTGCTGTCGGTGCAGCCCGCGTTCAACGCGGTCTGGCCGCACGCCACCTACGAGTCCTCGTTCGGCTCGGAACGGGCCGCCCGCGTCGATCCGCTGGCCTCCGCCGCCCGCGCGGGGCTGCCGCTGGCGGGCGGCAGCGACTCGACGGTCACCCAGCTGCGTCCGCTCCTCGGCGTGCACGCCGCCGTGAACCACAGCCGGCCCGAGGAGCGCCTGGACGTGCCCGAGGCGCTGGCGCTGTTCGCCCGGGGCGTCGCGTACGCCGCGCATCACGAGGATCGCCGCGGCCTGGTGGCGCCCGGGTTCGACGCCGACCTGACGATCGTGGACCGCGACCCGCTGGCCGTCGCTCCGAGCGAGCTGGCCTCGCTGGCGGTGCGCATGACGGTCGTCCGCGGCCGGACGGTGTTCGCCGGCTGAGGCGCGGCGAAGCGGCCCGTGGGGCCGCGCGCTACAGTGAGACGCATCGTCGCCGCTTCGGCCACGCTCCCAGGAGGTCCGCATGCATCTCGCACGTTTCGCCCGCCGCCGCTACACCGAGGGGCGCACGCCGCTCCAGCCGCTTCCCCGCCTGACCGCGGCGCTGGGCGGTCCCGAGATCTGGATCAAGCGCGACGACCTGACCGGCCTCGGGGGCGGAGGGAACAAGACGCGCAAGCTCGAGTTCCTCGTCGCCGACGCGTTGGAACAGGGCGCGGACGTGCTGATCACGACCGGCGCTCCGCAGTCGAACCACTGCCGACTGACGTTGGCAGCCGCGGCGAAGGAGGGCCTCCGCTGCCGCCTGCTGATCGAGGAGCGCGTGCCCGGCAGCTACGACGGCCGCGACGTGGGCAACACGCTGCTGTTCGAGCTGATGGGGGTCGACGAGATCGAGGTGGTGCCGGCCGGATCGGACCTGATGGCCGGCATGCAGCGCATGGCGGAGACGGCCGAGGCGCAGGGCCGCAAGCCGTACCTGATCCCCGGCGGCGGCTCGAACGCGCTGGGCTCGCTGGGGTACGTCGCCTGCGCCGAGGAGACGCTGCAGCAGGCGTTCGAGGCGGGCGTGGCGTTCGACCACATGGTGTGCGCCAGCGGATCGGGCGGGACGCACGCCGGGCTCCTGGCCGGCCTGCACGGCACGAACGCGAACCTGCCGCTGACCGGCATCAGCGTTCGGGCCGAGCGCGGTCCGCAGGAGGAGAAGATCTGGCGTCTGGCGCAGGCCGCCTGCGACCTGGCGGGCGTCGGCTCCGACGTTCCCGAGGAGGCGGTGGTCGTCCGGGACGATCAGGTGGGGCCCGGCTACAGCCTCCCGACGGAGGCGATGCGCGACGCCGTTCAGCTGTTCGCGCGGACCGAGGCGATCCTGCTCGATCCGGTCTACACCGGCAAGGCGGCGGCGGGCCTGATCGCGATGGTGGTGGACGGCTCGCTGGGCAGCGATCAGCGGGTGGTGTTCGTGCACACGGGAGGAAGCCCGGCGCTGCACGCCTACCCCGAGCAGGTGCGCTCCTCGTGAGCGGCAGGGTCGTCGGGGTGCTGGGGGGCATGGGGCCGGCGGCGACCTGGGACTTCTGCGCCAAGCTCACGGCGGCCACGCCGGCCACGCAGGATCAGGATCACCTGCGCGTGCTGGTGGACGCCGACCCGTCGGTGCCGGACCGGAACGCCGCGTTGGACGGGCGAGGCCCGTCGCCCGGACCGCGCCTGGCCGAGATGGCCCGCGGCTTGGAGCGCGCCGGGGCGGAGGTCCTGTGCATGCCGTGCAACGCTGCGCACGCGTTCGCGGAGGACGTGCGCGCCGCGACGGTCGTCCCGTTCGTCGACATGATCGAGGCGACCGTCGAGGCGACCATGAAGCGCGTCCCCGCCGCGCGCCGGGTGGGGCTGCTGGCCACGACGGCGACGTTGGACGCCGGACTGTACGAGCGGGTGTTCGCAGAGCGCGGCGTCGACGTGGTGACGCCCACCCCGGAGCAGCGCGACGAGACGATGGCCGCGATCTACGCGGTCAAGTCGGGCGATCGCGGCCCCGGCCCGCGTGCGGCGATGCGGCGAGCGGCCGCCGCGGCCGTCGCCGCGGGCGCCGAGGCGCTGGTGGCGGCGTGCACGGAGGTGCCGCTGGCGCTGTCGGCGGAGGACCTCGAGGTGCCGTTGGTCGCGTCCACCGACGCGTTGGCGGTCATCGTCGTCCGGATCGCGACGCGCACCGAACCGTAGCGAAACGGACGCATTGCGTCCAAAACCCTTGACCTTCGAGACGCTAGGCGCGTAAACTCGCGCTGGGCCTCATGTTCATGCACGATCGGAGACCGCCGTTGCCGGCACCCGAATACCGCCAGCTCGACACCGTCGACCGCCGCATCGTGGACCTGCTCCGCGAGGACGGCCGCATGGCGTTTCGCGAGATCGCGCGTCGCCTGGACGTGTCCGAGTCGATGGTCCGCAAGCGCGTCGCCCGCCTGCTGCGACAGGGGTGGATGAAGATCCAGGCGATCAGCGATCCGCTGCAGCTGGGCGTCCCGATCCTCGCGACCACCTACGCCCGCGTCCGCCCCGGTCAGGTGGAGGAGATCACCGACCGCATCGCCCGCCACCCGGCGGTCCGCTACGTCGCCCTCGGCGTCGGCAGCCACAACGTGGTCGTCGAATCCCTCCACGCCGACAACGGGGAGCTCCACGAGTTCCTCCAGGCCGAGCTGGGACGACCGGGGATCGTCACCAGCGAGACGATCCAAGTCGTGAAGATCAAGAAGAGCGTCTGGGACTGGGCGATCCCCGGTGAGCCCGACCCGGACGACGAGCTCGTTCTCGCAGGGAGGTCCGCATGACCCGAATCCGTCTCGTCCTCACGACCCTGGCGCTGAGCCTGCTGCTGAGCGCAAGCTGGGCGCAGGAGCGCGGAGGCACGCTCACCGCCGCCTGGGCGCAGAACCCCGTGGGCCTCGACCCGCACGCCACCAGCGCGTACTCCAGCTACCAGGTGCTCGGAAACGTCCTGGACACGCTCGTCGACTTCGACGACGATCAGAACCTGGTGCCCGCCCTGGCCACCTCGTGGTCCGTCGACGACGACGGTCTGGTGTGGACCTTCGAGCTGCGCGACGACGTGAAGTTCAGCAACGGGCGCGACTTCACCGCGGCCGACGTGAAGTACACCTACGACCGGATGCTGGACCCCGAGACCGCCAGCGGCAACGCCTGGCGCCTGGGCGCGGTCGAGTCGATCGACGTCGTGGACGACCATACGGTCACGATGACGCTGGGCTCGCCCAACACCGGCTTCCTCGGCAAGCTCGCGAGCGGCTCGCCGGTCGGGATCATCGCGCGCGAGTCGGTCGAGGACGGCAGCATCGACACCGCCCCCATCGGCACCGGCCCGTTCGTGATCACCGACTACCAGCCCGGCACCCGCGTGATGCTGGAGCGCAACGACGTCCACTGGCGCACCGACGCAGGCGGCACGCAGCTCCCCTACCTCGACGCGGTCGAGCTCCGCATCATCAGCGACGACAGCGTCCGCCGCAGCGCGCTGGTGACCGGCGACGTCGACTGGACGATCTCCGTCCCGCCGCAGGCGCTGCCCGAGCTCGAAGGCCGCGACGACGTGATCGTCGACCGCAGCGCCGCGCCGGCGTACTGGTACATCGGCGTCAACACCGAGCGCGAGCCGCTGAACGACGTCCGCGTGCGTCAGGCGATCAGCTACGCCCTGGAGCGCGGCCAGATCACCGAGGCCGCCACCTTCGGCACCGGCGTGCCCACCCAGGATCCGATCCCCTCCGTCAGCGCCTGGGCGTTCGACTACGCCCCGTACGACCAGGACCTCGAGCAGGCCCGCGCGCTGCTGGCCGAGGCCGGCGTCGAGGGCGGCTTCGAGATGACGATCATGCCGACCACCGAGTACGAGGAGTCGATCCGCGCCGCTCAGGTGATCCAGGCGCAGCTCGCCCCGCTGGGGATCTCGGTCACGCTGGACACGCGCGAATGGGCCGACTGGCTGGACACCCAGGGCCAGGGAAACTACGACACCTTCGTGTGCAGCTGGAACGTCCTGCTGGACCCGGACGACTTCTACTACGCGCAGCACAAGACCGGCGAGGTGTTCAACTTCACCGGCTACAGCAACCCGACGGTGGACGAGCTGCTCGAGGCCGGTCGCGTGGCGGAGGGCTTCGAGACCCGCTACGAGATCTACGAGCAGATCAACCAGGAGATCGTCGACGACGCGCCGTACATCTACCTCTACAACCCCGGCAACATCCAGGCCTACCGGCCCGACGTCGAGGGCTACACCGCCCGCGGCGACCAGACCATCCGGTTCGTCCGGACCTGGCTGGACTGACGTCGACCTCCGCCCGGGCGCGTGCTCATGCGCGCCCGGGCGGCGTCGGCGCCCTCCCCACCGATGCGCCTCCACCTATGAGCCTCCGCTATCTTCTTCAACGGCTCGGGACGCTGCTGCTGGTCCTCTTCGGCGTCTCCGTCGTCGCGTTCTCGATTCAGCCGCTCATTCCCGGCAGCCCGGCCCGGATCCGACTGGGCGTCCAGGCCACGGACGAGAACATCGCGACCGTCGAACGCCAGATGGGCCTCGATCGGCCGCTGGTGGTTCAGTACGCCTCGTGGGTCGGCGACATCGTCCTGCGCGGCGACTTCGGCGAGAGCCTGATCACCCGCACCTCGATCTCCGACGAGATCGCACGCCGCCTGCCCGCCACCCTCGCGCTGGCCGGCCTGGCGCTCCTGATCGGCCTCGCGATCGCCCTCCCGCTGGGCATCTTCTCCGCGCTGCGGCCGGGCGGCAAGCGCGACCTGGCGGCCTCGATCGTCAGCCAGGTCGGCGTCTCCGTTCCCGACTTCTGGATGGGGATCCTGCTGATCCTGCTGTTCGCCGAGACGCTGGGCTGGCTCCCCTCGTCCGGGTACGAGCCGCTGTCGGAGGGGTTCGTCCCCTGGTTCTCGCACATGATCCTGCCCGCGCTGACGGCCGGGCTGATCAGCGGATCGATCATGACCCGCTTCGTCCGCAGCGCGCTGCTCGAGGTGCTGGGCCAGGACTACGTGCGGACCGCCCGCGCCAAGGGCGTGGGGCCGCGCGTGGTGCTCACGAAGCACGTGCTTCGCAACGCGGCGATCTCGATCGTGACGATCATCGGCCTGCAGATGGCGACGCTGCTCTCCTCCGTCGTCGTCGTCGAGATCATCTTCGCCTGGCCCGGCCTGGGCTCGCTGGCGCTCACCTCGACGCTGCAGCGCGACTACCCCGTGCTCCAGGCGGCCGTCCTGATGGCGGCGGTGGCGTTCACGGTGATCAACCTTCTGACCGATCTCTCCTACGTCCTCCTCGACCCCAGCGTCGAGGTCGCCTAGGCATCCCGATGACCACGCGCACCCCCAGCGACGGCAGCTCCGACCGCCGTGCCGACCCGGGCGCCCGCCTCGGCAAGCGTCCCGTCGTCGACTTCCTCCGTCGCTTCCTCCGTCACCGGCTCGCGGTGCTGGGCGCGGCGATCATCGTGACGCTGGTGTTCGTGGCGGCGTTCGGCCGCGCGCTGGCGCCGTACGACCCGTTGGGGATGGACTTCGGCGCGGTGTTCGCTCCGCCCGGCCCGGAGCACCTGTTCGGCACCGACGAGTTCGGGCGCGACATCTTCTCGCGCATCCTGTACGGGGCGCGCATCTCGCTGCAGGTCGCGTTCATCGCCGTCGGGATCAGCGGCACCCTGGGCGTGGCGCTCGGCCTGCTGGCCGGCTTCCTGGGCGGCTGGCCGGACGAGCTGGTGATGCGCTTCATGGACGTCCTGTTCGCCTTCCCCGCGGTGCTCCTGGCGATCACGATCATGGCGATCCTGGGGCGCGGCGTCGGCAACGCCATGATCGCCATCGCGATCGTGTACGTGCCGATCTTCGCGCGCGTGACCCGCGGCGCGGTGATCGGCGTCCGCGGCCGGGAGTTCGTCACGGCCGCCCGCGCGCTGGGGAAGCGCCCCTTGGGCGTGATGCTGCGGCACGTGCTTCCCAACGCGCTGGGCCCGATCATCGTGCAGACCTCGCTCAGCCTGGCGTTCGCGATCCTGGCGGAGGCCGCGCTGTCGTTCTTCGGTCTGGGCACCCAGCCGCCCGAGCCCAGCTGGGGCCGCATGCTGGCCGAGGGGCGTGGCTTCCTGCGCCAAGCGCCGTGGATGGGCATCTTCCCCGGCCTGGCGATCATGGTGTCGGTGATGGGGTTCAACTTCCTCGGCGACGGCCTCCGCGACCTGCTGGACCCGCGCTCCACGCGCTCCTGAGGTGCGGCGCGCGCAGCGGCCCGCGGCCGCGTTCCTGCTGGCGTTCTCGGGGCTGCTGGCCGAGCTGGCGTGGACCCGGATCGCCGGCCTTCTCTTCTTCGGCGAGTCCGCCTTCCTGGTCGTGTCGTGGGCCGTGGCCGGCCTGTCGCTGGGCGCGGCGCTGGGCGCCGTTCGGCCGGCCTGGCTGCGACGTTCGGCCAGCGCGGCCGCGAGCGGCGTCGCTGGAGCGGCGGCCGCCGCGGGCCTGCTCGTCGTGCTGCTCGCCGCGGGGCGCGGAGGGGTCGGCCTGGCGCTGGCCGCGATCGTCCCGAGCTTCGCGGCGTTCGGCTTGGCCCTCGCCGGCGTGTTCGCCGGCGACCCGCGCCACGCCCCCCGCATCTACGCGGCCGACCTGGCGGGCGCCGCCCTGGGCGCGGTCGCCTCGCTGCCGGCGCTGAGCCTGCTGGGGGCCCCCGACGCGTTGCTGGCGGCCGCGGCGGCCGCGGCGGCCGCCGGCGTCGTGCTGGCGCCGACGCCCGGACGCAGCGCCCTGTCGGGAACGGTCGCGCTGGCGCTGGCGCTGCTCGTCGCGGCGCCCGGCCCGGACGCCGATCCGGGTCGCTGGGCGACGCCGAAGAGCATCGTGGCCGAGCTCGAACGCGGTGGCCAGCGGCTCGACGCCCGCTGGGGCACGGTCGGCCGAAGCGACCTGGTGCGCCGCGCCGACGGCGCGGAGGTGCTCTACCTGGACGGCGGCGCGGGGTCGCTCGTTCCGACGCCCGGCACCGCGGAGCTGTGGCGCGGCGACGCGGGCCGCTTCGCGTTCGAGGCATTGCGACCCGAGCGCGTCTTCGTCGTCGGCGGCGGCGCCGGTCTGGAGGTCGCGCACGCGCTCGAGACCGGCGCGCGCGAGGTGGTCGTGGCGGAGGTGAACCGGGCGGGCGCCGCGCTGGCGCGCGAGCGGCTTGCCGCGGCTCGAGGCGACGCCGGATCCGAGGGCGGGTCCGACGGCGGGAGCGACGGCGCTGCCGCGGATCCGTTCGGCGATCCCCGGGTCCGCTGGCTGGGCGACGAGGCGCGTGCCGTCCTCCGTGCGTCGGGCGGCGAGTACGACCTGATCACGCTGTCGCAAGCGGTGACGCGCACGGCGGAGGCGCGCGGCCTCGCGCTGACCGAGAACGGGATCTACACCGTCGAGGCGACCCGCGACTGGCTGACGTCGCTGGCGCCCGGCGGGGCCGTCGCCTACGAGCTGTACGACGAGCTGACGCTGACCCGGGCGCTGACGACCGTCGGCACGGCCCTGGTCGAGATGGGCGCTGCAGGCGACGACGCCGCCGCGCTGGACCGGATCGTCCTGCTCCTCGATCCGGCCACCGCGCCGCCGACCCCGCTCTTGCTGGCGTTCCGGGACGCTCCCGACCGCGACGCGGTCGTCACGATCGCCCGCGCGGCCGAGGCTCGCGGGCTGGCGCTGCTGCATCTGCCCGGCCTGCTCGAGAATCCTCCACTGGACGACGTGGCCGACGGACGCTCCAGCCTCGCGACGCTCGTCGCGGCCAGCACCGACGTGGACGTCGCGCCCACCCGGGACGACGCGCCGTTCTTCTGGTCGTTCGAGCCTCGGCTACCGGCTTCGCTCCAGCGGGCCGTGACCGGCCTGGGCGTCGCAGCGCTCCTGGCGGGGTCCGCGTTGATCCTGGCCTGGTCGCGGTCCGCTCCTCCGCCGCGGGGAACGCGCCGCGGCCTGACCCTCGCGGCCCTGCTGGGCGTGAGCTTCCTGGGCCTGGAGATGGCGCTGCTGTCGCGTGCCGGTCTGCTCCTGGGGCATCCCGCGGCCGCGCTGGCGACGACGCTGGGCGCCCTCCTGGCGGGCGCGGGGATCGGCGCCGTCCGCACCCGCCGTCGCCCCGACACCTGGCGATCGGTTTCCGTGGCGGCCGGTGCGGCCGGGCTGGCCGCCGCGGCGTGGGCGGCGGCCTGGCCCCGCGTCGCGACCGCCGTCGGCGGCGAGGAGGCGATCGTGCGCACGGTCGCCACGATCGCGTTGCTGACGCCGCTGGGCGTCGCGCTGGGGGCTCCGTTCCCGTTGCTGCTCCGGCGCCTGGGGGCGTTGCCCGCGTCGCCGCCGATCGCGGAGCGCCCGGCGTCTCGTCCCGGCACGATCGCGCGGGCGTGGGCGCTGAACGGCGCGGGGTCGCTTCTGGGGGGCGTCGGCGCCGTGGCGATCGCGCACCTCGCCGGCTTTCGGACGGTGACGCTGATCGCCGTCGCGGGCTACGTCGCCGTCTCGATCGTCGCGTTCACGATGCGCGACCGCGGCGCTCGTCGCTGACGCGGCGACCCGGACGACGAGGCCTCCCGACCGATCGCCTGTCGTTGCGCATGCGCACGTTCGCTCCCAACCTGCGCACGTCGTACGTTCGACCACCAGGAACCGGCGTCCCTGACACGATCACGATTTGGACGTGCGCAGGTTCGGGCAGAGTTTGCGCATGCACGACAACGGAGCTCGTGGAAAACGGTCTTGCGGCACGGGCGCGGGCGCAGGCTCGCGTTCGAAGGCGCGGCCGGGCTGGCGCGGTGAAGCGACGACGCCGGCGTACGCCCTCTACCCCGTCTACACCCGTTCCGAGCCCAGCTCGATCCTGGCCTCGCCCTCCCGTAGCGAGCGCTCCGCCTCCAGGCACAGCCGGACGGCGGCCAAGCCGTCGCGGCCGTCGGCGAGCGGAGGCCGACCGCCCGCGCACGCGGCGAGGAACGCGCTCGTCTGGCGAGGCAGGTCGTGCGCGTGTCCGG
>CAZHCI010000064.1:0-3049 GCA_964530905.1 uncultured bacterium
CACGCTCCGCAGCGTGTAGAGCTGCACCGCCAGCGTCGGTCGCTCCGTCATCCGTGGCCTCCTCCATCCGTGGTCTCCTCGCGGCGCACGCCGTCGTCGCCGTGCCATCCCGGCTCGAGCACCCCGTCCGGGAGCCCGGGATCCAGCGGTGCAGGCCGCGCCACGCGACTCTCGACGCGCAGCGTCCGTTCCGCCGCGGCCGCCTCGAGGATCGTCTGCATCACGTCCAGGACGTGGAGCGCCAGCTCGGCGCCCGCCCTGGGTCGGCGCCCGGCCCGGACGGCGTGGGCCAGGTCGGCCGCTCCCAGACCCCGCCGGTTCTCCGTGCGGCCGTGGCTGAGCGGCAGGTCGCGCCAGGCGTCGTCGCCCGTCCGCCGCAGGCGCACGGGGCCTCCGAACCGGTTCGGATCGGGCAGGCTCAGCGTGCCCTCGCTGCCGTGGATCTCGAGGCGTGGATGCTCCGACGCGCCCACCTCGAAGCTGGTCGTCAGGGTCGCCGCGACGCCCGACGCGAAGCTCAGCAGGCCGGTCACGTGCGTCGCCGTCGACGGACGGAACGTCGTGCCCGCCCGCGGGCCGCTGCCGATGGTGCGCTCCTCGATGCCGATCGTGGCCGAGCCGGCCACCTTCTCGACCGGACCGAGCAGGCTCACGAGCGCGGTCAGGTAGTACGGCCCCATGTCGAACAGCGGTCCGGCGCCCGGCTGGTACAGGAAGCCGGGATCCGGGTGCCACGACTCCGGCCCGGGGCTCAGCATGAACCCGGTCGCCGACAGCGGACGCCCGATGGCGCCGGCGTCGATCGCGGCGCGAGCGGTCTGCAGCCCGCCGCCGAGGAACGTGTCGGGAGCGCAGCCGACCTGCACGCCGGCACGGTCCGCGGCCTGCACGACGCGGCGGCCCTCGTCGCGGTCCAGCGCCAGCGGCTTCTCGACGTACACGTGCTTGCCGGCCTCGATCGCGGCCAGGCTCACGGCGCCGTGCGCGGCGGGAATGGTGAGGTTCAGGGCCAGCTCGATCGTCGGATCGCGCAGCAGCTCCTCCACCTCGAGCACCCGCTCGACGCCGAACTCGGCGGCGCGAGCCTCCGCCCGCGCGCGGTCCAGATCGGCGACCGCGACGACGTCGAGGATCTCGAACGTCCGGCAGCCGCGCAGGTAGGCGGCGGCGATCGTTCCGCAGCCGACGATGCCGACCCGCATCCGGCCGGACGAGGGACGGCTCACGCCGTCGCCTCGGACCGTTCGCCGGCGGGGGCGACCGCGCTGCGCAGCCTGGCCGTCGCGATCTGGAACAGCCCCCCGAACAGCGACGGCTCGCGGTGCGTGACGATGAACCCCGCGCCCTCCAGAAGCGGCTCCAGATGGCGGGTGATGCTCGAGAAGAGCGTGTGGGTGACGACGTTCGCGGCTCGGCGGAGCAGCGACGCCGGGCGGCCCTCGCGGGCGAACTTGTCGAACACGACGATCCTTCCTTCCGGTTTCAGGACCCGCGCCACCTCGCGGATCGCGGCCTGCGGATCGGGCACGACCGCCAAGATCAGGTGCAGCACCACGGCGTCGAACGAGGCGGGCGGAAGCTCCAGGGCGTGCGCATCCATCACGTGAGCGTCGACCCGCTTGCCGAGCGCCTCCGCGCGCGCTTCGGTCCGGCGCACCATCGCCGGGGTGAGGTCGATCGCGACGATCTCGACGTCGTCCGGGAGCCAGGGGAGGTCCGCTCCGGTTCCCGCGCCGGCGATCAGGATGCGCTCGCCGGGGCGGGGGTCGAGCAGCTCGATCGCCCGGTGGCGCTGAGGTCCGAAGCCCGCGACCCGGTCGTACAGGGGGGCGTAGACGGTGTAGCGCAGGCGGTTCCAGGCGTTGGCCAGCGGGGTCGGCATCTGGGCGCCAGCGTACCGCCTGCACGTGCGCCGCGCGCGTACGCCCCCCGCACACTGCCCGCGCGTCCCGCCCGCGCGTGCTGCCCGCGGCGCCGCGCGGCGGGACGTTCGCTGGGTACGCTGGGGCATTCCCGGGAGGTACGCATGTCGAAGCTCGGCCAAGAGAAGTCCCGTCAAGCGCTCGTTCACGTCCCCGCCGGCGACGTCTGGGCATTCCTGACGCGCGAGGGAAGCGATCCCGCCGTCAAGCTGGTGTTCGACGCGGGCGTCGCGGGCGAGGCGGCGTTCTTGCTGCACCGGGAACGCGGCGCGCTGGCGCTGGTCGCGAACTACGACGAGGGGCACGTCGAGCGGCTGGGCGTGTTCGACGAGATCCGCTCGTACGATCGCTCGTTCGCCGACGGCTTCACCACCTGGATCCGCGAGCTGGCGCCTCAGCGCGCATGGCTGAACTACAGCCAGCGCGACGTTCTCTGCGACGGTCTGTCGCACGGTCACTTCCTGCGGGTGGAGGAGCTGATGGCGGCAGCGGCGCCCGACGCCGCCCTGCTGAGCAGCGAGCCGTTCCTGAAGGACGTGCGGGGCGTCAAGACGGCGGAGGAGGTCGCTCGGCTCCGGGTCGCGATCCAGGGAAGCGTGGAGCTGTACGAGACGATCCGACCCGAGCTGCGCGTCGGCATGAGCGAGCGCGAGATCCAGGCCCGCATGCTTCGGATCGCCGCCGACCTCGGCTTCGGCGTGCACCTCGGCGACTACGGCGGCCCGCTGGTGTGCATCAACCGCGTCGGGCTGGCCCACCGCGCGCCGGGCGACGACCGGCTGGAGCCGGGCGACCTGCTGATCCTGGACCACGCGCTCGACTACGAGGGCTACCACTCCGACCTGGCGCGCACGATCTACGTCCCGCGCGAGGGCGAGACCGAGCCGCCCGAGGCGGAGCGCGCCGCGTTCGCCAGCGCGAAGCAGGCGATCGAGGCCGCGTTCGAGGCGCTCCGCCCCGGCGCCAAGGGGCACGAGGTCGACGCGGCCGCCCGCGCGGTCCACCTCGCCAACGGCTACCCCGAGATCTCTCACGCCACCGGCCATCAGATCGGCCGGCACGTGCACGACGGCGGCACGATCCTCGGTCCCCGCTGGGAGCGCTACGGATCGGCCCCGGACGGCGAC
>CAZHCI010000064.1:3149-14200 GCA_964530905.1 uncultured bacterium
CGTCGGCGGCACCGCCACGATCGCTCAGTGGAGCGAGCCGGGGAACCTGAACCCGCTCATCTTCCCGACCACGTACGACACGAACATCCAGGAGCTCGTGTTCGCCCGGCTGATCCGGCCGCTCGCGGACCTGTCGTTCGAGCCGGACATGGCCGAGTCGTGGACGGTGAGCGACGACGCGCGCACGCTGACGTTCACCCTCCGCGAGGGGCTCACCTTCCACGACGGAGAGCCGGTCACCGCGGACGACGTCGCGTTCACGTTCACCTCCATGGCCGATCCGGCGTACGACGGCGGCCGCTTCGCGGAGATCAGCATCCTCGAGGGCGCGCAGGCGTACCGCGACGGCGAGGCCGACGGCGTCGCCGGCATCGAGGCGATCGACGAGCGCACGATCTCGTTCACCACCGTCGAGCCGTTCGCGCCGTTCCTGCCCGTCGTCGGCGGCGTGGACATCCTTCCCGAGCACGTCTACGGCGAGGTTCCGATCGACCGCTGGCAGGAGCACGCCACGAACCGCGAGCCGCTGGGCTCCGGTCCGTTCGTGTTCGACGAGTACCGCGCCGGCGAGTTCGTCTCGGTCCGCGCCTTCGAGGACTACTGGGAGGGCCGGCCCTGCCTGGACCGCCTGATCGTCCGCTTCGGCGACCAGAACACGCTGCTCGCGGCGCTCCTGAACGGTGAGATCGACGCCGCGCCGGTCCCGATCGACGGCGCCTCCAGCGTGGATGATCACGCCTCGCTCGATCTGCTCGTGGTCGAGACGCTGACGTTCCAGTACATCGGCACGAACCTCCGCGGGCCGGTCCTGAGCGACCTGGCCGTCCGCCGCGCCATCGCGCACGGCGTGAACCGCCAGGCGATGGTGAACGGCCTGCTCCAGGGCTACGGCACGACGCTGAACACGATCTTCCCGACGAACCACTGGTCGTACCCGGACGACGTCGAAGGCATCGACTACGACCCCGAGGCCGCAGCGGCGATCCTGGACGAGGCCGGCTGGGAGCTGGACGCAGGCGTGCGCGTCAAGGACGGCGAGCGCCTGGCGCTCAGGCTGTTCGTGCCGACCGGCAACCAGGTCCGCGAGCGCACCGCGCCGCTGATCCAGGCGAACCTGCGCCAGATCGGGATCGACGTCGAGATCCGCACCATGGACTTCGCGACGCTGGTCACCTACCTCCTGCCGCGCGATGACGAGGGCGAGCCCCGCGCCGTCACCGCCGACGACTTCGACCTGTTCCTGCTGGGCTTCGGAATCGAGCGCGACCCGAACGAGTACCTCAGCTACCTGATCGAGAGCGACATGCCGCCCAACGGCTACAACTTCATCGGCGTCGACGACGATCCGGTCGCGGAGCTCATGCGCGAGGGCCGCGTCACGCTGGACCAGGACGAGCGCGAGGAGATCTACCGCGAGGTCGGCCGTCTGATGCGCGAATCGCTGGCCTGGATCCCGCTCTACCAGGCGCAGGACCTCTACGGCGTCGCCGAGCGCCTGGACGGGTTCGGTCCCGACGTGCGCGGGGTCAACGTGAACGTCGCCGGCTGGTCGGTCGACTGAGCCACGAGGCGGGGGCGCCCGGACGCTAGCTGCGTAGCTGGCCGGGCGCCCCCGCATTGCGCCTCTCTCTTTCGCCGATGCTGCCCTTCTTCCTGCACCGCGTTCTGCAGGCCGCCGTGATCCTGGTCCTGGTGTCGTTCGTGGGCTTCGCGATCACGCTCGCGGCGCCCGGGAACGCGCTGCAGACGTTCATCGATCCGGGCGTGTCGGTCGAGGACCTTCGCGCCGCCGAGCGCCGTCTGGGTCTCGACCAGCCCGTGCCGCTGCAGTACCTCCGCTGGATCGGCGAGGTGGCCGGCGGCAACCTGGGCTGGTCGACGCGCACGGGCGCGCCGGTCGCGGACCTGATCGGCGCGCGGCTGGGCCCCACGCTCACGCTGATGGGCACGGCGTTCGCGATCACCTTGGCCTTGGCGTTGTGGCTGGGCACGGTCACCGCGGCGCGGCCGTACTCGTTCCTCGACTACGGCGTGACCGGCGCCGCGTTCGCCGGCATCAGCGTCCCCAGCTTCTTCTCCGCCATGGCGCTCATCTATCTTTTTTCGCTTCAGCTGGGCTGGCTTCCGACCTCCGGCCTCGAGTCGTACGCCGCGGAGTACGAGGGCTGGCGCCGGCTGGCCGACCGCGCGGCGCACCTGGTCCTGCCCGTCACCGTGCTGGTGCTGACCGGAACGGCCGAGCTGGTCCGTCACGTCCGCGGCGCGGTGGTCGAGACGCTTCAGGAGGACTACGTCCGCACGGCCCACGGCAAGGGCCTGCCCGCCGGCAGGGTGCTGCGTCGTCACGCGCTTCGCAACGGTCTGCTGCCCGTGATCACCCTGATCGGCGTCGCCCTGCCGCGCCTGCTGGCGGGCTCCGTCGTGATCGAGGTGGTGTTCGCCTGGCCCGGCATGGGCCGCCTGCTGGTCGAGTCGGTGTTCGCGCGCGACGTGCCGGTCGCGATGGCGATCAACATGATCGCCGCGAGCCTGGTGCTGCTGGGCAGCCTGCTGGCCGACATGGCGTACGCCGTCGTCGATCCGCGCGTGCGGTACGGATGATCCGCAGCCGCACGCCCGTCGCCGGCGCCGAAGCGAGGCGACCCGCGCCGCGCGCCTGGCGGGCGTTCCGTCACCACCGTCTGGCGGTCGTGTCCGCCATCGTCGTGGCCCTGCTGTTCGTCGCGGCGGTGTTCGCCCCGTGGCTCGCGCCGCACGACCCGTACGAGCTGGCGATCGGCCCCAACGGCGAGATCGCGTTCGCCGCGCCTCCCTCCGAGACGTTCCCGCTGGGGACGGACAGCGTGGGCCGGGACGTGCTCTCCCGCCTGATCTACGGCGGCCGGGTCAGCATCACCATCGGGCTGGTGGCCGCGCTGGTGGCCATCAGCGTCGGCAGCCTGCTCGGCGCCACCGCCGGCTGGTTCGGCGGCTGGACCGACCGGGTGATCTCGCGCTTCGCCGACGCGGTCGCGACGTTCCCCGCCCTGTTCCTGATCCTGACGATCAGCAGCTTCGTGGCGCCCAGCATCTTCAACGTGATCGCGATCATCGGGTTCCTGAGCTGGATGCCGGCGTTCCGGCTGATGCGGGCGGAGGTGCTCAAGCTCCGCTCCACCAGCTACGTCGAGGCGGCCCGCGCCTTGGGCGCGCGCGACGGGCGCATCATGGCGTGGCACCTGATCCCGAACGCGTTCCCGCCGATCGTGGTGCAGGCGACGCTGGGCGTGGCCGAGGCGATCCTGACCGAGTCGGCGCTGTCGTTCCTGGGCCTCGGCGTCCAGCCGCCGATCGCCTCGTGGGGCAACATGCTGGCCGACGCCAGGAGCGTCACCGTGCTCCGCTCCCAGCCGTGGCTGTGGCTCCCGCCCGGCGCGGCGATCTTCCTCACCGTGCTGGCGATCAACTTCCTGGGCGACGGGCTGCGCGACGCGATCAACCCGCGGGCGGGGCGGCGCTAGGCGCGGGCTCGTCGTCAGGCGAACGTCGCCTCCAGCAGCTCGTACAGCTCCCGCTTCGCCTCGAACCCCACTCCGGGGACGTCCGGCAGGCCGACGCGTCCTCCCTCGATCGGGGTGTCGTCGGCGAACCCGCCGAACGGTGCGAACACGTGGGGATACGACTCGTTCCCGCCCAGTCCCAAGCCAGCGGCGATGTTCAGAGCGAACTGATGCCCGCCGTGAGGGATGCATCGCCGCGGCGACCAGCCGTGCTGGTCCAGCACGGCGAGCATTCGACGGTATTCGACCAGACCGTAGGAGAGGACGGGATCCATCTGCAGCACGTCACGGTCGGGTCGCATGCCTCCGTAGCGGAGAAGGTTGCGAACGTCCTGATGCGAGAAGAGGTTCTCACCGGTCGCCAGAGGGGGAGCGTACGTCGCGGCGAGACGGGCTTGGAGATCGTAGTCGAGCGGGTCGCCGGCTTCCTCGTACCATCGCAGACCGTACGGCTCGAGCGCTTCTCCGTACGCCTCGGCGGTCTCGAGATCGAAGCGGCCGTTCGCGTCCACCGCTAGACGTGCCGGCGTCCCCACGAGGTCGATCGCCGCGTCGATGCGACGCAGGTCTTCGTCGAGGGACGCGCCGCCGATCTTGATCTTGACGGTGTCGTAGCCCAGGTCGAGATAGCTGCGGAGCTCGTCGACCAGGTCGTCCGTACCTTTGCCGGGGTAGTAGTAGCCCCCCGCGGCGTAGACGAAGACCTCGTCGTCGGCCTGGCCCTCGCGATAGCGATCGGCGAGCACCTGGTAGAGCGGCTTGCCCTCGACCTTCGCGACGATGTCCCAGAGAGCCATGTCGATCACGCCGACCGCTACGGAGCGCTCGCCATGGCCTCCTGGCTTCTCGTTGCGCATCATCAGCCGCCAGATCCGCTCCGGATCCAGGTTCGTTCCCGACGCGTCCAGCAGGTCTTCCGGTGGCGCCTCGAGAACGCGCGGGATGATCCGTTCCCGCAAGATGCCGCTCTGGGCGTAGCGTCCGTTGGAGTTGAATCCGTAGCCGACCACCGGCCGGCCGCCACGTTCGATGTCGGTCGTGATGGCGACGGCGGACAAGGTCATCTTGCTGAAGTCGATGTAGGCGTTGCGGATGCTCGAAGCGATCGAAAGCCGGCGCTCTCGGATGTCCGTGATGCGCATGGGGAGCCTCCCTCACGCCAGGCGTGCAAGAACGGCTTCGGTCATGTCGGTCGTGCCGGCCGTGCCACCCAGGTCGGGCGTGACGGCGACACCCTCGGCGGTCACGGCTTCGACCGCGTTCATCAGCTCGGTCGCGGCTTCCCTCTCGCCGAGGAACTCGAGCATCATGCTGGCGCTCCAGAAGGTCGCGATCGGGTTGGCCACCCCTTTGCCGGCGATGTCCGGTGCGGAGCCGTGGACGGGCTCGAACATGGAGGGGAACTCTCGCTCCGGGTTCAGATTCGCCGAAGGCGCGATCCCGATGCCGCCGGCCACGGCCGGTCCGAGATCCGAGAGGATGTCGCCGAACAGATTGCTGGCCACCACCACGTCGAACCAGTCCGGGTGCTGGACGAAGTGGGCGGTGAGGATGTCGATATGGAACTTGTCCGTCCGCACCTCGGGGTACTCGCCTTCCAGATGCGCGAAGCGCTCGTCCCAGAACGGCATGGTGTGGATGATGCCGTTCGATTTCGTCGCCGACGTCAGTTTCTTGGCGGGTCGCTCCCGAGCCAGCTCGAACGCGAACCGCATGACCCGGTCGACGCCCCGACGCGTGAAGATCGTCTCTTGGACTGCCATCTCCATCGCGGTTCCCTCGTAGAGGCGACCACCGATCTTCGAGTACTCGCCTTCCACGTTCTCGCGGACCACGATGAAGTCGATCTCCTCGGCGGAGCGGCCGGCCAAAGGACTGCGGATACCTTTCAAGAGTCGCACGGGCCGCATGTTGACGTACTGGTCGAAGGCACGTCGGATCGGGATCAGCAGGCCCCACAACGACACGTGGTCGGGCACCCCGGGGAACCCGACGGCCCCGAGAAAGATGCCGTCGTGATCCCGGAGGCGGTCCAGGCCATCGTCCGGCATCATGCTTCCGTTGTGCGTGTAGTACTCGCATCCCCAAGGGTAGTTGCGCCAGCTGAAGTCGATGCCGTGTTTCGCGCCGAGCGCCTCGAGGACGTGGAGGCCGGCATCGATCACCTCGGGTCCGATGCCGTCGCCAGGAATGACGGCGATGTCGTACTTGCTCATGATTTCTCCTTTCGGTCGTCCGGTCCGCGGCGTCGGCTCAGAACAGGACGCCGCGGGGAAGGGGCACGTTCAGCACCCGCGTGAAGATGACGTAGAAGACGGCCAGCTCGGTGACGATGACGACGATGCCGATGAGGAGTTGTCGGGTTCCGAGGTGCGCGGTCCCCCGCGAGAGGTACCAGGCGAGAAAGACGAAACCTAGAAAACTGCTCAAGAGGGTGCCGAGGCTGGAGAAGGCGACGCTCCAGGCGAGAAGAACGACGGCCACGACGACCATGTTGCCGGGACTTCCCTCGGCGAAGAGGGGCAGCATCGCCGGTCGCACGAAGGCCTTGACCACGAGCAGTGCGGACAGCGTCGCGATGATGGCGATGACCACGTTCGGGAAAACGGCGCTCCAGAAGCTCCAGTTGGCTTCGCGAGCCAGATAGAACGCACCGGCGAGGGCGAGGCCGAGAACGCCGCCGATCATGTCGGAGTTTACGCGCTTTTTCATTCACTCGTCCCCTCGGGTGTTCCGGCGTTCTTGCCACCAGCGGCTCACGAACGGGCCGATCAGGAACACGACCGTCAGAACGATGAGGACCTGCGACAGGGGATTGGAGAACAGCACGGTCCAAGGCGTGGGTCTGGCTTGGCCGATGAGCATCGCTTGGACGAAGCCGGTCTCGGCGATGGCCCCAAGAATGAGCCCGAGGACGATCGGCGCAGGGTGGAAATTGAGCTCTCGGAGCACGAAACCGAGGACGCCGAGCGCGACCATGAGAATCACGTCCGTAGGGTTGTTCCGCAGCGCATACGAGCCGAGCATGGTCATGAACCCCACGGTCGGGATCAAGATGTAGTGGGGGATGGCCAGAACGACGCGGTAGATGAATCTACCGCCGAACACGCCGACCGGCAGGAGGAAGATGGCAGCGAGACCCATCGAAAGAATGAACCCGTAGGTGAGCGTTCCGCTCACCGTGAACAGCTCCGCTCCTGGTCTCAAGCCGTGCATCAGGAGCACGCCGAGAATCAGGGCGTCCGGTGGAGCTCCGGGAATCCCGAGCGTTAACAGCGGGACCATGCTGCCCGCGACGGTGACGTTGTTCGACGTTTCCGACGCGACGAGCCCTTCGATCGAGCCCTTGCCGTACTCCTCGGGATGCTTGGAGAAGCGCTTGGCCTCGTTGTAGGCGAGCAGGCCCGAGATGTTTCCTCCCGCCCCCGGGATGATCGAGACGATCTCGCCGATGATCGACGATCGCAGCAGATTGCCCGGCATGCCGAGAACCTTTCGCAGCGCGGGCATGAAGACGCCGACGCGGGGGCCGGTGGTGTCGCTCGCGGGTTTCAGGGCGGCGCGGCCTTTGGCGGCCATGGAAATGAGTTCAGGAACGGCAAATAGCCCGATCAGCGCCACGATCAGGGGAATCCCGCCTTGAAGCACGATGAATCCGAAGTTGAAGCGAGATTCGCCTCCGATCGGCGCCACACCGACAAGGCTGATCAGGACCCCGATCATGCCACCGAGGAGGCCTTTGAGGAGCGACCCCTCTGCCAGGCTGCCGATGAGCGTGAGGCCCAGCATCGCTACCCAGAAGTACTCGGCCGGTCCGAAGCGGAGCGCGAACTGCGCGAGCGGGGGAGCGAGGAAGAGAAGCATCAGGACGCCGAACAGGCCACCGATCACCGACGAGATGGTCGCCACGACGATCGCCTCTTCGGCTCGTCCCTGCTTGGCGAGCGGATACCCCTCGAACGTCGTGGCGATCGATGAGGGGGTGCCCGGGGTGTTGATGAGAATCGCCGCGAACGAGCCGCCGTAGATCGCGCCCATGTAGACGGCCCCGAGCGCGACCAGTCCGGAGAGCGGGTCCATCGCGAACGTGAAGGGTAAGAGGACGGCAAGCGCCATCGTGGCGGTGAATCCCGGCATGGCGCCCGTAAGCAGGCCGAGGGTGGTTCCTCCCAGCGTGTACAGCAAGGTGTCCACCCGCATGATGCCGACGAAAGCGTCGAGGAGCAGGTCCATGTCACCTCCAGGCGGGCTGGGGTGGGCGCCGTGCTCCCACCCCAGCCCGGTGCGCGCCGCCTACTCGAGACTCTCGAGAATGTCGGCGAACGTACCCCTGTTGTCTTCGACGAGCTGAGCGGCCTCGTCACCGCTGATGTCCGTGACGACGAATCCGAGATCCTCCTGCCGGTCGCGGATCGCTTCCGTCACCTGATCGAACGCCTCGATCAGCGTCTGGCGAATCTCGTCGGGCGTCCCTTCCGGCAGAGCCACGCCCCGGTAGGCCCCCATCACGACGTCGTATCCGAGCTCCTGCAGCGTGGGGACGTCGGACAGGAACGGAGGGCGTTCCTCCGCGGCGACGGCCAGGGTGCGAACCTCGTCCTGGTACTGCACGGCCACCGGCGTGTACGACATGAGCGCACCGACGTGACCGCCGAGCAGCGCGGGCACCGCGGCTCCGGTGCCGGTGAACGGGACGTAGGTCACGTCGACGTCGGCCTGTTGTTCGAGCAGGAGGGTGCCGAGATGGTTGGCGGACTGCGAGCCGCTACCACCGACGGTCACGGCGCCCGGATTCTCGTTGGCGAAGTCGATGAGGTCGCCGAGCGTCTCGAACGGGCTGTCCTTGTCCACGATGACCGCGTTGGGGGTGAACTGGAAGAACTGGACGAAGTCGAACCCTCCGGTCTCGTACCCTGCGTCGGTGCGCTGCAGTGGCTGGACGATGATGTGCGGAATGTTCACGCCGATGATCTCGTAACCGTCGGGATCGGCCGTGCGTTGGAAATCGCTCCAAGCGACGGCCCCGCCCCCGCCGGCGCGATTGGTGATGTTGATGCGCGTTCCGAGAGCGTCTTCCAGCGCTTCCTGCTGCATGCGAGCGGTCGTGTCGGATTCCCCGCCGGGATCGAAGGGGATGACGTACGTGATGGGTCGCTCGGGGTACTGGGCGAGAGCCGAGGTCGCGAACGCGAATGCGAGGCCTAAGAGCGCGGTCTTGAGCAGGTTCGTCATCGATGGTTCCTTTCCGGAACGGGTGCCTCAAGGGAGAGCGTCGGGAGGGCTATCACCCCCCTTCAGAAGCTGCTCGATGTCGCGGAGCGTTCCAGCGAGTGCTCGGCGCATCGCGTCACGCGCCTCTTCCGGAGCGCGGGATTCGATGGCACGCAGGATGCGTGCGTGACGAGCGTGTGCGACCTCGGGATGACCGGGAACGCGGTGGATCACATGGCGTAGGTCGGCATGGGGAACGATGATCGCGGCGAGCATCTTTCGTAGGGAGCCGCTGCCCGACATCTCGACGATGCATGTGTGGAAGTCGATGTCGAGACCGGTGAAGACGGCAAGGGGGCTGTCGGGCGCGAGTCGCTCGGCGGAAGCCACGATGCGTTCCAGCTCGGTCAGCTGTTTCTCGCTGCGTCGGGTAGCGGCGCGTGCCGCGCCTTCGGGCTCGATCAGGAGGCGAGCTTCGTAGAACTCCGTGACGAGCGCTCGCTGTTCCAGCAGCCACGTCCGGGGCGGCACCTGGGCGAGTTCGTCCAAGAAATCGCGCACGTACGTGCCACGGCCTCGTCGTGTCGTGACCAGTCGCCGCTCCTGCAAGATCCGCAACGCATCGCGAAGGACGGGACGGCTGACGCCGAACTGCGTGCTTAGCGATCGCTCGGAGGCGAGACGCTCGTGGGGCCGGAGGCGACCTTCGAGGATCTCACGCTCGAGGCGTTCTGCGAGCACTCGCGGAAGGCGCGAGCGGTGGACGGTGCGCGTCGCGGGCACGGTCACGGCAGACTACGGTCCAGTCCCCGGCGCCTCGCCGGTGGCGATAGGACGTACATGCGTGGTAAAGAAAAAGTACCACGCGATCCGGCATGACCACCTGTGTACCGTCAGCTAGGTGTAGCGGACTCAATGCACCATGACGGCGCCTCGGCGAAGCCCCTCGACTCGGGGCGACGTAGCAGGTCGGCCTCGGGTGCCTCGGCCCCCAACGAGCGCCTCGGCGCGGGGTCAGGAGTCGGCAGCGTTCCACGAACGGCACGTCCGCGATCGCCAGGTGCAGGCGCAGCAGACCGCCCGCGACCCGTAGCGAGACGAGCGTGACGAAGGCAGGCCCGGCTTGTGCGCCGTGCGCGCGCCCACGCCGGCCAGCAGCAGTGCGCCGATGGCGGCGCCGACGACCGTTCCACCCAGCGCCCAGCGCCGTAGCGTCGCCGACAGCCAGGCGCTAGGGCTGAAGAACACCACCAGCTGTCTGACCACCACCGGAGCCGCCCGGGCCAGCTCGCCGACCGTACCGATGCGCGAGGACCAGCGTCAGGAGCAGGCGCAGGCGCATGCGCATGCGCGCCTCCTCGGAAGCATGCACGGCGGCACGGTCGTGACGGCTGGTCACATGTCGACCCTGGCCGAGGTAATGGCGCCGCCTTGCGGCAGGCATGCCGAGCGTGGTACCCCCGGACCATGGAGCTTCGCATCGCGTTTCGCACGTTGGTGGCGCTGGCCGCCGTGGCGCTGGTCGCCACCGCCGGCGCCCAGGGCGCATGGACCGAGGCCACATGGAGCTACCCCGAGCCCGGCGTGGAGGTCCGGGCGTTCGTCGCTCAGTCGACCGCCGGCGACGACGGGCGACTGATCCTGGGCTGCCACCCGCCGGTCGGCACGGCGGAGACCGGACCGCTGTTCGTGGCGTTCGAAGCGGCCGCGTTCCGCGAGCTCGATCTCGAGGTCGGCCGGCTGTCGTGGCGCGACGTCACCGCCCGCTACCGGCCGTCGGGCGGCCAGCCCACGCCGATCACGGTGGACGTCTGGCACCGCAACGAGGACGGCGACGTGCTGTTCGCGAACGGCATCCCGGCGGGCGTCCGCTACGCCTGGGTCGACGAGCTCGGCGCGGCCTCGGAGACGACGTTCTCGTTCTGGACCGGCCGTCAGGTCGAGAGCGACCCCGACGTTCGGATGACGGTGCCCTCTGCGGGGGCCTACGAGGTCGCGACGGAGCGGCTGGTCTGCTTCGAGGGAGCCGGCTGAAGACGCGCCGGCCGTCAACGCGATCCCTCAGCTCGCGTCCGGCACACGCGCCTCCGCCTCGATCTCGACCTTGAGCTCCTCGCCCACCAGGCCTGCCAGCACCAGCGTGTTCGCGGGCAGGACGTGGCCCAGCCGGGCTCCGTGGGCGCGCGAGATCGCCTCGACGTCGGCCTCGTCCGCGACGAAGATCCGCGTGCGGATCACGTCGTCCGGCGAGGCGCCCAGGCTGCGCAGCGTCCCTTCGATCTTGTCCAGCACGAAGTGCGT
>CAZHCI010000065.1:0-8275 GCA_964530905.1 uncultured bacterium
CAGGTCGTTCACGAGCACGATGTCCAGCCCGCGCGCGTGCGCGATGCGGAAGATCTGACGGCCGATCCGACCGAATCCGTTGATGCCGATCCTCATTGAGTGCCTCCTCGAGTCGCGTAGCTGTGTACGTTCCGGACGTGCGACAACATTCTAGCGCGCTCCCCCCGGCTGCCCGCAAATCGGGGGACGTCCAGAACGCGCACGCGACCGGCCACGGCCCCCGAAGCGGTGTGCCTCACGCGGATGCTCGTGACAGGACGACGGTGATGGCGCCACCCCCCTCGCCCTCGATCTCGCCGCGCTCGCGATGCTCGCCGCTGGGCAGGTCGTCCTCGGCCGCACGCTCGAAACGGGTGGCCAGGACCTCGTCGGCGACCGTGTCGCGGTGCGCCTCCAGCGCCGCGACGAGCTCCGGATCGTCCGACGCCCACGTCGCCTCGATCCGGTCGGACACCTCGAAGCCGGCGTTCTTGCGCGCGTTCTGCAGCATGCGGACCGCGTCCCGCGCCAGGCCCTCGCGCTTGAGCTCCGGCGTCACCGTGACGTCCAGCGCCGCGAGGTAGCCGCGATCCTCGACCGCCGCGTAGCCGTCCGGGCTGCGGGCGTCCAACAGGAACGCCTCCGGCTCCAGCTCCAGCGCCTCGCCGTCCAGCGTCAGGGTGACGGGTCGGCCCGCGCCGACCGCCGCGGCGATCTCGCGGCCGTTCGCTTCGCTCAGCGCTGCCCGCAGCGCGGGAATCTTCGGGCCCAGCCGCCGGCCCAGCAGCGGCAGGTTCGGCTTGACGTCGTAGTCCACGAACGCGTCGGTCGGATCGAGGTAGCGGACCGTCTTGACGTTGAGCTCGTCGAGGAGCTGATCCTCGAGTCGGCGGATCCCCTCGAGCTCGGCCTCGTCGCGCGCCCGAACCAGGACCGTCGGCAGCGGCTGTCGGACCTTCACGCCGCTCTGCGCCCGCGCGGCGCGCCCCAGCTCGACGACGCGGACGAGGGCCGCCATGTCGCGCATCAGCCGCTCGTCGATGCGGTCGGGATCGGCCAGGGGCCACTCCGTCAGGTGAACCGAGGCGGGCGCGTCGCGGTCGACGTTGCGCACGAGGTTGCCGTGGAGCGCCTCCGCCAGGAACGGCGCCATCGGCGCGATCAGCTTCGCGACGGTCGTCAGCGCCTCGTACAGCGCCTGGTAGGCGCTGGCCTGGTCGATCCGGTCGCCGGACTTCCAGAACCGCTTGCGGTTGCGGCGCACGTACCAGTTCGACAGGTCGTCGACGACGAAATTCCGGATGCGACGGGCGGCGCCCGTGGCATCGAACCCCTCGAGGCGCTTCGTGACGTCCTGGATCAGGGCGTGCACGCTGGACACCAGCCATCGGTCGGTCGCGGGGCGAGCGTCGGGGCTGGGGGGGCGGGAGAGCTCCGGGCGATCGAGGTTCGCGTACAGCACGAAGAAGCCGTAGACGTTCCAGAGCGTCATCATGAAGTCGCGCTGCGACTCCTCGACCAGCGCGGCGCTGAACCGTTTGGTGGCCTCGGGCGGGCTGGCCGCGTACATGTACCAACGCAGCGCGTCCGCCCCCTGCGCGTCCAGCACCGTCCACGGGTCGATCACGTTGCCCTTGGACTTCGACATCTTCTCGCCCTTCTCGTCGACGATGTGGCCGAGCGAGATGGCCGCCTTGAACGCGCTGGAGTCCGGCGCCAGGTAGGCGAGCGGACCCGGCGGGCGCTCGTCCGAGCCGCTGTCGGTGAGCAGCGTCCCGAGCGCATGGAGGCTGTAGAACCAGCCGCGCGTCTGATCGATCGCCTCGCAGATGTAGTCCGCGGGGAAGGCGCGCTCGAACGCCTCGCGATCCTCGGGTCGCGTGGCGTCGCCCAGGAAGTGATGCTGGGCGTACGGCATGGCGCCCGACTCGAACCAGACGTCCACGGTGTACGGCACGCGCCGGTAGGTGCGGCCCTCCTTCTCGAACGTCACCCGGTCGACGAACGGCCGGTGGAGGTCCAGGTCGCTCAGGTCGCGGCCCGAGAGACGCTCGAGCTCCGCGACGGACCCCACGCACACCGGGTCGCTCCCGTCGTCCGCCACCCAGATCGGCAGTGGGCAGCCCCAGTACCGCTCCCGGCTGATCGCCCAGTCGACGTTGTTCTCGAGCCACTTCCCGAAGCGGCCGGTCCGGATCGACTCCGGCACCCAGCGGACCCGGTCGTTGTTCGCCAGCAGTCGGTCCTTGACCGCGGTCGTGCGGATGTACCAGCTCTTCTTCGCGACGTTCATCAGCGGCTTGCCGTCCCGCCAGTTGAACGGGTAGGCGTGGCGGATCGTCGTCCGGCGGTACATCAGCCCACGGGCCAGCAGGTCGTCCGCGATCGCGTCGTCGGCCTCCTTGAACCAGCGTCCGGCGTACGGACCGGGCCGGTCGTCCGGATGGTCGAGCGGCGCGACCTCGGGAAGCACCTCGCCGGTGAGCGACACGCTGAACAGCGTCGCCAGGCCGTGCGTCCTGCCGAGCTCCAGGTCGCCGTAGGCGGGGGCGAGGTGCACGATGCCGGTGCCGTCCTCCAGGCTGACCATTTCATCGAGGACGATGCGGAGCTCGAGCTCCGCGGCGGCCCTGCCGGCGTCGTCGCGACCGCGAAGCACGGGCCGGTACGTCGCGCCCTCGAGCGCGCTGCCGAGGAAGGTCGTGACGAGCTCGTGCGGATCGTCCCCGAACGTCGCTCCGACGAGATCGCGCGCCAGGACGAACGCCGCGTCCATCGAAGCGCCCCCGCGGCGGGACGGTGCGCGCACCAGGGCGTACTCGGCGTCCGCCGCGACCGCCAATCCGGTGTTCGCGGCCAACGTCCACGGCGTGGTCGTCCACGCCAGGAACCGCACCGGAACGTCGACGTCGCGGGGAAGGAGACCCCGCTCGCGCAGCGCCTCTTCGTCCGCGGGGAAGGCGGGGTAGACCGAAGGGTCCTCGACGTCGTCCTGGTAGCCGAGCGCCACCTCGTGACTGGCCAGGGTGGTGTTGCTCGACGGGCTGTGCCAGGTCGTCTTGTAGTCCTCGGTCAGCAGGCCCCGATCGAACAGCTCCTTGAACACCCACCAGTTCGACTCGATGTACGCGTTGTCGTACGTGACGTACGGATCGTCGAGGTCGATCCAGTACCCGATCCGCTCGGTCATCGCGTTCCAGTCCTGGATGTTCTCGAACACGTACTCCCGGCAGAGCGCGTTGAACGCCTCGATGCCGTACTCCTCGATCTGATGCTTCGAGGTGAACCCCAGACGCTGCTCGATCGCGATCTCGACCGGCAGACCGTGGGTGTCCCAGCCCCCTTTGCGCTCGACGCGGTGCCCCTGCATGGTCTTGAAGCGGGGGAACAGGTCCTTGAACGCGCGGCTGATCACGTGGTGCACGCCGGGCTTGCCGTTGGCCGTCGGCGGGCCTTCGTAGAACACCCACGGCCCTCGCGGCGCGGGCTTCTCCAGGGAGCGGCGGAACACGTCGTGCTCGCGCCAGTGCTCGATCACCCCGCGCTCGAGGGCGGGGAAGTCGGGGCTTCCGGGGACGTCGTCGAACAACGGATCGGTCATGGAGCGCCTCGCCTTTCCGCGTCCGTGCCCCACGAAGAAGGGGCGTCCGGACGCGTGCGCGTCGGGACGCCCCGTGGGGCGTGGTACCACCCGAGCGTCGCCCGGCCCCCTACGGCCCGGGCCTCGCGGTCGCCCGCCGCTTGCACAGCGAGGACCCGGCGCGATCACGTGCGCCACGCGGCTCCGTCTACTCACGAGGCCCGGGTTCGGGACCCCGCGTTCGGGGAGCGGCTCGGGGAGGATGTTCGGTGGGGACGGACCGCCGGGCTCGCACCATCCCCGGCTCGCTGTCGGGCGCCTGTCCACCTACTCGTTCCCGTCGTCGCCTGTCGGCGCGGATCGCCGGCGGTTGCACCGCCTGCGCCAGCGCGCGTATAGTGGACGCTAGCAGCCGGTACGTGATGCGTCAATACGCCGGTGCCACCCCGACACAACCTGAACGCGTGCCCGACGTCTGCGCACGCTACCGCGCTCAGGTGTCCGGTGCGCACGTCATGCGGTCCGTCGGGCCGCCACCCCGTCCAGCCGACCTGCAACCCCGACGCCGACGCGTCCCCAGGAGCCATCATGAGTCCACGAGCGAAGAAGAAGGACGCCGACGCGGTCGAGGCCGCCGCGGCGAACGACGCCCCCGAAGCGACGCCCGAGGTCGCTCCGAAGCGACGCGGTCGGCCGAAGAAGGTCGTCGCCGACGGAGCCGGTGGCGACGCCCCCGCGGCTCCGGACGCCTCGGGGGACGGCGAGAAGGCCCCCGCGAAGCCCAGACGGAAGCGCAAGGCCGCCGAGCCCGCGACCGACGCCCCGGCCGGCGACGCGTCGCCGGCGGAGGCGCGTGAGGACGCGCAGTCCGGAGCCGCCGACGCGAAGGGTGCCGACCGTGACGACGCGGTCGCCGAGGACCGCGACGCCGCCGGCGACGACGAGCGCTCCGGCGGCCGCTCCGGCAAGGGCCGCAAGGGCCGCGGCAAGGCGAAGGACCCTTCGGACGGCGACGGCGACGAGGCGGCCGGGGCCCGCTCCGGGGACGGCGACACGGACGAGGGCGATACGGACGACGGCGACGATCAGGACGGCGACGACGGCCGCGACGGCCGCAAGGGCGGGCAGCGCAAGCGCTCGCGACGGTCGTCCCGCAGCGGCGGCGGTGGCGGGCAACGCGTCAACTTCCGCGATCTGCAGACGAAGATCCTCCCCGAGCTGCACCTGCTGGCCAAGGAGGTCGGGCTCGAGGACTACCGTGCCATGGAGAAGGACGACCTCGCCGTCGCGGTGCTGGAGCGCCTGTCGGAGGCCGAAGGCCTGAAGCTCGTGCAGGGCTACCTCGAGATCTCGAGCGACGGCTACGGCTTCCTTCAGGAGTCGCTGCTGCAGAACGAGACGCGCAAGGTGATCGTGTCGGCCGGCCTGATCAAGCAGTTCCGGCTGCGGACCGGCGACTGGATCCTGGGCAAGGCGCGTGCCCCTCGCAACAACGAGCGCTACGGCACGCTGATCCGGGTCGAGGCGGTGAACGGCGTCGATCCGTTCCTCGCCTCCAAGCGACCGCGCTTCGACGACCTGATTCCCACCTTCCCCGAGACGCGGATCCGGCTCGAAACGTCGCCGAACGAGCTCTCGGCCCGGGTGATCGACCTGCTCGCCCCGATCGGCCGCGGCCAGCGCGGACTGATCGTCGCGCCGCCCAAGGCGGGCAAGACGACGCTCCTGAAGGCGATCGCGCACTCGGTCGTGACGAACGAGCCCGACATGAAGCTGATCGTGCTGCTCGTCGACGAGCGGCCCGAGGAGGTCACCGACTTCCGTGAGTCGGTGCAAGGCGTCGAGGTGGTGGCGTCGACGTTCGACGAGCCGCCCACGAACCACATCCGCGTCGCCGAGTTCGTGCACGAGCGCGCCCGCCGCATCGTCGAGGAGGGCGGGCACGTGATGATCCTGCTCGACTCGATCACCCGCCTCGCGCGCGCCAACAACCTCGTCACGCCCCCCACCGGTCGCACCCTGTCGGGAGGCCTGGACTCCAGCGCGCTGCACTGGCCCAAGCGGTTCCTGGGCGCCGCCCGCAACATCCGTGGCGGCGGCAGCCTGTCGATCCTGGCCACCGCGCTGGTCGAGACGGGCTCGCGCATGGACGACGTGATCTTCGAGGAGTTCAAGGGCACGGGCAACATGGAGCTGCACCTGAGCCGCCGCCTGGAGGAGCGCCGCATCTTCCCGGCGATCGACATCCTCAAGTCCGGCACGCGCCGCGAGGATCTGCTTCTCGAGGAGGCCGCGCTGGCCAAGATGTGGCTGTTGCGCAAGGTGATCAGCGACATGGACGCGGCGGAGGCGATGGAGATGCTGCTCTCGCGCCTGTCGAGGACGAAGGCGAACGAGGAGTTCCTCTCGACCCTCGGACAGGGTTAGGCGGAGCGGTCCGGTGCCTGGGCGCCGTCGCCGAGCCGCGCTGCGTGCACCCGGCGCCCCGCGTGTCAAGCTCGCGCGTGCGCTGATCGCGCTCGCCGTCGTCGCCCTCTCGCCCGTGCTCGGCCAAGGCGGCGTGCACGTCGTGGAGCCGGGCGACACGCTGCACGGGCTGGCGCTCCGCTACGACACCACGGTGACCGCCCTGAGGGAGGGCAACGGACTGACCGGCGACCTGCTTCGCGTCGGCACGCCGCTGCAGCTGCCGGGCACGGCGGGATGGACCTCGAGGACCGTGCCGGCCGGCGTCTCCTGGACCGACCTCGCCCAGGAGCTGGCGCTTCCCGAAGCGCTGCTCCGCGACGCGAATCCGCAGGTCGCGAAGCCGGCGGGCGCCCGGGTGCGCGTTCCCCCCGCCGTGGGCCGCCTGGCCAGCCCGCGGGCGGGCGAGGACCTGATCGCGTTCGCGGCGCGGCTGGGCGTCGCTCCCGGCGCGATCGTCGCACGCAACGGGCTGCAGCCCCCCTACCCGGTGGAGGTCGGCGTGCCGCTCCTGATGCCGTCGACGCCTGTCGTCGCGCCGGGGACGGTAGCGGCCGGGACGGTCCCCGACGGGACGGTCACGGACGGCACCGTGGCGGACGGGAGCGCTGTGGACGGGATCGGGGGCCCGATGGTCCCCGAGACGCCTGCCGCCGCGTCGCACGGCGAGCTGCGCGAGCACGCGTTCGCCCGTCTCGCGGAGATCCTGGACGGTCGGGCGCTGCTTCCTCCGGACGACGACTTCGCGTGGCCGCTGGCGGGACCGCCCCGCATCACGAGTCGGTTCGGCTGGCGGAACGTGTCGGTGGGAGGCAACCGGTACCACGTGGGCCTCGATCTGGGCGCGCCCACGGGAACGCCCGTCCTGGTCGCGCTGGACGGGACGGTGCTGCGGACCGGCTGGATGGGCGCGTACGGCTACGCGGTGTACGTGGGTCATGCGGACGGGTTCGAGACCCGCTACGCGCACCTGTCGTCCATCGCCGTGGAGCCCGGGCAGCGCGTGTCTCGGGGCACGGCGATCGGCACGGTCGGCTCCACCGGCGCGTCGACCGGTCCGCACCTGCACTTCGAGATCAGGCAGGCGGGCCGGGCGCTCGATCCTCTGGCGGTCCTGCCGGATCGTGAGCGGGGTCCGTCCACCTCGCGTTGACCGACCCCGCGGGTCGGGATATCGTGCGCGTGGCGGACGAGCGTGCGCACGCGACGGGAACCCCCGTCCAGGGCACCCACGGCCAGCGCAGTCGATCCGCCCCAGCGAGGAGGCCCGCGATGTGGATTTCGACCAAGGCACAGTACGGCATGCGCGCCCTCGTCGAGATCGCCGTCGGCGGGGACCGTCCCACCAGCTTGAAGACCGTGGCCGACAGGCAGAAGCTGTCGCACCAGTACCTCGAGCAGATCTTCGCGGTGCTCCGCCGCGGCGGCTTCGTCGAGAGCGTCCGGGGCGCGCGCGGCGGCTACCGTCTGTCGCGACGGCCCGATCGGATCACGGCGCTGGACGTCGTCGAGCTGCTCGAAGGCTCGGTCGCGCCGGTCGCCTGCATCGACGACGACGACAGCTGCGGGCGGGTCGGCGCGTGCAGCACCGAGCCGCTCTGGCGCGAGGTGGACGCCGCGGTCCGTCGCGTGCTGGGCGGAACGACGGTGGCCGACCTCATGGCCGAGCGGAAGCTTCTGAACATCGAGCCGCTGCCCGAAGGGTTCGCCCTGCGGAGCTGACGCGGGCCCGAGCATGCGCATCTACCTGGATCATGCGGCGACCACGCCGCTCGGGCGTCCCGCTCGGGAGGCGATGACGCCGTGGCTGGAGGGCGGCGTCGCCGCGAATCCAAGCTCGGTGCACCGCAGCGGGCAACGCGCCCGGGCGGCGGTCGAGACCGCCCGCGAGCGCCTCGCGGCCGCGATCGGCGCCGCGCCCGGCGAGCTGATCGTCGTCTCCGGCGCGACCGAGGCCGACGCGCTGGCGATCGTCGGCACCCTGGACGCGAAGCCCGCGGACGCGCCGCTGGTGGTCTCGGCCGCCGAGCACGCCGCCGTGATGCAGGTCGCGTCGCGCGAGGCGCTTCGCGGACGCCCGGTCGTGAGGTTGGATCCCGGCCCCGGCGGCGCGCCCACGCCCGACACGTTGCGGCGTGCGCTCGACGGCCTCGCCGTCCCCGCCGGACTGGTGGCGGTGATGCACACGAACAACGAGACGGGAGCGCTGGCCGACGTGCCCGCCCTGGCCGCCATCGCCAAGGAGCACGG
>CAZHCI010000065.1:8375-13497 GCA_964530905.1 uncultured bacterium
CGAGGGCGTGCACGAGAACGTCGACGGTCCACGCGGACCGAAGCACCTGAGCGTTCGGGTCGACGGGGTGGACGGCGAGGCCCTGCTGTTGGCGCTGGACGATGCCGGCGTGGAGCTCAGCGCCGGCTCCGCCTGCGCCGCCGGCAGCGTCGAGCCCAGCCACGTTCTGACCGCCATGGGGCTCGGCCGCGAGGCGGCGCGGGCCAGCCTCCGGTTCTCGCTGAGCGCGAGCACGACCGAGCACGAGGTGGACGTCGCCGCCGAGCGTTTCGCGCACGTCCTGGCGCGGCTCCGCGCCATGCCGCAGGCGTTCGGCCCGCTCTGAGTCGTCGCGTCAGGCGGTGCGGCGGCGGACGGCTCGCGCCAGCGGGAGGCTGGGATCGTCCAGATCGTCGGCCTCGATCCGGACCTCGGTGACGTCGGAGCCCGGTATCTCGAACATCAGATCGCCCAGCGTGCGCTCCAGCACCGACCGCAGCGCGCGAGCGCCGGTCCCGCGCGACAACGCTCGCTGCGCGACCTCCTTCAGCGCGGCGGACGAGAAGTCGAGCGCCACGCCGTTGAGCGCGAACAGCTCCTGGTACTGCCGCGCCAGCGCGTTCTTCGGTTTCGTGAGGACGTCCACCAGAGCGTCGACGCTGAGCGCGGAGAGCCTGACGGTCACCGGCAGCCGGCCGATCAGCTCGGGAATGAGGCCGAAGCGGATCAGGTCCTCGGGCACGACCTCGGCGTTCTGCACCTCGGCCTCGTCGCCGCCCTGGAACCCGACGCGGCTGACGTCCACGCGGGCACGCACGATGTCGTCGAGCCCCTCGAACGCGCCGCCGCAGAGGAACAGCACGCCGCTGGTGTCGACCGCGATCAGCTCCTGGTGCGGGTGCTTCCGGCCGCCCTGGGGCGGCACGTGGGCGACGGTGCCCTCGATCAGCTTCAGCAGCGCCTGCTGCACGCCTTCGCCCGAGACGTCGCGCGTGATCGAGGTGCCCTCCGACTTGCGGGCGATCTTGTCGATCTCGTCGACGTAGATGATCCCGCGCTCGGCGGCGGCGACGTCGTAGTCGGCCACCTGCAGCAGGCGCAGCACGATGTTCTCCACGTCGTCGCCGACGTAGCCCGCCTCGGTCAGCGTGGTCGCGTCCGCGATCGCGAACGGCACCTGCAACGTCCGCGCCAGCGTCTGGGCGAGGAGCGTCTTGCCGGTGCCGGACGGGCCGACCATCAGGATGTTGGCCTTCTGAAGCTCGGACGACGGGTTCTGCAGACGCAGGTAGTGGTTGTGCACGGCCACGGCGAGGGTCCGCTTCGCGTCGTCCTGCTCGATCACCCAACGATCGAGGTGGCTCTTCAGGTCGCGAGGGGTCTGGATCCGGAGGCTGCTCGGCGGCGGCGTCTGGGTCTCGGCGGCCTCGGCCAGCACCCGGTCGATGCGCGCGACGCACTCGTCGCAGATGTGGCTGCGACCGTCCTCGGCCGCCACGAGACGGGACACCTCGCCGTGGCCGCGTCCGCAGAAGCCGCAACGCGGCGGCACGTCAGCCCCCATCCTCGCCCGGGAAGCGCGTCGTCTCGCGCGGTTCGATCAGGCGGTCGATCAGTCCGTAGTCGCGCGCCTGGTCGGGCGACATGAACTTGTCGCGCTCCATGTCGCGGCGCAGCTTCTCGCGTCCGTGACCGGTGTGACGCTCGTAGATCTCCTCCATGATCTCGCGGATCTCGGCGAACTCGCGCGCCTGGACCTCGAGATCGGGAAGGCTGCTACGCGGGAAGCCGGCCGAGCCGGCGTGGATCATGATCCGGCTGTGGGGAAGGGCCACCCGGTGGCCCTGCTCGCCGGCGGCGAGAATGACCGAGCCCATCGACATCGCGATGCCCACGCAGTTCGTGTGGACAGGCGCGCGGATGTACTGCATCACGTCGTAGATCGCCAGGCCGGCGTACACCTCGCCGCCGGGGCTGTTGATGAACATGTTGATCGGTTGCTCGGAGGATTGCGACTCGAGCAGCAGCAGCTGCGCCACGATGACGTTCGCCACCTCCGAGTCGATGGGCGAGCCCAGGAAGATGATCCGCTCCTTCAGGAGCCGACTGTAGACGTCGTAGGTCCTCTCCCCGCGACCGGTTTGTTCGATGACGTACGGGACGAGCGGCATGCCGGCACGATACCAGAGCCCGCCGTCGGCTCCCGACGCGCACACGTCCGGAGCCGACGGCGGGCGAGGGTCGTACGGCTACGGGGCTCGGACGTCCGGCTCGTCGCCGTCCTGCTCGTGGCTCCCAGCCTCGGAGCCGGGCTGCGCCTCGCCGTCCCCGCCGTCGCTCGCGAGCTCGTCGGCGACGGTGCGGAGCGCCTTGTCGCGCATCAGCAGGAAGTGGTAGTTGCGCAGCCACTCCTCGCCACGCTCGCGCTGGAGCGCTTCGGCGTCCATCCCCTCGCGTGCGGCCACGTGGCGGACGGCGTCGCGGAACTCGTCCTCGTCCACCTCGACCGGCCGCACCTCGAGCAGCTTCTCGAGCACCAGGTCGCGCTTGACCCCGCGCTCGGCGCTCTGCTGAAGCTCGGCGTCGAACTCTTCGCGCTTGCCGTCTTCGCCCAGCTTCTGCAGGTAGGCGTCCATCTGCATCCCCTGGCGTTGAAGGTCCCGAGCGAGGTTCTCGAGCAGCTGCATCTTGCGCCGATTCACGAGGTACGGGGGGAGCTCCACCTCGGTGTGCTCCATCAGCTTCTCGACGAGCTCCTCGCGGCGCTCCTCGTCCGCGCGCTCCTTCGCCTGCCCCGCGAGGCTGCCCCGGATCGCCTTCACCACGTCGTCCCAGGCGTCGAACCCGAGCGTCTTGGCGAACTCGTCGTCCGCGTCCGGCTTCTCCTTCGCCTTCACGTCGGAGATGCGGACCCGCATGGTGGTGGGGGCGCGCGCATCCTCCTCGCCGGACTTCGACGGATCGTCGAGCTGCAGCTCGACCACGTCCCCGATCCCGTGACCGACGAGCTGCTCGGCGAGCTCCTCGCCGACCGTCTCGAGATCGACCGGCATCACGTTGCCCTCTGCGTCGGACGGCTCGTCGTCCGCGCCGACCGTTTCGATCAGCACGAGGTCGCCCGGCTCGGCGGCGCGGTCGACCGGCACCTGCGTGGCGTGCTCGCGACGCAGGTTCTCGACGGTTTCCTCGACCTGCTCCTCGCCGATCGGCTCGGGCTCGGTGTCCAGCACGATCTCGGAGAGCTCGGGCAGGTGGAAGTCGGGGTAGAGGTCGACGTGAAGCTCGAAGCTGAACGGCTCGCCCTGCGACGGGTTGCCGCCGTGCGCGTGCGCGTGGATCGCCGTCAGGTCGTGCTCCTGAATCGCCTGCGGGTAGACGTCGTCGATGAGGGCCTCGCGGACTTCCTCGGCCAAGGCCTCCTCGCCGATGCGCTTGACGAGCACGCCGCGGGGCGCCTTGCCGGGTCGGAAGCCCGGCACGCGCACCTGGCGCGCATAGGCGGCGAGCACCTTGTCGAAGGCGGCGTCGACCTCGGTCGGGTCGGCGGTGATCTCGACCGTCGCCTTGACCGCTTGCTTGTCCTTGAGGGTCGTCTCCATGTCCCTATCCCTTCACGGCCGCGGATCGGCGGCCCGGTCTGCAAAAAGAATCGGCAAGCGCGAGCTTGCCGATGGTGGTGCGAGGAGCGGGGCTCGAACCCGCACGGCTAAGCCACCAGATCCTAAATCTGGCGCGTCTACCAATTCCGCCATCCTCGCACGCGGCCCACGCTGACGCGCGGCCGAACGGTCCGCAGGGGGTGGCGAGCGGGGCGTGCGCGCAACGATCCGTCGCGTCGTCCCCGAGGCCCGTCCGGGAAGAAAATAGGTGGGGTGGATGATGGGATTTGAACCCACGGCCCCCGGAACCACAATCCGGTGCTCTAACCCCTGAGCTACATCCACCGCGCACGCGCGGCCAAGTGTACCAGACCGCGACCCATGTGCAAGCCGCCCCGCGCGACGCCGGCACCCGCAGAGCGGCCCTGTCGGGACAGGCGTTCTCAGGGCGAGCGAGCCTCCAGGGCGCGCGCTTCCTCGAGGTCCTGCTCGTCGAGGTAGGTGCGCGGCGTCCGCGCCAAGGCCACCTCGAGCTGCGTCTCCGCCTCGTCGTACCTCTCGCGGTCGATCAAGACGCCCGCCAACCCCACGCGGTGCGAGATCTCGTCCGGCTCGAGCTCGATCGCGCGCTCGAACGATGGAACGACCCGGCCCGCGCGACCCCCGGCGATCCACGGCACCTCGTGGTGGTACAGCGCCAGCGCGTGCCAGGCGGCCGCGTGCTCCGGATCCATCTCGAGCACCAGGTCCAGCGCGTCCGAGACGCGGGCGGCCAGGTTCAGCGACGCCAACACGCCGCGGTACTGCGCCGCGCGGCCCAGCGCGCGTGCGACCTCGAAGTGCGTACCGGGATCGTCCGGCGCCAGTGCGACGGCCCGCTCCGCGTCGGCGATGGCGAGGTCGTAGAGGCGCTGCTTGGCGTCGTCCTCGCCGCTGGGCAGGTCGTCCGCCCAGTACACCTGCGCGCGGGCGCGCTGACGGTACGCCGCCGCGTTCGACGCGTCGGTCGCGATCGCCTCGTCGTAGCGGGCGACGGCGTCCTCGAAGCGGCCCTCGTCGACCAGGCGGTCGCCGGCGCCGACCTGCGCGTGCGCCGCGGTGAGAGCCGCCATCGCCAGCGCCATCGCGAGCGCCAGCGCCAGCGTCGGCGCGAGGGCGGTCGAGGGCGTGCGACGAGACGGACGTGACGCTGCGAGGATCTGGCGACGGCTCGAGCTCTCGGACGGACGGTGGCGCATGGCGTGCTCCTTACGGGTCCAGAGGAGGGCGATGGCGGAGGCGCCGCAGCGCCCGCCGTCACGGAAACGTCCCTCACGGATACTTCGCGCCGCGCACGACGCGGACGGCGTGGTCGTACGCCACGACCTTGAAGCGGCCGAGGTAGCGCTCGCTCAGGCCCTCCAGCACGCGATCGGCCACGTGCGCGCCGACGACGCACTCGATGCGCAGGAAGCCCCCCTCGACGTCGCCGACGCGCGACCCGAACGGATCGCCCTCGGCTCGCACGACGGTCAGGCCCTCGACCCCCCAGCCGCGAAGGTCGT
>CAZHCI010000066.1:0-2526 GCA_964530905.1 uncultured bacterium
TGATCGCGCTCTCCTCGGGCGTCGCCCAGCTGGCGCCCCAGTTCGTGCGGTACGTGTTCGACGTGGTCATCCCGCGCGGCGAGCCCCGGCTGTTCCTGCTCACCGGCGTCGCGATCCTGCTCTTCCACCTCGTGTCCGAAGCCCTCCGCTACGCCGGCATGCTGCTCAGCTTCGCGTTCACGCAGCACGTCGTGAACGAGACGCGTCGCGCGGTGTACGGGCGCCTGCTGGCGCTGCCGCTGGCGCGGTTCACGCGGGAGCGCTCCGGCAGCCTGGTCTCGCGCGTCGTCTCCGACGTGAACGCCCTGGAGGCGATGATCCAGGCCGGCGCGAGCCGCATGGTGGGGCAGGCGTTCTCGATCGTCGTCGTGCTGATCATCCTGTTCGCGATGGACGTGCGACTGGCGCTGGTGTCCGTCGCGATCGTCGTGACGATGGGCTTCTTCACCGTCCGGTTCCAGGAGCCGCTGCGGCGGCTGGCCCGGCGGATCCGGGGCCGGGTGGGCGAGATGACCGCCGTGGCCAGCGAGGCGGTGCAGAACGTCGCGGTCGTCAAGGCGTTCTCGGCCGAGGATGCCGAGTGGGAACGGTTCCGGGCCGAGTCCGACGCCTACCGCGACCTGAACCTGGAGCGGCGCAAGGAGGTCGGCAAGATGCAGGCCGCGATCGGCCTGACCAGCGAGTGGGGCGTCGCCGCGCTGGTGCTGGGCGGCGGCTGGCTGCTGGTCCAGGGCGGCGGCGACGTCGGCGGGCTGACCGTCGGGACGCTGACCGCGTTCGTGCTGTACCTGAACAACCTGATCAACCCGGTGCGGTTCGTGCTGAACTTCAACAACGTGCTCCAGTCCGGCGTCGCCGCGCTGGAGCGGATCGACGCCCTGCTGGCCGAGTCGCCCGAGCCGTACGAGCGCGGCCGGACCTTCGAGCCGGGCGAGATCCGCTTCGAGGCGGTCCGCTTCCGCTACCCGGAGACGGAGGCCGAGGCGCTCCGCGGACTGGACCTCACGATTCCCGCGGGCACCACCGCGGCGCTGGTGGGCCCGTCGGGGGCGGGGAAGAGCACCGTCACGCGCCTGCTGGGCCGGCTCTACGAGCCGGACGGCGGCACGATCCGGATCGGCGGACGACCGATCTCGGAGATGACGCTCGCGTCGCTACGGCGCGCGGTCGCGATCGTGCCGCAGGAGCCGACGCTGTTCTCCGGCTCGGTGGCCGAGAACGTCCGCTACGGCCGTCCCGAGGCGTCCCGGGGCGAGGTCGAGGAGGCGATCCGACTGGCCAACGCCGAGGCGTTCGTGGACGAGCTCCCAGCCGGCGTCGATACCGAGATCGGCGAGCGCGGCGTGAAGCTGTCGGGCGGTCAGAAGCAGCGCATCGCCATCGCGCGGGCGCTGCTCAAGGGCGCCTCGATCCTGGTCCTGGACGAGGCCACCAGCAGCCTGGACAGCGAGTCCGAGGCGTTGATCCAGGACGCGCTCGAAGGGGTGCTGGGCCGACGGGACGAGCTCACCACGCTGGTGATCGCGCACCGCCTGTCGACGATCCAGGGAGCCGACCGAATCCACGTGCTGGACGCCGGCGCACGCGTCGAGTCTGGCCGGCACGACGAGCTGCTGGCGGCGGGCGGCCTGTACGCCCACCTGCACGCCCTGCAGGCGGGCGACGGCGTCGGTCGGGCCGGATCCGGCCGGGTCGGCTCGACGGTCCGCGGAGCGACGCGGTGAGCTCCAAGCGGCCGTCCGACCGCGGTTCGGCGGGACGTCGCCGTCCGGCGCGCGCAGGCGCGAAGCGGACGGGGTCGGCGTCGCGTCTGCGCGCCGGGCTGCGCTGGACGCTGGCGCTGGTGCTGGCCGCCGCCGCCGGCTGGCTGGGCTCCGTCGTGGTTCCCGGTCCGCTGCGGCCGTCGGCCGACGCCGCGGTGCCCGCCGTGCCGCAGACGCTGGTCCGGATCGGCGCCTACCGAGGGAACGGCGGCGGGGTCGAGGTCGCCCCGGTCGACGGCGGGGCGGACGTGCTGCTGATCCTCTACCCGGGCGGCCTGGTGCGTCCCCACGCCTACGCCTGGATCGGCGTGGCGCTCGCGCCGGTCGGGGTGCGGACCTTGCTGCCCGCCATGCCGCTGGACCTGGCGGTGCTGGCGCGCGACCGCGCAGGCGCGCTGCTTCGGGACCGGCGCGACGGCGAGGCGACCGTCGTGATCGGCGGGCACTCGCTGGGCGGAGCGATGGCGGCGTCGTGGGCGGCGCGGCACGAGGGCGCCGTGGACGGGCTGGTCCTGATGGGCGCCTACCCGGCGCCCGGCGACGACCTGTCGGGCCAGGACCTGCCGACGCTGGTGCTGGCGGCGGAGCACGACGGCCTCGCGACGCTCGGCGAGGTCCGCGACGGCATGGACCGGCTGCCCGGGCGGGCCGGGATCGAGATCGTGGGCGGTGCGGTGCACGCGTTCTTCGGTCGCTACGGCCCGCAGCGGGGCGACGGCTTGCCGACCGTGCCGCGGTCCGTCGCGGAGGCCGAGATCGCGGG
>CAZHCI010000066.1:2626-13480 GCA_964530905.1 uncultured bacterium
CGGCGCCAGATCGGATCGACGTCCTGGATCAGGCCGTACGCGCTGCTGAACACGAAGCGGGGCGCCTTGGGCGGACGGTCGAGGGCCATGCCGGCCTCGTCCGGCGTGCGGTCGCGCTTGCGCGCGTTGCACGCGCGGCAGCACGCCACGACGTTCTCCCAGCTCGTCGACCCGCCGCGGCTGCGGGGCAGGACGTGGTCCAGCGTCAGGTCGCTGCCGCGCTTCCGGCAGTACTGGCAGCGGTGATCGTCGCGGCGGAACAGGTTGCGGCGGTTGAACGCGACCTTCTGCCGGTGGGGCCGCCGGACGTAGCGAGCCAGTCGCACCACGCTGGGCACCGGCACCACCCGCGAGGGGGTGCGCAGCACCGCGTCCGCGTCCTCGACGCGGACGGCGACCTCCGTCATGATCAGCTGGATGGCGCGCTTGACGCTGCAGACGTGCAGCGGCTCGAAGCTGGCGTTCAGGATCAGCACCCGCGCGGCGGCGGGATCGGTGAGCGGCTCGAGGCCCAGCTCCTCGGCGAGGCGCTTCTCGGCCGCCAGATCCTCCGCCGAGTCCGCGGGGCCGTCGCTCACGGCCTCGGACGGGGCGTCGATCAGGTCGTCGTGCTGACGATCGTCGGTGTGCGGGGCGGCCGCCACCTCCCTCCGGGCCCGATTCTATCCGAGTCCCGGGGTGGCGGGCCGGCCCTCAGAAACGTGCCTCGTCGCGGTGCCGCTCGACGGCCAGCTCCACGAGTCGCTCGATCAGCTCCGGGTACGGCACGCCCGCGGCCGCCCACAGCCGCGGGTACATCGACAGCCGCGTGAACCCGGGAATCGTGTTGATCTCGTTGATCAGCACCTCGCCCCCAACGGTCAGGAAGAAGTCCACGCGCGCCAGGCCCGCCGCGTCGACGAGCTCGAACGCGCGCAGCGCCAGGGAGCGCAGCGTCTCCGCCGTGGCGGCCGGAAGCTCGGCGGGAACGATCAGCTCGGCGCCTCCCTCGGTGTACTTGTGCTCGTAGTCGTAGAACGCTTCGCCCATCACGCGGATCTCGCCGGGCGCCGCGGCCAGGGCCTCGTCGTTGCCCAGCACGGCGACCTCGATCTCTCGGCCTCCGACCACGCCGGCCTCGACCACGGCGCGGCGGTCGTGGCGGAACGCCTCGCGAAGCGCTTCGTCCTGGCCTGCGGCGTCGTCGGCGCGCCCGATGCCGACCGAGGAGCCGAGGTTGGCCGGCTTCACGAACCGCGGCCAGGGCAGGGACGCCAGCCGCGCCGTGGCGGCCGCGGGATGGCGCGCCCAGGCGTGCTGGGCGACCTCGCCCCAGGCGACCTGCGGGAGGCCTTCCGCGGCGAAGATCCGCTTCATCGTCGCCTTGTCCATCGCGGCCGCGCTGCCCAGCACGCCGGATCCGACGAACGGCACGCCGGCGACGGTCAGCAGGCCCTGGACGGTCCCGTCCTCGCCGTTGGGGCCGTGCAGCAACGGAAACACCGCGTCGACGCCGGCCAGGTCCGCGTTCGCGAGGCCGCGGAGCAGGTCGGGCTCGGCGGCCTCGTCGTGGACGTCACGGCTGTCGCCGGCCGCCAGGGCGCGGCGGCTGGCGTCCTCGCTCAGCAGCCGCCCGTCGCGATCGATCACGCGCGGCACCAGCTCCAGGCGGCCTTCGGCGGCGGCCAGCACGCTGGCGGCCGAGGCCAGCGACACGTCGTGCTCGCCGGACCGGCCGCCGCAGAGCAGCAGCACGCGGCGAGTGCGTGCGGCGCTCATGCGCCACCGACTGTGTGTAGGTTACACATCATGCTGCATCCTAAGCGGTCCGGCGAGCCCGGTCAACGGGCGTCCACCGCTCGGACCGAGCGGGGCTGCATGCTAGCGTGGATTCGGTCTGCAAACCAGCGAACGGTCTCCGCGTGCGCACAGGCGTACGCTCCACGCGTCCGCTTGAGACGGCGGAACCGTCCGCTCCCGTTCCTGGCCCCACCCCTAGGAGGCCCCCATGCTCGTCCGAACCTTCTTCTGCGCGCGCCTCGGCGTGCACATCGCCGCCAGCGTGCTGGCGCTGTCGCTGGTCATCGGAACAGCGTTCGCCCAGACGCTCACCGTCGGAATCGAGATTCCGGCCCAGCTCGATCCCGCCTTCGCCTCGGCGGACTCCGAGATCCTGGTCATCTCGAACGTGTACGACTACCTCGTCGAGATCGACGCCTCCAACGACGTGCAGCCCGGCCTGGCGACCTCGTGGAGCGTCTCCGAGGACGGCCGCACCTGGACGTTCGAGCTGCGCGACGACGTGACCTTCCACAGCGGCGCCACGTTCGGGCCCGAGGACGTCGTGGCCACGTTCGACCGCCTGCGCGAGCCGGACAGCGGCCTGCCCACCGCCGACGTCTACGCCGGGGTCGAGTCGGTCGAGGCCAGCGGCCCCGCCCAGGTGACGTTCACCCTGAGCGACCCGAACCCGTTCTTCCTGTACGACCTGTCGGACAACCACGCCGTGATCACGGACGCGGACGCCACCGACCTCGGCACGACGTTCGACGGCACGGGACCGTTCCGCGTCGCCTCCTACAGCGCGGAAGACCGGATGATCCTCGAGGCGAACCCCGACCACTTCGGCGGCGCCCCCGGTGTCGAGCAGGTCGACCTGATCTTCTTCGCCGAGCAGGCCGCCGCCGTCAGCGCGCTGCGCGGCGGACAGATCGACCTGGTGCTGCGCATGCCGACCCCGCTCTACCAGAGCCTCGAAGGCGCCCCAGGGATCGAGCGCATCAGCGTGCCGACGAACGGCTTCGACCTCGTCCGGCTGCGCGTGGACCGGGCCCCCGGGAACGACCCGCGCGTCGTCGAGGCGCTCAAGCTGGCCGTCGACCGCGCCGCCATCGTCGAGGTCGTCACCGACGGACTCGCGGTCCAGGGATCCGACACGCCCATCGGCCCGCTGTACGAGTCGTACTACCGTCCCGACGTGACGCCGCCCGCACGCGACGTCGAGCGGGCGCGCGAGCTGCTGGCCGAGGCCGGCTACGAGGACGGCCTGGAGCTGGTGCTGAACGTGCCCGACAGCGGCGACCGTCCCGACCTGGCCGTGGTGCTCAAGGAGCAGCTCGACGAGGCCGGCTTCGACATCGAGGTCCGCCTGCAGCCCGAGAGCGTGTACTACGGCGACGGCGGCTGGCTCGACGTCGACTTCGGCATCACCGGCTGGGGCTCCCGGCCCGTGCCGCAGTTCTACTTCGAGACGATGATCGCCTGCGGCGCGGTCTGGAACGAGGCGCACTACTGCGACCCCGAGGTCGACGCGCTGATCGAGACGGCGGGAAGCACGCTGGACGAGGACGAGCGGGCCGAGGCGTACGCCGAGCTGCAGCGCATCCTGGCGAGCGAGGGGCCGTACGTGATCCCCTACTTCTTCCCGCAGTTCGCCGCGCTGAGCGACACGTTCACCGGCATGGACCTCAAGGCCTTCCCAGGCCGTACCGACCTGGCTTCGATCACCGTTCGGTGACCACGCCAGGAGGAGGGGGGGCGGCAGCGGCCGCCCCCCGGGCGCAGTCCGCGCCGCTGGCCGGCGCACGTCGACTGCTGGGCGAGCTCTACGCGCGCCCCACGAGCGCGATCGGCACCACGCTGGTCGCGCTCTTCGTGCTGATGGCCGTGATCGGACCGTGGCTGGCGCCGTACGGGCCGACCGAGCAGATCCTGAGCGATCGCTCGCAGGCGCCGAACGCCGCGCACTGGTTCGGGACCGACCGGCTGGGGCGCGACGTGTTCAGTCGCGTCGTCACCGGCGCGCGCGACATCTTCCTGCTGGCCGGCGGCGGCACGGCCGTCGCGGTCGCGATCGGCACCGTCGCCGGCCTGGTGACGGCCACGCTGGGCGGCTGGTGGGAAGAGATCACGTTCAGGCTCTTCGACACGCTGCTGGCCATGCCCGCGCTGCTGCTGGCGCTGCTGCTGCTCGGCACCCTCGGGCCGTCGCGCAGCAGCGTTCTCTGGGTCATCGCCGTCGCCTACACGCCGATCGTGGCCCGGGTCGTGCGCAGCGTGGTGCTCAGCGTCAAGACGCGCGAATGGGTCGCCGCCGCCCGGATGCAGGGCGAGACGCTGCCGTGGATCCTCACCCGCGAGATCCTGCCCAGCGTGCTGCCCGCCCTGGCGGTCGAGTCCGCGCTCCGCTTCAGCTACGCGATCTTCCTGGTCGCGTCGCTCGGGTTCCTGGGGGTCGGCGTGCAGCCGCCCAACCCCGACTGGGGACTGATGGTGGCCGAGGCGCGCGACTACGTCTACCTCACCCCCTGGTCGCTGATCTTTCCCGCCGCGGCGATCAGCCTGCTGGTCGTCTCGGTGAACCTCGCCGCGGACGGCCTGGGGCGGGCGCTCCGGACGGAGACGCCGTGAGCGCCGAGGCGACCGATCCGGCCGCGACGTCGGAAGCGGTCGCGCGCGGCGCCGACCGGCCTGCCGCCGGCCTGGACGTGCGGGGGCTCACCGTCCGCTACGGCCCTGGGCCGGAGGCGCCCGCCGCGATCCGCGACGTGGACCTGCAGGTCGCGCCCGGCGAGACGGTCGGCCTGGTGGGCGAGTCGGGAAGCGGCAAGACCACGCTGGCGCTGGCGGTGCTGCGCGCCCTGCCCGCCGCCGGTCGCGTCGACGGGGGCCGGGTCACGCTGGCCGGCGACGACCTGCTGGCGATGGACGCCGGCGGGCTGCGCGAGCTGTGGCGCCACCGGGTCAAGCTGGTTCCGCAGAACCCGCTGCCGTCGATGAACCCCGCCCACACCGTCGGGCACCAGCTGGCGGAGTCGCTGGCGCCCGATCGGCCCCGGCGCGCCGACCGGACCGAGATCGACGCCATGCTGGACGCCGTCGGTCTGGCCGACCCCGAGCGCATCCGCCGGTCGTACCCGTTCGAGCTGTCCGGCGGGCAGCAGCAGCGCGTCATGATCGCCATGGCGCTGCTGGGCAAGCCCGAGCTGCTGGTGATGGACGAGCCCACCACGAACCTGGACGTGACGACGGAAGCCGCCATCCTGGAGCTGGTCCGCGAGCTGGTCCGCGGCTCCGACACCGCCGTGCTGTACGTCAGCCACAGCCTGGGCGTGGTGTCGCAGCTGTGCGACCGGGTCGAGGTGCTCTACGCCGGCGAGCTGGTCGAGTGCGCGCCGGTCGACGACCTGTACGACGCGCCCCGCCACCCCTACACCGTCGGGCTGTTGGACAGCGTGCCGCTGCTGGGACGCAGCAAGCGCGACGCGCCGCTGCGGCCGATCCCGGGACGCATTCCCGACCCCGCCGCGCTCCCGCCCGGCTGCGTGTTCGCCCCCCGCTGTCCCGCCGCCGAGGAGGCGTGCACGGCCCAGCGCCCGGCGTTGGAGCCGGCGGGCGAGGACCGCCTGGTGGCCTGCCGCCGCTGGCGCGAGATCGCGGACGGCGACGTGTCCGCCCGCCAGCCCGCCCCCGACGCCGCCGAGGAGGCCACGCCCAGCGACGGGTCCGCGCTGCGCGCGATCGGGATCGAGAAGCGCTTCGCCACCCGCCGCGGACTGCTGGACCGGCTCCGTGGACGCGAGGCCGGCGCGGTCAAGGCGCTGCGCGGCGTGGACCTCGAGGTCCGGCGCGGACGGACGCTGGGCCTGGTCGGCGAGAGCGGCAGCGGCAAGAGCACCCTCGCCCGCGCGGTCGTCGGCCTGGAGCCCGCCAGCGACGGCACGTTCGAGCTCCTGGGGATGCCGCTCACGCGCCGCCTGGAGCGCCGCGACCGCGAGGTGATCCGCCGCCTGCAGATGGTGTTCCAGTCCAGCGACGAGGCGCTCAACCCGCACCGCAGCGTGGGCGCCACCTTGCGGCGGCCGTTCATGCGGCTCGCCGGGCTGGACCGCGACGAGGCGGACCGGCGCGTCGCGCGCCTGCTGGAGTCCGTGAACCTGACCGCCGAGTACGCCGACCGCCGGCCGGACGAGCTGTCCGGCGGCGAGAAGCAGCGCGTGACGGTGGCCCGCGCGTTCGCGTCCGACCCCGAGCTGATCCTGTTCGACGAGTCCGTCTCGGGCCTGGACGTGAGCGTGCAGGCGTCGCTGCTGAACCTCCTCGACGAGCTGCAGCGCGAGCGCCACGCGAGCTACCTGTTCATCAGCCACGACCTCGCCGTCGTCGCCCACCTCGCGGACGACGTGGCGGTGCTCTACCTGGGCCAGGTGATGGAGTCCGGGCCGGCGGAGACGGTGCTGGCGCCTCCCTACCACCCCTACACCGAGGCGCTGCTGGCCGCCGTGCCGCGCATCGATCCGCACATCGCCGCTGCGCGGCCGCCGCTCGAGGGCGACGTGCCCAGCCCGCGCGACGTGCCCGCCGGCTGCCCGTTCGCGACGCGCTGCCCGCGCGTGCTGGGCGCGGTCTGCCACGACGAGCCCCCGCCGGTCACCACGGACCGGGAGGGACGGCACCGGATCCGCTGCCACATCCCGCGCGACGAGCTCGTGGAGCTCCAGGAGCCGCTGGTCGAAGAGGTCGCGTCGTGACGCGCTACCTGCTCCGCCGCCTCGGCTTCCTGGCGCTCACCGTGCTGCTCACCTCGATGCTGGTCTTCGCGGTGACGCAGTTGCTCCCTGGCGACCCGGCCCGGATCATCCTGGGGCGCGAGGCGGGGCCGGCCGCCCTGGCCGAGCTGCGCCGCGAGCTGGGCCTGGACCGCCCCGTGCCGGTGCAGTACCTGACCTGGCTCGGCGACTTCGTGACGGGCGACTGGGGCGACAGCTACGGCACCGGTCAGCAGATCCGGCCGCTGGTGACCGAGCGGCTGGGGAACAGCCTCCGCCTGGCGGGCCTCACCCTGGCCGTCGCCGTCCCCCTGGCGCTGCTGCTGGGGGTGGTCGCCGCGGTGAACGCCGAGCGCTGGCCGGACACGCTGGTCAGCGTCGGCAGCCTGGCGGTGGTGGGGCTTCCCGAGTTCGTCACCGGCCTGGTCCTGATCCAGCTGTTCTCGTTCCAGCTGGGCTGGCTGCCGGCCAACGCGTCGATCCCCTCGGGAACGGGGTTCATGGCCGCGCTGCCGCAGCTGATCCTGCCGGCGCTCACCGCCACGCTGGTGATGCTCGCGTACGTCGCGCGCCTGACGCGCGCCAGCGTGCTCGAGGAGCTCCAGCGACCGTACGTCCGGACCGCGCGGCTGAAAGGGGTCCGCGCCCGCAGCGTGCTGTTCCGGCACGTGCTCAGGAACGCGCTGCTGCCCGCCATCACCGTCGTCGCGATCAGCTTCGGCTGGCTGATCAGCGGCCTGATCGTCGTCGAGAACGTGTTCAACTACCCCGGCCTGGGCCGGCTGATCACGTTCGCGATCGATCGGCGCGACCTCCCGCTGATGCAGTCGATCACGCTGGTGGCGGTGCTGGCGTTCGCGCTCGCGAACCTGGTCGCCGACCTGCTCTACGCCGCGCTGGACCCCAGGATCCGACTGTCCTGAGGGTCAGGATCGGACGCGGGCGGATCGGGCGAGGGCGGCTCAGACGCCCGTGAACGACGCGATCCGCTCGCGCGCGTCCTCCGCGTGCGTATCGACCTCGCCCGCGACGCGGCCGTCGCGCAGGAACACGATCCGGTCGGCGATCATCGCCGCGTTGGGGTCGTGGGTGACCATGGCGACGGTCCAGCCGCGGTCGTTCACGCCCGAGCGGAGCAGGTCCAGCACCTCCTGGCCCGACACCGAGTCGAGGTTGCCGGTCGGCTCGTCCGCCAGCACGACGACCGGATCGTTCACCAACGCGCGCGCCAACGCCACGCGCTGACGCTGACCGCCCGACAGCTGGGCCGGCCGATGCTCCAGGCGGTCGGCCACCCCCAGGTGCTCCGCCAGGCTGGCCAGCCGGCGCTCGCCTTGCGCGCGCCGCCCCGCCACCTCGGCGGGCAGCAGCACGTTCTCGCGCGCCGACAGGTTCGGAATCAGCTCGAACGTCTGGAACACGAACCCGATCCGGTCACGGCGCGTCGCGGTCAACGCGTCGTCGTCCAGGCCGGCGGTGTCCTCGCCGTCGATGAGGACGGTGCCCTCGTCCGGCGAGTCCAGCAGCCCGAGCAGGTGAAGCAGGGTGGACTTGCCGCTCCCCGACGGCCCCATCACCGCCACGAAGCTGCCCGGCGCGATCCTGAGCGAGACGTCTTCCAGCGCCAGGATCTGGACCTCGCCCAGGCGGTAGCGCTTGGTCAGTCCGACCGCTTCCAGCGCGGGCGCCTTGGCGCCCGCGCCGTCCGCGGTCGCGGTCGAGGTGGGCGAATCGGGGGCTCGCGTCATTCGGTTCCTCTCAGGGCCACGACCGGCGGAAGCCGCGCCGCGCGTCGCGCCGGCAGCAGCGACGCCAGCAGGCCGACCGCCGGCGACGCGGCCAGCGCGATCGCGACCAGCGTCCACGGCAGCACGGGATCGATTCGGAAGCCGCTCAGGGCGGCCGCCCCGGCGGTCACGACGTTGGCCAGCATCAGCCCGAAGGCGACGCCCAGCACGCTGCCCAGCATCACGACGACGAGGCCCTCGGCGACCACCACCGTGCGGATCCCCGAGCGGGTCAGGCCCAGCACCCGGAGCGTGGCCAGCTCGCGGGCGCGCGACGACAGGTTCATGCCCAGCGTGTTCGCGACGCCCAGCGCCGCGATCGCCACCGCCAGCAGCAGCAGCGTGTTCGTCGTCGTGAACGTCCGCCGGCTCAACGACACGATCTCGGCCCGGTACTCGTCGTTGGGCGTCGCGTCGAGGTACAGCTCGGGAAACGCGGCCAAGAGGCGCTCTCGGACCTCGTCCACGTCCTCGCCGGGCTGCGCGGTCAGGACGAACAGGTCGGGCGTGCCCCCGCCGAAGCGGTCCAGCATCTCGATCGACGCGACGAACGTCTCGCCGCCGCCGGTGAAGTCCACCACGACGCCGCCGACCTCGAACGTCTCGAAGCCGTCGGCCGTGCGGAGCTCCACCTCGTCGCCGACGCTCACGCCGAACCGCTCCTGGATCGTGCTGGCCGCCAGCACGCCGTCGTCCGACGTGAGCGCGCGGTAGCCCTGACGCGCGTCGCCCTCCCCCTGGACGTACTGGAACGATCCGAACCCCTCGTCGGGGTCGAACCGCTTCGGATCGACGAGGATCAACGCCACGCTCCGGCCGCGCTCCTGATCCTCGGGCAGGAACCGCACCACCCGGATGCCGACCCCCGATACCTGGTCCACGCCGTCCACCTCGGCGGCCCTGGCGGCGAAGTCGTCCGGGAACGACACGGGCGAGGTGACGAACAGGTCGCCCACGATGGTCGTGTCGACCCAGGCGCCGATCTCGGAGTTGATGCCGGACACCATCGAGCCGACGCCGACCACCAGGCCGGTCCCGACCACGACGGTGCCCACGGCCACGCCGTTGCGGCTGGCGCTGTGATCGGCGAACGCCGCGCCGAGCCGTCCCGCCGTCCCGAACGCCCTGCGCAACAGCGGCTCGGCCAGACGCAGGGTGGGACGCAGCAGGCTGCGCGCCGCCAGCGCCGTCCCGATCGCGAACGCGCCCATCGCCAGGCCCGCGCCCGCCAGCGCCCACAGGCCGGGCCACGGAACGCGCGTCGCGACCACGGCCAGCGCCAGCAGCGCCCAGCCGAGTGGGGCGCGGCTGGGCGCCGCGGCTTCGTCCGCGCCGCGACGCGCCGCCAGGGGAGAGGCCTGCGACGCCGTCCAGGCCGGCAGCACGCCGGCGCCCAGCGCGACCACGACGCCGGTCACGGTCGCGGCCACCACCGCCCAGACCGGAAGCACCAGGGTACGCACCTCGAACCCCAGCCCGAACGCGTTGATCGAGGTGATCAGCCACGACATCGCGACCCCCAGCACGACGCCCAGCACGGCCCCCGACAGCGCCACGAACGTCGCCTCCGCCAGGGCCAGCCGGCGGACGTCGCGGCGGCGCAGCGCGACGGTCCGCAGCAGCGCGTACTCGCGCGTACGCTCGACCACGCCGGCCATGAAGGTGTTGTACGCCATGAACCCGCCCAGCGCCAGCAGCGTCACGGCCAGCACCAGCAGGCCCGACTGCAGCGTCTGGACGATGCCGCCGGCCAGCTCGCCGCTGCCGGCCGGGTAGGCGACGGCGTAGCTCTCGTCCAGCCGCTCGGTCAGCGCGTCCTCGACGTCGACCGTGAGCGCGTCCTCCTCGAGCACGACCTCGACCAGCGAGATCCTGCCCGCAAGCCGCATCGTCTCCTGCACCGCCTCGAGCGAAGCGATCGCGACCCGCCCGCCGTTCGTGCTGGCGTACCCCAGCGCGGCGTCCATCAGGCCGACCACGTCGAACGTGACCTCGCCGAAGCGGCTCGCGAACGTCAGGGGGTCGCCCACCTCGATCCCCCGCACCTCGGCGAACGCGTCCGACAGCGCCAGCGCCTGTTCGCCCGGCTCGGGCCAGCGGCCCGCGGAGAGGCGGGCGGGGAGCAGCTCGGACCGGGTCACGTCGCGGCCGGACAGCTGAAACCCGCTGTCCACGCCCGGGACGACCGAGCGCTCGAACGCCTCGATGTCGCGCACCGGCTCCAGGCGCACGTTCAGGACGGGAAGGAAGGCGCGAACGCCGGGCGTGCCGCGAATCCGCTCCAGCAACGGCTCCGCCTCGATCACCGCCCGTCCCGCCGGCCCCGGCGTGACGACCAGCGCAGCCGGACCGGCGGCCGCCTCGAGGTCCGCCTGCAGGTTGGCGCGGACGTTCGCCCCGACCGACAGCGTCGCAAGCACCGCGGCGATCCCCAACGCCACGCCCAGGACCGTCGCGGAGGTACGCCACGGGTGGCGGAGCAGGTTGCGTGCTGCGAGGCGGAGCAGGATCGGCATCTGCGGATCTCCCGGTGGCGAGGC
>CAZHCI010000067.1:0-13366 GCA_964530905.1 uncultured bacterium
CCCGGCGCGTGGACGTGCCCGTAGCTGGGCCAGTAGCTCCGCCTGGCCAGGTCGCCGCTCACGATCGCTTGCGACAGGCGGCCTTCGGACGCCAGCGCCGCGATCAGCGTCACCCGCGCCTCGTCGCTCAGGTACTTCGCCTTGGAGAACTGATCGAAGCCCAGGAACACGCCGGTCGCCGCGACCTCCAGCAGGTACGGCAGCTCGGGACGGAAGTCGAGGTGCCCGATCAGCACCTTCTCCCCCGGCACGCCGCCCGCGCGCAGCGTCCGCGCCTGCTCCAGCGCCCAGTCGGCCTTCTCGGTATGCGTGCCGATCGGAGCGCCGGTGCGGCCGTGCGCCTCGATCGCCGCGTCCAGGCCGCGCCGCTCGCCGTCGCTGGGCCCGCCGGCCCCGCTCGAGGCCTTGATCAGGCCGGCCCGGACCGGGGCGTCGCCCGTCGGCGCGGGCGCGGCCTCGTAGGAACGCGGCACGCGCAGCTCCAGCGCGTCCGGCGGCGACCAGGGGAGCGCGCCCGTCCGGACCTCGGCCTCCATCCAGGCGACCAGCGCCTCGTCCGAATGCCGCGCCACGATCCCGTCCGCGAAGCGTCCCTTGTTGAACCCCGTCGCGGCCACGATCCGGACGCCGGTGCGCTCCGCCAGCCGAGCCAGCGCGGCTGCGTCGCGCCCGTAGTCGACGGTCGTCATCTCGACCACCGCTCCGCCGCCGGCGTCGCGGAACGCGCCGAGCTCGCGCGCCGCCGCGTCCTCGTCGTCCAAGCGCAGATCGTCGTCCTCGACGATCTGCGGCGGTCGTGCGATCAGGTGCTCGTGCCCCAGCGTCCAGCCCAGCGACGCTGGCGCCAGGTCGCCCAGCACCGTCCGAACGATCACAGCAGCGCCCCGAGCTCGGTCAGGCGACCCCGCAGCTCACCGACGTCCACGGCGCGCACCGCGCCGTCCCCGGCCAGCGCGGCCGCCACGCCCGCCGCCTGCCCCATCGCCTGGCACTGCCCCATCGAGCGGACCGAGGCGTGCGCGTCGTGCGACGCGGACAGGCACCGGCCCGCCACCACGACGCCGTCGATCCGCTGCGGGACCAGGCAGCGGAACGGAATGTCGTAGGTCGCGCCGTCGGGCAGGTACTCCCAGCGGGTGTCGCCGCCGGCGTGGTGCTCCTCGATCGGCGCGCCGCAGCGCGCGATCGCGTCGGGGAAGGTGGCGACGCCCAGCACGTCCTCGCGCGTGAGCCAGTACTCGCCACGGATCCGGCGGCTCTCGCGCACGCCGATCTGGACCGAGAGGCCGCTCATCGACGCCCGCTCGTAGCCGGGCACCCGCTCGCGCAGGAACCGCGCGTACTCGAACGCCTGCCTGCGTCCCTCGCGCTCGGCGTGCGAGAGCTGCTCTGGATCGGTGGCGTCGACGCCCGCGACCCGCGTCATGTTCGTGTGCATCACGTTCGGGAACGGCGTGACGTGCACGCTGCCCTCCTTGCGCGGCAGGTCGTACGCCCCGCTGTCCGCGGCCTCGGCCATGAGGTTCCAAAGCTCGGCCTTCGGGAACGCCTTGGCTCGCGGCACGTCCACGTCGATCATCCGGAACGTCGTCGTCAGCGCCTGCGCCGTCCCCTCGGCGCCGGCGTCCTCGAACGGCGCGCCGGCGCGCGTCGCCACGTCGGCGTCGCCCGACGCGTCCACCACCGCCCGCGCGCGCACCGCGCGGACTCCCTGCTTCGTGGCGATCACCGCGCCGGTCACGCGGGATCCGTCCTGCAGCACGTCGACGAACACGCAGTGGTGCAGCACGCGCACCCCCGCGTCGCGCGTCAGCTCGTCCCAGACCAGCTTCAGCGTGTCGGGGTCGTACGTCAGGCCCGCCCCGGCGCCGTACGTGTTGGGCCGCTTGAGCAGCATGCCGCGTCGCTCGAGCCCCGCCACGACGCGGTCGGGCACGCCGCCGACGACCTTCGTCTCGACGCTGCCGGGGGTGAAGAAGCCGTAGAAGGTGTCGAGCACCATCGCGCCGGTGCCGCCGAGGAAGCCGTAGCGCTCGACCAGCACCACGTCCGCGCCCTGCTCGGCGGCCGCGACCGCGGCGCTGGCGCCGGCCGAGCCGCCGCCGATCACCAGCACGTCGCAGGCGTACGCCTCCGGGACGGTCCAGCGCAGCTCGGTCGTGGCGCCGGTGGCCGGGCGCTCGGTGGCCACGCCGGCCGCGGGTCGCTCGCTCGCCGCGCGGCTCATCCCGCCACGCTCCAGCCGCCCGCGACCTCCAGCGTGACGCCGGTGACGAAGCGCGCCGCGTCGGAGGCGAGGTAGAGGATCGCCTCGGCCACGTCGTCGGGCGTGCCGGGCGCGCCGGTCAGCGGCTGGCGGCCGTGCAGGTACGTCAGCACGTCGGGATCGTGCTGGGCTCTCTCGCTCATCGGGGTGGCGATCAGGCCGGGCGCGACCGCGTTCACCCGGACGCCGGCGGCGGCGTAGCTGGCCGCCATGGCGCGGGTGAGCGACACGATCGCGCCCTTCGACGCGGCGTAGGCGTGGGTGGCGAAGTACCGGGCCGCCGGCGCGTACGCGAGCACCGAGGCGGTGTTCACGATCGCTCCGCGCTTCTGGCGCAGCATGCCGGGCAGCGCGGCGCTGCAGGTCAAAAAGGTCGAGCGGGCGTTGTTGTTCATCACCGCGTCCCATCCGGCGGCGGTCGCCTCGTGCGCCGGGCCGTCGCCGTAGCGGCGGCCGGACAGGCCGGCGACGTTCACCAGCAGGTCCAGACCGGCGAGCGCGTCCTCCGCGCGCGCGACGACCGAGCGGGCCGAGGCGTCGTCCGCCAGATCGGCCGGAGCGCCGTGGGCCCCGGGCAGGCGCGCGCACGCCTCGTCGACGCGGTCCGCGTCGCGGTCCACCACGAACACCCTGGCGCCTTCGCGGTGCAGCGCCGCGGCGACCGCCGCGCCGATGCCCGAGGCGCCGGTGATCAGCGCGCGCCGACCCGAGAACCGTCCGTCGTCGTGCGTCCGCTCAGCCGCCATAGACGACCTTCACACGGTCGCGGTAGTCGTCGTACGCCGCCTCGAACCGGGCTTTCGAGGCGTCGGCGCCCAGCTCGTACGCCGAGGCCAGCACCAGCGGCGGCTGTCCGAGGGCGGCCAGCCGCTCGGCGACCAGCACCTTCAGCGTGTTCACGACCGCCGTGTTCCCGATGGTCGAGCCGGGGCCCACCCGCGCGTCCACGCCCGGCACCTCGACCATGCTGTCGCCCGGTGGCGCGCAGGTGTCGATCACCAGGTCGGCGACGTCCGTGAGCTTTCGGCCCGAGCTGTGCTCGCTGCTCAGCAGGTCGGCGTACGCCTGGGCCACGACGGCGATCACCCGCAGCCCGCGCGCCTTCGCGCCCAGCGCCACGTCGACCGGGACCCCCTTGTTGCCCGAGGTCGAGAACACGATCATCACGTCGTCGTCGCGGAACACGAAGTTGTTCAGGATCGGCTCGCCCAGGCCCTCCATCCGCTCGATCGCCATCGCCTGGCGCTGACCGTTGGCGCCGACCACCTGGCTGTGGTTCGTGATCGACAGCTCGACGATCGGATGAAAGCCGGGGAAGCTGCCGTAGCGGGGGAACATCTCCTCGACCGCCATGCGCGAGTGGCCCGAGCCGAACAGGTGCACCAGGGCGCGGCGCGCGATCGTGTCCGCGCACCAGTCGGCGGCCTGGCGGATGGCACCGAGTTGGGTCTCGCGGACGCGGCGAAGGATCTCCTCTGCGCCGTCCAGCCAGGCGAGGTCGACGGGGGACGGACTGGGGTTCGCTTCCATGGAGACTCCTCGGTGAACCGTGTGGGATGTCGGCGTCTCGGCGCGGCGGAGAGAGCGCGTGGTACGTACCAGTATACGAGTCGACGGGCCGGCGGCTCGGAGGTGCCGGCAGATCGAGATCTCCGAGCGGCGACCCCTGCCGTCACTCCGGATCGCGCAGCGTGAAGTCGGCACGTCCTGTGCCCATCTCGACCCGAAAGCGGCAGCGGTCGGCCCTCGCGAAGCGCTGCGTGAACTCGACGGCGACCCCGTGCTCGTCCCGCGTGACTCGCTCGGTGTACAACAGGGCCGCATCCGTACCGGTGTCCAGGGCACCCGCGACCCAGGAATCCGCGCCGCGGACCTCCAGCGTCTCGTGTCCGAATCGGAGACGGATCCGGTACTCCCGCTCCAAGAGGTCGTAGAGGGAACCGGTCAGGTCGTGCGCCAGGATGCCGACGGTGAGGTCGCAGTTCAGCCGCGAAACCTCCACCATCACCGCTTCCCCGTCGGCGAGCCTCACCCTGGCGATCTCGGCGACCGCGCTGCCCAGCGGAAGCTCGAGCCGCGCTGCGACGTCGTCCGTGGCCGCGACGAGCTCGGCGTGCAGGACGTGGGAGGTCGCCGAGACGCCGAGGGCGCGCATGTTCTCGGAGAACCCCCGGACGCGACCGAGCCGCTGCTCGAGCTTGGGGGCGGTGACGAACGTGCCGCGGCCGTGACGCTTCACCAGCCACTCTTCCCGCACGAGCTCTTCGACCGCCCTGCGGACCGTCGCCCGGGACAGCCGAAGGTCCTCGCTCAGCTGCCGCTCGGAAGGCAACCGAGCGCCTGGCGGCCACGCGCGCGTCCGCATGCGGTGGGAGAGCCACGCTTTGAGCTGGCGGTACAGCGGCGCATCCGCGTTGGGGGTGAACGTCGGCAGGGGGTCCAAGGGGTGGCGGCCTTTCTCGGGAAGCTTCGAGCTCCAGAGGATGGTCGGCATCAATATACCGGGGCGATCCCGAACGGCTTCTTCGAACCGGATCGATGCGACGGCGCGTCGCGTCCAGGCGGCTCGGGCCTGCATTGCGAACGTCCCGACACGCGTGCTAGGTTGCGCGCAATCGATTGCACATCGTGTCCTACGACGTCCGACGGGGCCACGACACGGTCACGGTCCGGGGCGCGCTCGCAGGGTTGGGAGAGGGATCATGGCGGTCGCCGTCGTCGGCACGGGGTTCATCGGACCGGTCCACGCCGAAGCGCTCAGGCGCTTGGGGCGTGACGTGAAGGGGATCTTGGGCTCCAGCCCAGAGAAGAGTCGCACGGCCGCGGACGCGTTGCGCCTGCGCACTGCGTACGACAGCTACGCGGCCGTGCTGGAGGACGCCGAGGTCGACGTCGTCCACATCGCCACCCCGAACCACACCCACGCGGCATACGCGCGAGCCGCCCTCGAGGCCGGCAAGCACGTGGTGTGCGAAAAGCCCCTGGCCATGACCAGCGACGAGACTCGGATGCTGGTCGATGCGGCGAAAGCGCACCCACGGCTGGTCGCGGCCGTGAACTACAACGTCCGCTTCTACCCGATGGTGCTGCAAGCGCGCGCCCTGGTGCAGGCTGGAGAGATCGGCGAGATCTACCATGTGAACGGACGCTACGTGCAGGACTGGCTCCTGTTCGAGACCGACTGGAACTGGCGCGTCGTGGCCTCGGAAGGGGGCCAGCTGCGGGCGATCGCCGATATCGGTACGCACGCGCTGGACCTGATGCGCTTCGTCACGGGCAAGCGCATCGAAGCCCTGGTCGCGGACCTCGCCACGTTTCTGGAGGTCCGCAGGCGTCCCGCCGGCAGCGTGGCGACCTTCGGCGGGGGCGAGGGCTCCACGAACGCCCAGCTGGAGGAGGCCAAGGTCGACACCGAGGACTACGGAGCCGTGATGATGCGCTTCGCGGGAGGCGGACGGGGCACGCTGCACGTGTCGCAGGTCGACGCGGGCCGGAAGAACGATATCGACCTCGAGATCGCCGGCTCGAAAGGAAGCCTGTCCTGGTCGGCCGAGCGACCCAACGAGCTGTGGCTCGGCCACCGCGACCGGCCGAACGAGCTGGTCCCCAAGGATCCTGCTCTGGTGGCCGAGACCGTGGGCGTCTTCATCGACTACCCCGCGGGGCACGCCGAGGGCTTCCCCGATACGTTCAAGCAGCTGTACAAGTCGATCTACGGGTACCTCGACCGGGGCGACATGTCGGCACCACGCGACTTCCCGACCTTCGAGGACGGGCACGACGACGTGCTGCTATGCGAAACGATCCTGGAAAGCCACCGAACGCGCGCCTGGCTGGACGTTCCCAGCGACTGAGGAGGGTCCCGTGAAACGGGTGCGCTAGCCGTTGCTGCCGGCGAGGTGCCGCGCCGCATGCATGCCCGCCCCCAACACCCCCGCCTGCGCGCCGAGTCGCGCGGGCACGATCTCGGGCACGTCGCGCCCCAACACGGGCGCGTGCCTAGCGAGGCTCTCGCGCACGGGTCCGAGCACCGCGTCGCCCGCCGCGGCGAGGCCACCGCCCACCACGGCCGTATCGATGGCCACCAGGGTCGCTGCGTTCGCGATCGCCACCCCCAGCCAGTGCGTCGCCTTCGCGACCGCGTCGGTGCACGCCGGGTCGCCGGCCTGGGCCGCCTCCACCACGAGCTCCGCGCTGACCGCCTCGAGCCGGCCCCCCGCCAGCTCACGGAGCGTGGGCGCCGCGCCCTGCAGGAACGGCCGTGTCACCGCCCCGACGATCGCCGTGGCGGAAGCGAACGTCTCCAAACAGCCGTAGCCGCCGCAGCCGCAGCGGGGACCCGTGGGGTCCATCACGTGATGCCCGAGCTCGCCCGCGTTTCCGGACGGGCCGAGGTAGAGGTCGCCGTCCAAGTACAACCCCCCACCCACGCCGGTCCCCAGCGTCACGCCCAGCACCGCGAGGCGTCCCGCGCCGGCGCCGACGGTGGCCTCCGCGAGGGTGAACGCGCGGGCGTCGTTGACCGTCAAGCTCGGAAGGCCGGTGGCGTCCTGAAGCGCTTCGTGGACGGCGAACCCCGCCCAGCCCGGGGCGAAGTTCGGCAGGACCCCGATCCGTCCAGCCCGGTCGAGCGTCGCGGGGATGCCGATCCCGAGCGCCTCGACGTAGGTCCCCTCCTGCCGTGCCCGCCGCGCGACGTCGTTGGCCGCCGCCGCGATGTCGGCCACGACGGCTTCGCGCGGTCGGTGCGCGCCGGTGTCGAGTCGCTCGAAGTGCGCGACCTGGGCGCGGCCGGGGGTCACGACGCCGAGCTTGATGGACGTTCCGCCCAGGTCGACGCCCAGGGTCGCTGCCAGCGGCACCGTGGTCACGACGCGAACACGCTCTCCGGCAGCCGTCGCACCGCGCCCGGCACGACGGGCTCGGCCCGGTCGGCCGAGGCGATCGCGGCGTAGCACAACGCCAGGCTCGGCAGGTTCCGGCGGGCGGAGGTGTCGGGCTCGCGGTCGTCCTCGATGGCGCACAGCAGCTCCGCCATGGCGCCGTGGAAGCCGTCGTCGAACCACGCGCCTCGCAGCTGGGGTGTGGCGACCCCTTCGGCGGTCGTCAAGCGCACCGTCTGCTCGTTGAGGCCCGGCCCCTCGCTCGTGAGGGTGGCCGCGTCGCCAGTGATCACGGTGCGGTCGCACTGGCCGAGGCGCGTGTCGCCGTTGATCGCCAGGGTGGCCTGCAGGTCGGGCCAATCGATGACCGCATGCGCCAGGAGCGGAGGACGGACGCGCTGCGTGCGCGACCGGCGCACGGAGGCGAACACGCGGGTGGCGGGCTGGCCCGCGAGCGCCTGGAGGATGTCGAACCAGTGGATCGCGAAGTCGAAGAGGATCAGATGGTGGACCTCCTCGAACGGCGTCCCCTCGGTCCAGTTGTGGTCGAACTGGAGGCTCATGTCCACGCTGGAGATGCGGCCGAGGATCCCCGCGTCGGCGGCCGCCCGTGCGTACGCGAAGTGCGGCGCCCAGCGGCCGTTCTGGTTCACGGCCAGCTTCACGCCGGCATCGTCGGCCAGCGCGGCCAGCCGCTCCCCTTCGTCCAGATCGAGCACGAACGGCTTCTGCGACAGCACGTGCTTGCCGGCGCGCAGGGCGGCTTCGACGAGCGGGAGCCGGTCGGCGGGATGCGGCGTGGCGTCGACGACGGCGACGTTCGGATCATTGATCAGCGCCGCGGGATCGTCGTACACGGCGGCGTCCGGGGCGAACTCGGCGCGGCGTTCCTCGGCGAGGTGGCGGGCCCGGTCGCACAGGGCCACCACCCGGTACCCGGCCTTGCGGTAGGCCGCGAGGTGGTGGGCGCTGATCCCCCCGCAGCCGATCAACCCGATTCCCGGGTCGTACGACCGCGGGTCGGCGGGGCGGTACGGGAGGTCGGGCGCCGGGACGGGCGCTGCGGCGCGTGTCTCGGAGAGCCCGTAGGCGTCGACGTCGTGCCCGGCCACGAGCTACTCCGGAACCGCGACGGGGCGGCCCTGATCGGCGCTGGCGACGGCGGCGTCGACGATGCGCTGCCCGAGACGACTGACCGCCGGCGAGAGGGGCCCGGAGAGCTCGGTTCCGGTCTGCAGGCAGTGGATCATGGACTGCACCGGGTTCTGGAAGGGCGGCTCGAGCGGGTCGGCCGGCACCTCGACGCCCTCGGGGCGCTCGCGGGTCTGCATCCGGATCGAGGGCTCGTAGTCGTACGACGCGATCGTGCCTTCGGAGCCGTTCAACACGAAGCCGCACTTGGGCTGCGGCTGGTGCGTCCACGGATCGGTGAACGTGCCCCACCGGGTCTCGAACGTGGACAGGCCGTGGGCGTACCGCACGACGCTGACGCTGTGTTCATCGACCTCCGAGTCCGCTGCGCTCCACGTGGTGGTCGTGACCTCGAGCGGCACCTGTCCCCCGTTGAACCAGCTCCCCAGGGTCACGCCGTAGCCGAGGTAGTCGAGGAGCGAGCCCCCGCCGGCCGCGGCGGAGTAGAACCAGCTGTCGGCCTTGGCCTCGGCGGTCGGCCCGGACTCGACCTTGTCGGCGCCGTGATGGAGCGGGCCGCGGTTGCCGCCTACGTAGTGGACCTCTCGCACCTCGCCGATCCGGTTCTCATCGACCAGGCGCTTGGCCGTCACATGGGACGCCACCCAGCGCAGCGGCCAGTTGATCGCCAGGACGATGCCGGCCTGGTCCGCGGCGCGGATCATCCGGTCGGCTTCGTCGACGGACGCCGCGAACGGCTTCTCCATCAGGATGTGCGCGCCGGCGGGCGCGATCCGTTCCGTCCAGGCGGCGTGGTCGGCCGTCGCGGGGCAGACCAGGACCAGGTCGGGCCGCTGCTCCTCGAGCAGGCGCATCTCGTCGGTGTAGACGCGGTCCGCGGAGACGCCGAAGCTCCGGACGGCAGCGTCCATCCGTCTGGGGTCCCGGTCGGCGATGCCGACGAGCTCCGCATCGGGATGCTCGAACGCCATCCGTAGGTTGTCGCCCATGTGCATGTGATCGAAATTGATGCCGGCCACGCGCCAGGCCTTCGTCATCGGTTCTCCCGTCCACTCGACGGGGCGGAATCGCCACCGTCGAGGCTCTTGTCGTGATGCGTCAAGACCTCGGCGCCATCATCGGTCACGAGCACCGCATCCTCCAAGCGAACGCCCGTCTCGCCGGGAATGTAGATCCCGGGCTCCAGCAGGATCACCATCCCCGCCTCCAGGGGCGTGTCGTCGTACGGCGCCAGCCGCGGCGCCTCGTGCACGGTCGTGCCTACGCCGTGGCCGGTGTGGTGCGGATAGACCGGCCACCCTGCGTCCTCGATGAACGCTCGCACCTCCCGATCGACGTCGTTCGCGCGCACACCGGGCCGGACGAGCGAGATGGCGTACGCGAGGGCTCCGGTGACGACGGCGTGGATCTCGCGCTGCCGGAAGGTGGGCGTCCCGGCCACGTACGTGGCGCAGCTGTCGCTCCAGTATCCATCGAATCGTGCGCTCAGGTCCACGACGAGCGAGTCGCCGTCGCGCAACGCGTGCGTTTCCGGCCAACCCCCGATGTTGGCGTCGCGATGCCCGATGACGCAGTCGTTCCCGAGGGCGATCCGACGGCCGGCATGCCGTTCGACCGCGGCGTGGACGTCCGTCCACACGTCGATCTCGCGCGTCCCGACGGCGGCGGCCTGCCGCGCGGCCGCGTGCCCTACGTCCGTGAGCTCGAACGCGCGGCGGAGCTTGGCGAGCTCCTCGTCGGTCTTCACCGCGCGCAGCGGGTCGAGCCAGCCGTCGACGGCCGTGACCGTTGGCGCCGCCCGGTCGACGAGCTCCGCGAGGGGGACGGGAGCGTGGTCGCGCTCGATGCCCGCGGCGGCCCTGGGCGGTGCGGCCTTCAGCGCCTCCGTCAGGGCTGCCCGCACGTTCGCGGCCACCGCGATCGGTCCGGCGAGCCTGTACCCGACGTAGGGGATCACGGTGACGTCCGGGTCCGCGGCCAGCGACTCCTGGGCGGCGGCATGCATGTCCTGGAGTAGGCATGTGAAGTGGCCGTCGCAGTACCAGACGTAGGCGGGATTGCCCAGAAAGGGATTGGGGCCGACCTGGAGCGGTGGGGCGAATCCCGTCAACCAGGTGACGGTGGCAGGAGCCGTGTACAGCGCGGCGTCGAGCCCCTGCTGGGCCAGGAGAGCGGCAGCGCGGGCGCGTTGATCTAGGTGGGGCATGCGGGCCTCCCTTGCCTTGGCTCGGGTCCGCCCCGACCGTCGTGCCACGCGCGCCGAGGCGTTCCGTGCAATCGATTGCACGCAATCTATCACCCGTGCTATCACGGTGATCGAATGCATCGCAGGCCACGGCCCACCGGTCGCGGCCGGTCCCCGTACCGGGCTTCGCGCGGGCCGAAACAGGGTGGAGATGAACGCCGTGATGAAGGACGACCGATGACGCTCGCGGGCCGGGTCGCGCTCGTCACGGGGGCGGCGCACCCGCGGAGCATCGGGTGGGGCATCGCGAAGGCGCTTGCCGAGGCCGGTGCCGACGTCGCGGTCAACGACCTGACGGGTGACGGCTTAGGGGCACGCGCGGACGACCTGCGCGCGATGGGCCGACGCGGGATGGGCGTCCGTGCCGACGTCGCCGACGCCGGCGCCGTCGACGCCATGCTGGAGCGGATCGTGGCCGAATGGGGACGCCTGGACATCGTGGTCTCGAACGCGGGCGTCATCCGTTGGGAGTCGTTCTTCGACATCACCCCGAAGAACCTGCGGGCGATCCTGCGCGTCAACCTGCTCGGCAACGCGAACGTGTGCCGCGCCGGCGCCCGGCAGATGATCGCGCAGGGCGCGGGCGGCCGGATCGTCGTGACGTCGTCGGTGCAGTCCGACATGCAGTTTCCGGTCACCCCTGTCTATGGAGCGACGAAGCACGCCATGCACGCGTTCGTCGGTTCGCTGGCGCTGGAGCTCGCGGACCATCGAATCACCGTCAACCACGTGGGCCCGGGCTGGGTTCGATCTCCCCTGAACGATCCCGCGCCCGACCAGCAGACGGAAGCCGGTCTGCGCGCACAGGCCGCCGCCGTTCCGCTCGGTCGGGACGGGTCGATCGAGGAGATGGGCGCGGCGGTGGCGTACTTCGCGTCGGACGCCGCGGCGTACACGACCGGCGCGTTCCTGCGCGTCGACGGCGGACTCGGCATCGGGACGTACGGCTGATGGGCGCAGGCCACCGTGCGCGACCCGAGCTGCTGCTGCTGGGCCGCATGGACGCCATCGGCCGCGCCGTGGCGGAACGGTTCGCACGGGACGGCTTCGCGCCCTTTCACCTCGCGCCCGAAGGAACGCCCGTCCACGGCGACGGTGCGACGGTGCCCTTCGCACACCCCGGCGCGTGGCGGGAGCGCCTCGCGCAGCGGGACCCCGCCGTCGTGGTGCTGGCGCCACCGTGGTCCGACGTCCGCGCGTTCGTCGATACGCCCCCGGACGCCTGGTCGGCGGCGATCGAGGCCAACCTCGAGGGCGTGACCTACGCCCTGCAGGCTGCCGGTGAGCGGATGATCGCGCGTGGCGCGGGCGGGCACGTCGTGGCACTGCTGCACATCGCGGCGCTGAGCCCGTACCGAGGGCTCAGTGCGTTCGGGACGACGCTCGCAGGCGTGAGAGCGCTGCTCGGCATGCTCGCGCTGGAGCTGGCTCCGCACGGCGTGGCCGTGAACTCGGTGGCGCCGGGGTTCGTCCGAGGCGGTCCGCTGGATCTCCATCCGGCTGCCCTCGAGGTCCTGGCCGCCGATACGCCGCACGGAGACGTGGTCGGTCCGGAGGAGGTGGCAAAGGTCGTGCGGGCGATCGCCGCGCTTCCAGGGACGGCTCGGACCGGCACCGTCGTGCCGGTCCACGGCGGCTTCGGGCTCACCCGCGGCCGGGTCGGGCCCGCACCGTTCGCTGGGGGTGGAGATCGTGGCTGACGGAGTCGGGCGCCCTACGCCGCCCGAGCGCGCCGACCCTGGACGAGGCCCCGCGATGACGCTTCGACCGCCGATTCGGGACCTCGCGTGGCTGACGAGGTGAAGACCGACGACGTCGAGTCCGACGACGTGAGAACGATGGCCGATCTGGCGCGCTTGGCGGGCGTGTCCACCTCCACCGTGTCGCGGGCGCTGAACCACCACGAGGCGATCCCCCCGGAGACGCGCGACCGGATCCTCGAGCTGGCGGAGCGCCACCGGTACCGGATCGACGTTCGGGCCCGGAACCTTCGGCGAGGAACGACGCGGACGGTGGCCGCCATCTTTCCGAAGAGCGCCGGTAGCGGCCGCCGCATGTCCGACCCGTTCTATCTCGAGGTCTTGGGTGGGATCACCGACGAGCTCGCACGGCACGGCTACGACCTGCTGATCTCTCAGGCCGGAGACGGCGGTGGCGACTACGCCCGCTACGTGCGCGAGAGGCGCGCGGACGGGCTCCTGGTTCTGGAGCGGGATACGGCGGGATCCGGCATACGCCACCTCCAGCGGGCGGGCGCGCCGTTCGTCGTGTGGGGTCCGGTGCTCCCGGGCCAGGACTACCTCTCGGTGGGTGGCGACAGCGTCATGGGCGCGCGTCTCGTCGCAGAGCACCTCCTGGCCGCCGGCCGGCGCAAGCTGGCGTTCGTGGGGGGCGAGCCTGCCATGATCGAGACGACGCTCCGGCTTCAGGGGTTCCGCGACGTGTTGGACGCGGCCGGCGTGCGTCTTCCCCCCCACCGAATCGTGTTCACGGACGACACGCCGCAGCAGGCGCGCGCAGCGGTGGAGAGTCTCCTGGACCGGGACGACGCGATCGACGCGATCTTCCTGTGCAGCGACTACATGGCGGTGACGGCGTTGGACGTCCTGTCGCGGCGTGGCAAGGAGGTGCCCGCGGACGTCGCGCTGGTGGGGTACGACGACGTGCCCCTCGCGCAGCACGCCACCCCCGAGCTCACGACGGTGCGACAGGAGATCTACGAAGGGGGGAAGCGGATGGCCAGGAAGCTCGTGGACGTGCTGCACGGTCGTGATGCCGACGCCGAGGTGCTTCCCGTGCGCCTGGTCGTACGGTCGTCCA
>CAZHCI010000068.1:0-10224 GCA_964530905.1 uncultured bacterium
CGCGGTCTGGCGGATGCGGGCGCGCATCGTCCGCTGACCGTCCGCTGACCGTCCGGGGCGACGGGCCCCTCGGCCTCGCCGCCGACGTCGGGCGCGAGCCGCCTCAGCCGCCGTCCGAGCGGCCGAACAAGGCTGCGTAGTCGCGACCCGGCGCCACCGCGCTCAACGGCACGACGCGACCCTCTTCCTCCTCGCGTCGCACGAAGCCGCGGTCGTGGGGCCGCTTTCGCTCGTAGCGCACGATTCGCACGCGACCGGCGCCCAGCGGCTCGAGTCGGATCCGCACGACGACGCCGAGGTCCGTCGTCCGCTCGATCCAACGCGCTCCGCTGAACAGGTCGTCCTGGAACGTGGTCACGGTCATGCCGATCGGAAGCGTACCGCGGCGGCTCGACCACGTGCTCGAGCGCCCGGCCGCGCGGTCCGCCGTCGGCACGCCAGGGGTAGACTCCCGAGCGTGAACGACGCTGTCGACCCACCCGACCCCGCAGGTGCCGTCGGCACGATCCGACGGGCGCGGCTCGCCGTGCACCACTACGCCATGCCGGCGATGGGCGTCCTGATGCTCGGGCTGTTCGCCTTCTCCTGGTCGCAGGGGTTCCCCGATCGCGTCGAGGCCGCCTCGACCCCCGCCCTGGCCGTTCTGTTCCTGGGGATCGGCGTGCGGGCGTGGCGGACCGGCCGGGCGTCGCAGCGCCTGGAACGCGTCGCGCTCGCCGCGACGTTCGTGGTTCTCGTCCTCGCCGCGTTCGAGCCGGTCGCGTCCGGCCGCTTCGAGATCGGCTACCCGTACCTGCTCGGCTACGGACCGTTGGCCTACGCGGCGTCCCTCCTGTTCCTCGGGCCGAGGACAGGGTCGCTCGTCGCCGTGGCGACGTTCCTGGGCCTCGCGCTCGCGACCGTGCTGGGCGTCGCGACCGACCAGATCCCTCCCGTCCGGGCGATGCCGCTCGTCGCTGCCCACCCGATCCTGATCGGGCTGCTGTACGCCGTCGCCTGGACGGTCGCGACGTACGCCCGGGAGCACCGCGACGCCGAGCGCGCGGCCGCCACCGACCCGCTCACCGGCGCCCTGAACCGACGTTCGGGCGAGCGGATGCTCGACGAGCTCGACGGCCCGTTCCAGCTGCTGGTCGTCGACCTCGACCGCTTCAAGCGGGTGAACGACGAGCGCGGCCACGCGTTCGGCGACAGCGTCCTGCGGGCGGCTGCGCAGGCGCTGCGCACGGCGGTGCGCTCGGACGACGCCGTGGTGCGTTGGGGCGGGGACGAGTTCGTGGTCGTCGCTCCCGGGGGCGGCGACGACGAGCGCGAGACGCTCCTGAACCGCGTCCGGACGGCGCTCGACGCCGCCTTCGTCGATCTGGACGACGGCGTCGGAGCCAGCGTGGGGACGGCGACGCGCGCCGAAGGCGAGCACTGGACCGCCGCCTTCGACCGCGCCGACGCGGACATGTACGGAGCGAAGGACGGCCGGCTCGCCGACGTCGCCCCGTGAGCCGGGACGTCGAAACGCCGACGAACGGAACCGGGTCCGCGAAGGACACGATGATGGCGGTCGTGACCAGCGGGACAGGAGGGTACGACAAGCTCGACTACAGGGCGGTCCCGATCCCGAGGCCGGGCCCCGGCGAGGTGCTGCTGAAGGTGCTCGCTGCAGGGGTGAACAACACCGAGATCAACACGCGTCTCGGCTGGTACGCCTCGTCGGTGAAGGGCGGCACGAACGACACCGACGCTCATGGGGACGGCCGAAGCGACGGGGGCTGGAGCGGCGCCACGCCGTTTCCGTTGATCCAGGGCACCGATTGCTGCGGAACCGTCGTCACGGTGGGGGAGGGCGTCGACGAAGGCCGGGTCGGCGCGCGCGTGCTGGTCCGTGCCTGCATGCGTCCGGACGGCTTCGACAGCATGGACACGGTCTGGCTCGGGTCCGATTTCGACGGTGCGTTCGCCCAGTACGTCGTGGTGCCCCAGAGCGAGGTCTTCGCCGTGGAGTGCGAATGGAGCGACGCCGAGCTCGCGACCCTCCCGTGCGCCTACGGCACCGCGGAGAACATGGTTCGGCGTGCCGGCGTGCGCGAGGGGACCCGGGTGCTCGTTCCGGGCGCGTCGGGCGGGGTGGGTTCGGCGGTCGTTCAGCTCGCCAAGCGTCGGGGCGCGGAGGTCATCGGCATCACGGGCGCCGCGAAGCGCGACACGGTCCGGGAGATCGGCCCCGACGTCGTCCTCGCACGCGAGGACGACGTGCTCGAGGCGCTCGGTCCGCAGAGCGTGGACGTCGTCGTCGACAACGTCGCCGGCCCGTCGTTCGGCACCATGCTGAAGGTCCTGCGGCGCGGAGGACGCTACCTGTCGTCCGGCGCGATCGCGGGCCCGATCGTCGAGCTCGACATGCGCACGATGTACCTGAAGGACCTCACCCTGGTCGGCTGCACCGCGTGGGACGAGCCGGTGTTTCCCGACCTCGTCTCCTACATCGAGCGAGGCGAGCTCACGCCGATGCTGCACGGAACGTTCCCACTCGAACGGATCGCGGATGCGCAGCGCGCCTTCCAGGCGAAGCGGCACGTGGGAAAGATCGTGCTGATTCCGCCGTCCTGACCGGCCGCTCGGCGCGCTGATCCCGACCGACGCGGGGTCGCCGTCGTCGGCGACGAGCGTCGCGGCGCGGGCCAATGAACGGTGCGCTACCATGATGGGCGATCGCGAGGTGAGGCGCCATGAAGGCCGTGATGAAGGTCGCAGAAGGGCCCGGACACGTCGAGCTGGGCGAAGTTCCCGAGCCGCGGGTCGCCGCGGGACAGGTGCTGATCGAGGTGGCCGCCGCGGGCATCTGCGGCACCGACCTCCACATCCGCGACGGCGAGTTCGCCGTACGCCCGCCGGTGGTGATGGGCCACGAGCTCTCCGGCCGCATCGCCGCCGTCGGGGAGGGCGTGACCGGCATCCGGGAGGGCACGCGCGTCACCAGCGAGACCTACTTCTCGACCTGCGGCCGTTGCCGCTACTGCCGTGACGGCCGCACGAACCTCTGTCCTGAGCGGCGTTCGATCGGCTCGGCGGTGAACGGCGCCTTCACGCGCTACCTGGTCGTGCCGGCCGCGAACGTGCACGCGCTGCCCGACCACGTCGGCGACCGCGCGGGGGCCTTGACCGAGCCGTTGGCGTGCGTCGTCCACGGCGTGCTCGGCACCGACGGCGGCCCCACCGTCGGGCCGGGCGACGTGGCGGTCGTGGCCGGTCCCGGATCGATCGGGCTCCTCACGACGCAGGTGGTCGCCGCCGCCGGGGCGACCACGGTCGTGCTGGGCACCTCGGGCGACGAGGCGCGGCTGGAGCTGGCGTCGCGCCTCGGCGCCGACCACGTCGTGAACGTAGGCGACGACGACGCGCGCGAGCTGACCCGCGACCTGACGCCCGGCGGTCACGGCGCGGACGTGGTGTACGAATGCTCCGGGGCGGGCCCGGCGGCGCAGGGGCTGCTGGAGCTGGTGCGGCGCCGTGGCCGCTACGTCCAGATCGGCCTGTTCGGCAAGCCGGTGACGTGGGACCTCGACCAGCTGTGCTACCGCGAGCTGGTCGCGACCGGCAGCAACGCCAGCACCCCGGCGTCGTGGCGGCGCGCGCTGCAGCTGCTCGACGCCGGCGAGGTCGACACAGGGGCGCTGGTCAGCGGCGTGTACCGCCTGGACGAGTGGGAGCGGGCGTTCGACGACTTCGGCGCCAAGCGCGGCGTCAAGCTGCTGTTCGAGCCCGGCGCCTGAGCGAACGCCCGGGTCGCGCGGCCTGCCGGGACGCGGCGTGTTCCGATGGCGCCCGCGTGCGCGGCGGCGTCAAGGGCATGCGTGCTTGCACGGCGTTCGCGCGACTCCTATACTCGAGGCTCAGCACGTACGAAGACCGGGAACCTGCCGCAGGCAGGTTCGGCTCGGGGGCCGTCGCCTCGGAGCTGCACTTAGGAGGCACCATGAAGCGCATCTCGATCCTCGTCCTATCCATGATCGCGGCGGGTTTCGTCTCGCTCGGCGTGGCCCAGGAGTTCGACTGGCGCCGCTTCGAAGGCACCGAAATCCGCTTCATGATGAACCAGCACCCGTTCACGGACTTCCTCGCTCCGCTGGTTCCCGAGTTCGAGGAGATGACCGGCATCGACGTGACGCTCGAGACCTTCCCCGAGGATCAGTTCCGCCAGCGCCGGCTGCTCGAGGCCAGCAGCGGCGCCGACACGTTGGACGGCTACATGATCATGCCCGGGCAGGTCGGCGCGCAGTACCTGGGCGCGGACTGGCTCCGCTACCTCGACGACTACATCGACGACCCCACCCTGACGAGCCCGGACCTGGACTTGGACGACTTCTTCGCAGGGGCGATGAGCACCTTCGAGAACGAGGACGGAATCTACGGCCTGCCGCTGCAGATCGAGTCGAGCCTGCTGTTCTACCGCTCCGACCTGTTCGCCGACGCCGGCCTCGACGGCCCGCCCGAGACCATGGAGGAGCTGAGCGCCTACGCCGAGGCGCTGCACGGGGACGACGTCGCCGGCTTCGCGATGCGCGGCCGGGGCGCCGCGGCGACCAGCCAGGTCGTCAACCTGCTCTACTCCTTCGGCGGCCAGTGGCTGAACGAGGACGGCACGTCGGCGCTCGACAGCCCCGAGAGCATCGCCGCGCTCGAGTTCTACGCCGACCTGATGCGCAACTACGGTCCTCCCGGACCGGCGAACCTGCACTGGCCCGAGGTCACCAGCCTGTACGCCCAGGGTCAGGTCGCGATGATCTTCGACGCCAACGTGTTCCGCTCGATCATGGAGGATCCGGAGAGCTCGATCGACGTCGTTCGCGAGAACACGGTCTACGCGCCGCTTCCCGCGGGCCCGGCGGGCAGCGTCCCGGCCGTGCTGGTGTGGGGCCTCAGCGTGAACCACGCCTCGGAGAACCCCGAGGCCGCCTGGTACTTCGTCCAGTGGGCGCTCTCGAAGGAGAACCAGGTCGAGACCCTGCTCTCCGGCGTGCCCGCCGCGCGCACCTCGTCGTGGGACGACGAGGAGTTCCAGCAGACCGCGCCCGAAAGCTGGATCGAAGCCTCGCAGGAATCGTTCCAGGCCGGCCAGCCCGACTGGAACCCGCCCGTCACCGCCGTGCCGGAAGTGCGTGACGCCTACGGACAGGCGATCGTCGCTGCGCTTCAGGGCCAAGACGTCGCCGAGGCGCTCCGCCAGGCGGCGCAGGAGATCGATCAGGTCCTCGAGCGCGAGCAGTAGGATCCCAGACAGCACGTACCGGGCCGCCGCACCCCCCGACCGGGGTGCGGCGGCCCTTTTCGCGGTGCGGCCCCCAGGAAGGCGACCCTGCCGATCGTGATCCTCCGTATGATGACGCCATGACCCCCGTCGCGATCCGAGCGACCCGGGTGCGCACATGAAGCGCGCCATGGAGTTCTTCGACCGGCACGCGCCGCTGCTGTTCCCGCTGCCGGCGCTGCTGGCGATCTTGCTGCTGATCGTCGGCCCCGTCGTCGCCAACCTGGTCATCTCGCTGTTCGGCTGGTCGATCGGCCGGCCGCCCGCCTTCATCGGCCTCGACAACTTCGTCGAGGCGCTCACGGCGCGACGCTTCTGGAACGGCGTGCGCAACACGCTGTACTTCACCGGGCTGGCCGTGCCGATCCAGCTGGTCCTGGGCATGGGCATCGCCGTGCTGTTCCACCGCAACTTCCCCGGCAAAGGGTTCGTGCGCACCATCATGCTGCTGCCGATGGTGGCCACGCCGGTCGCGATCGCGCTGATCTGGGCGCTGATGTTCGATCCCAGCCTGGGCGTGCTGAACTACTTCCTCGAGTCGCTCGGCCTTCCGCGCTCGCTCTGGGTGGCGAACAGCAGCATCGTGATCCCCTCGCTGGTGATGGTGGACGTGTGGCAGTGGACGCCGATGGTCGCGCTGATCCTGCTCGCGGCGCTGCAAGGCGTTCCGCAGGAGTACTACGAGGCGGCCGAGATCGACGGCGCCAGCGGTCTGCAGGCGTTTCGGCACATCACGCTGCCGTCGCTGCACGGCGCGATCATCGTGGCGCTGATCCTGCGCAGCGTCGACGCGCTCAAGACCTTCGACCTGATCTACGTCATCACCGGCGGCGGCCCCGGCACGGCGTCGGAAACGCTGAACGTGTACGCCTTCCGCGCCGGCTTCGAGTTCTTCCGTGCCGGCTACGCCGCGTCGCTGCTGATCTTCCTGCTCTTCCTGGTGCTGGGGATCGCCATCTTCTTGAACCTACTGAGGACGAGGTCGCGATGAGCCGAGCCCCGCGCGAGACCGAGATGCCCACCCAGGCCCGCATGGACCTCCACGCCGCGCGGGCCAGGCGCGCCCGCACCGCCAAGAGGATCGGCATCTTCGTGCTGATCGCCCTGGTGCTGGTGATCATGCTGTTCCCGTTCTACTGGATGATCCTCACCAGCCTCCGCAACCAGGTCGACAACACCAGCCCCGTGCCGGTGTGGTTCTTCGAGCCCACGCTCGCGAACTACCGGAACGTCATCGCCGAGAACAACTTCCTCCGGTTCACCTGGAACTCGTTCGTCATCGCCGCCCTGTCGACGGGAATCGGCCTGGTGCTGGGCCTGCCGGCCGCCTACTCGATCGCGCGCTACAAACAGAACGGCCTGGCCCTGGCGATCCTGGTGGCCCGCCTGACGCCCTACATCACCTACCTGGTGCCGTGGTACATCGCCTTCCGCGCGCTGGGCCTGATCGACACCTACCTGGCGCTGACGATGACGCACCTGATCGTCGGCATGCCGCTGATCATCTGGATCATGATCAGCTTCTTCGAGGAGGTCCCGATCGAGCTCGAGCAGGCCGCCTACGTCGACGGCGCCAGCAAGCTCGGTACCTTCCTGCGCATCGTGCTGCCGCTGTCGATGCCGGGCGTCGTCGCGGCCAGCATCCTCGCCTTCATCTTCAGCTGGAACCAGTTCCTGTTCAGCCTGGTGCTGTCCGGGCCGAACACCAAGCCGGTGCCGGTCGCGGTGTTCAACTTCATCTCCTACGGCTCGATCGACTTCGGGGGTCTCGGCGCCGCCGCGGTGCTGATCACGCTGCCGGTGATCGTGCTGACGCTGCTGATCCAGCGCTACATCGTGAGCGGACTGACGATGGGCGCGGTGAAAGGGTGAGCGAGCGCGCGTACGACCTCGTCACGATGGGCCGCTCGTCGATCGACCTGTACTCCAACGACATCGGAGCTCCGTTCGAGGAGATCACGACCTTCGCCGCCTACGTCGGGGGCAGCCCCACCAACATCGCCACCGGCGCGGCGCGGCTGGGCTTGAAGGTGGCCCTGCTGACCGCCGTCGGCGAGGACAAGGTGGGCGATTTCATCCTGCACTTCGTGAAGCGCGAGGGGATCGAGACCCGCTTCGTCCCGCGCAAGGCGGGGGCGCGCAGCAGCGCCGTCCTGCTGGGCATCGAGGAGGACCGCTTCCCGCTGGTGTTCTACCGCGACGCCGCGGCCGACATGCTCCTCGACATCGACGACGTCGCCGCCGCGCCGATCGCGCAGGCGCGCGCGCTCGAGATCGGCGGGACCAACCTCTCGCGCGAGCCCAGCCGCAGCGCCACCTTCCACGCCGCCGAGGTGGCGCGTCGCGCCGGCACCGAGGTGTTCTTCGACCTCGACTTCCGGGCCGACCAGTGGCACGACCCGCGGGCGTACGGCGTGAACGTCCGTGCCCTGTTGCCGCTGGTGGACGTCGCCATCGGCACGGAGGAGGAGTTCAACGCCGCCATGGTCACCGACCCGGGCGACATCGTCGTCCGCGACCAGCAGATCAGCGCTCCCGAGATCCGCGGCGACCTGGACGACAACCTGGCGCAGATGCTCGCGTTCCCGCACGGACCCGAGGTGCTGGCCGTCAAGCGCGGCGCCGACGGCGTGACGCTGCACCTGCGGTCCGGCGAGGTGGTCCACGCGCCGGGCTTCCCGGCCGACGTCATGAACGTCCTGGGGGCGGGCGACGCCTTCGCCGCCGGGTTCATCCACGGCCGCCTGCACGGCTGGGACTGGTACCGAGCGGCCCGCATGGGCAACGCCTGTGGCGCCATCGTCGTCGGCCGCCACGGTTGTGCGAACTTCATGGCGACGGAGGCCGAGGCGCTCGCCTACGCCGAGCGGCACGGCGGCCTGTGAGCCGGAGCGGTTCTTGGAGGATTCGATGAGGACGAGCACGACAGCGCACGACGCCGACACCGAGCTCCTCAACTACGTCGCGGGTCGCTGGGTCCGCTCGCGCAGCGCCGAACGGAAGGCGGTGCTCAACCCCGCCACCGCCGAGACGCTCGCCGAGGTGCCGCTGAGCGCCGCGGACGAGGTCGACGAGGCGGTCCGTGCGGCCGCCACGGCGTTCGCGGAGTGGCGCGCGACGCCGGTGACCGAGCGCATCCAGCCCCTCTTCCGTCTCAAGGCGCTGCTGGAGGAGGAGATCGACGACGTCGCCCGCACCATCGTGATGGAGTGCGGCAAGACGTTCGCGGAAGCGAAGGGCGAGATCCGTCGCGGCATCGAGAACGTCGAGGTCGCCTGCGGCGCGCCGACGCTGATGCAGGGCACGAACAACGAGGACGTCGCGCGCGGCATCGACGAGCACATGATCCGTCAGCCGCTCGGGGTGGTCGCGGCGGTCACGCCGTTCAACTTCCCCGCCATGATTCCGCTCTGGTTCCTGCCGTACGCCGTCGCGACGGGGAACGCCTTCGTGCTGAAGCCCAGCGAGCGGGTGCCGCTCACGAGTCAGAAGCTCTACCGCCTGATCGAGCGCGCCGGCTTTCCCGAAGGCGTGTTGTCGCTCGTGAACGGCGGGCGCGGGGCGGTCGAGGCGCTCTGCGACCATCCGGACGTGCGCGCGATCAGCCTCGTCGGCAGCACGCCGGTCGCCCGTGCCGTGTACGCCCGCGCCACCGCGGCCGGCAAGCGTGCCCAGTGCCAAGGGGGCGCGAAGAACCCGGCGGTCATCCTGCCCGACGCGGACCTGGAGATGACGGCCCGGATCATGGCCGACAGCGCCTTCGGCTGCGCCGGCCAGCGTTGCCTGGCCACCAGCGTCGCGATCACGGTGGGCGAGCACCGCGACGCCACCTTGGACGCGCTCGTGAGCGTGGCGTCCGAGCGACGTGTCGGCTTCGGCCTCGACGAGGGCGTGGCGATCGGTCCGCTCATCTCGGCGGAGAGCCGGGAGCGCGTCCGCGGCCTCGTCGACACCGGTGCGAGCGAGGGCGGTCGGCTGCTGCTCGACGGCCGCGAGGGCGAGGTGGACGGCTACGCGAACGGCTACTTCCTGCACCCGACGGTCATCGACGGCGTCGACCCGCGCGGCACGCTCGGGACGACCGAGGTGTTCGGGCCGGTGCTGAGCGTCATGCACGCCGACACGCTGGGCGAGGCGATCGCGCTGGTGAACGCGCGCTCGTTCGGGAACCAGGCGTGCCTGTTCACCAGCTCGGGCGCCGCGGCGCGCGCCTTCCGGCACCGCGCCGACGCCGGCAACATCGGCATCAACCTGGGGGTCGCCGCGCCGATGGCGTTCTTCCCGTTCAGCGGCTGGAACGACTCGTTCTTCGGCGACCTGCACGCACAGGCGTCGCACGGCGTCGAGTTCTACACCCAGACGAAGGTCGTGATCGAGCGCTGGCCGGACACCTGGAGTCGCACCTTCTGAGCCGTCGACGCAAGGCGGTGTCCCCCTCGGGGATGCGTGGCCGCGCGTCGGGTCGAGGCCCCGACGGCTACGACGCCTCAGGCGCGTGACGGCGTCGCGTCCGACGGCGAGGCGGCCAGCCTCACCTCGAAGCACGTGCGGCCGGGGACCGACTCCACGCGCACCTCGCCGCCGTGGGCGCGCACGATGCGGCGCACGATGTCGAGCCCCAGCCCGGTGCCCTCGCCGACGTCCTTGGTGGTGAAGAACGGCTCGAACACGTGGGCCTGGACCTCGGCCGGAATCCCGGGGCCGTCGTCGACGATCGTGACCGTGACACCGTCGTCCGACGACGCCGTCCCGATGGTGATGCTCCCACCGGAGGGCACGGCGTCGATGGCGTTGTCGATGAGGTTGGTCCAGACCTGATTGAGCTCGCCAGGGTTCGCGTGGACGTGCGGCAACTCCGGGTCGAGGCTCGTCTCGAGGACGATGCCCTTGCTGCGGACCTTGTGCGTCAACATCGCGAGCGT
>CAZHCI010000068.1:10324-13068 GCA_964530905.1 uncultured bacterium
TCGTCTCGAGGACGATGCCCTTGCTGCGGACCTTGTGCGTCAACATCGCGAGCGTCGAGCGAACGCCTTCGTTCACGTCGATCGGGCTCTTGGTGGGCGCGCGGTCCAGGTTCGAGTACGCCTTGACCGCGCCGATGAGGTCGACGATGCGCCGGGTCGCCTCGGCGATGTCGTCCAGGAGTCGGCGTGCGGCGAGGTCCGCCTCGAGCCACTGCACGGTCCCGCGCAACCTGTCGACGGGGAGGTCGCGGGTCCGCTCTTCGATCGTGTCGACCGTCAGCCCGGCGCTGACCAGCGTCTCGGCGACCAGCCAGGCGTCGGGAAGACCACGGGCCTCGAGCCATGCCCTGAGCGAATCCTGCGCGTCGCTGCGCTCGAGGGCGTCCATGGCTGCGACGTCGTGGGCCGCCGTCGAGGGAACGAGGGCTCGGATCGACGCGACCTGGGCCGCCGTGACCCCGTCCCCGAGGCCCGGCGCCGCGAGGTCGCTGAGGTCGCGGAAACGGTGCGACAGCTCCTCCACGCGTCGCTGGATGGCCGCCGCCGGGTTGTTGAGCTCGTGGGCGAGCCCGGCCGAGAGCTTGCCGAGGCTGACGAGCCTCTCGCGCTGCTCTTCGTGGCGCGTGAACTCGCGGGATCGGTCGAGCATGACCGCAGCCAGCCTGGCGTGGAGGACGGGAATGCGTTCGAGCATCTCGGGAAACCGGTCCGTGGAGATGCCCGCGATCCGCGTGGGGACCAGGGCGCGAGCGGTCACGGGGCTTTCGACCAGACGCGAGTTGGGGAGCGCGCCGGCGATCATGCCGGTGGGCCGCACGATCCAACGATCGTCCGGTGGGCCTTTCTCCCGCCGCAGGCGGAGCTCGCCCTCGAGCACGGCGACGAGCTCGTCCACCTCCTCGCCCTCGTGGAAGAGCGCCTCTCCGGTGTCCAACGTGACGATACGGGCGTGCTCGGCGAGCCATCGGATCTGGTCGTCGTCGAGGTCGGCGAACGCATCGACCGCGCGCAATCCGTGAGGGCCGTTCACAACGTCGCCAGGTACCGGTGGATCGAGGCGACCGACACCGAGCCCTCGCCCACCCCGGAGGCCACCCGCTTGATCGAGCCGCTACGGACGTCGCCCGCGGCGAAGATGCCGGGAACGCTGGTCTCGAGCGGGTACGCCTCCCGCTCGAGCGGCCAGTGAGGAACGTCCCCCGCGTCGTCTTCGAGATCGGTGCCCGTGAGGACGAAGCCCTTGGCGTCGCGCCGGAGCAGGTCGCCCAACCACTCCGTACGCGGCTGGGCCCCGATGAACACGAACAGGCCTGCGGCGGGGACGGTCTCCGTGCGCTCGCTGTCCCTGTCCTTCAGCACGAGCCGATCGAGATGCTTCTCGCCCAACGCCTCTGCAACGAGCGTTCGGGTCCGGACCGAGACGTTGGGCGTGTCGTCGATCTGATCGATGAGGTAGCGCGACATGCTGGACGCCAGACCGTCGCCGCGAACGACGATGGTGACGTGCCGGGCGAAGCGCGAGAAGTAGAGCGCGGCCTGCCCCGCCGAGTTCCCGCCCCCCACGACGTACGCGTCCTGGCCCTCGAGGCTGGCCGCCTCGGTCGCAGCAGCGCCGTAGTACACCCCGGCGCCCGCCAGCTCCGCCATGCCGGGAGCGTCCAGGCGTCGGTACGAGACCCCGGTGGCGACGAGCAGCGCGCGGCAGAGGAGCTCGCTGCCGTCGGTGAAGACGAGCCTGCGGGCAGGGCCCTCGACCTGGACGGTGGACACGTCCTGAGGGCAGAGCACGGTCGCACCGAAACGAACGACCTGTGCGATGGCGCGCCGCGACAGCTCGCTGCCCGAGATGCCGGCCGGAAAGCCGAGGTAGTTCTCGATCCGGGAGCTCTCCCCGGCCTGGCCACCCGGGGCGGCCCTCTCGATCAGGACGGTGGCGAGCCCCTCGCTCGCGCCGTACACGGCGGCGCCGAGCCCGGCGGGCCCGGCTCCGATGATGGCCAGGTCGTAGAGGGGCAGGTCGGCCTGCGTCTTGAGGCGGAGCTTCTCGGCCACGTCGCGCGGCGAAGCGTGGGGAAGGGCGGAACCGTCGGGGAAGACGACCGCGGGGAGCTGCTCGTCGCTCAGGCCCACGCTTTCCAGCCGACGGCGTGGGGCGACGCCCTTCTCCAGGTCGAGGAACCGGTAGGGCACCTGGTTGCGCGCCAGGAACCCCTTGAGCTCGTGCGCCCCGTCGGTCCAGCGGTACGCGATCACGTGAAGACCGTCGAACGCCGGTTTGTAGGTCGCCTGCCAGTCGTCGAGGAAATCGTCCAGGACGGGGTACAGCTTCTCTTCCGGGGGGTGCCACGGCTTGAGCAGGTAGTAGTCGATGCGGGCACGGTTGATGGCCTGAATCGCCGCGTCGGTGTCCGCGTAGGCGGTCAGCAGGACGCGCTTGGCTTCCGGGAAGATCTCTCCCGCCTCGACCAGCATCTCGGTGCCCGCCATGTGCGGCATGCGTTGGTCGACCAGGAACAGCGCCACCGGCTCGTTGCGCAGGCTCAAGGCCCTCGCGAGCTCGAGCGCCTTCGCGCCCGAGTCGGCGTGCAGGATCCGGTAGCGCTCGCCGTACCGCCGCGTCAGGTCGTTCGTGACCGCCTGCAGGACCTGGGGATCGTCGTCGACTGCCAAAAGCGTCGGTTTCGCCACGGCGCACCTCCGGATGCTTCTCCTGGGGAATGTGAGGAACCCAGCGTAGCAGCCGA
>CAZHCI010000069.1:0-3844 GCA_964530905.1 uncultured bacterium
GACGAAGGAGCGTGAAAGCCGATCTGACGACCCTGTAGTGCGAGTACGACCGAAGGAGCCTCGCCTCGGCGAGGAGCTCGCAAGGTACCTGCTCTCGCGTGAAGGTTCTGGAGACGGCGTCGACGATAGGCCCCGAGCGGCCCACGTCGCCCTCTTTTCGCGAATCGCTGAACGTCCTCGCACCCGCGTCGCCGGCCGACGTCATGAGACCACCTCCCACCCCCGCACGAACGACCTCGCGTCGCCCGTCGTTCCGGATCGTCCGGACGGCGGATCGCCACGCGACGAGCGTCGCTCGCGTCATTCGGCGCGCGCACGACGTCGCCGACGACGAGCTCTGCCTGAGCTGCCCTACGCCCGCGATGGTGCGTCGGCAGATCCGACGATTCCCCGAGGGTCAGTTCGTCGCGGTCCGTGGCCAAGGCGACGAGGAGCGCGTGCTCGGCGTCGCCATGCTGATGCGAACCGATCGGCCCCCCAGCGCCAAGCCGAAGCCGTGGCTCCGCATGATCGGAGGCCTGGGCCTGCGCAATCACGTCGCGAACGGACGGTGGCTGTACGGGGTCGAGATGGCCGTCGATCCGGACGCCCAGGGGCAGGGCGTCGGCAGCGCGCTGTACCGGCGCCGGCTGGAGCTGGTCCGAGAGCTTGGCCTGGAGGGGATGTACGCGGGCGGCATGCTCAAGGGCTACCGCCGGTTCCGGAACCGAATGAGTCCCCGCGAGTACGCCGAGCGCGTCCGGAGCGGCGAGATCGAGGATCCCACCGTCACGATGCAGCTGCGCCGAGGGTTCCGGGCGGCCGGCGTGATCGAGGATTACGAGGACGACGACGAAGCGGGCAACTGCGCCATGCTGATCGTCTGGCGACCGCAGGTCGACGGGAGCGTCGTTCAGCGCCGCGTCGCGGGCGACGGCTCCGAGCGCCGCTCCGCGAGCGAACGGCCGCCGCGGCCCGCCACCGCGGCGATCGCTTCGGCCACCACCGCTCCTCCCGCTCCTCCCGTCGCGCCTGCCGCGCCTGCCGCTCCGACCGCGAGGCGCGCGGCGTCCAAACGAGCGGCCGCGGCGGCGAAGGCACGATCCGAGCCGGGCTCCGCCAGCTGACGCGCCCGGTCGTCGCGCCCGTCGATCCGTCGCCGTAGGGCGGCGCTGGACCTCGACCTCGACCTAGACCTCGACCACGCCGCCGGGCAGAAGCAGGTGCGTCATCCGAACGTCGTGCGGCTCGCACGGAAGCGCGTCCGCGAGGAGAGCCGGGTGCGCGACCCCGACGCGGGGCGTTCCGGGCCGAAGGAGCGGCAGCCAGGCGTCGTAGTAGCCCGCTCCGTGGCCCAGCCGGAGCCCCGACCGGTCGAACGCCAGGCCGGGGACGAGGACCAGGTCGATCGTCGCCGGATCGACCCGCGGGGCGTCGGCCGCCGGCTCCATCATGCCCATCGGGTGCGGCCGCAGCGCGCCCCCGAGACGATGGAAGCCGAGGGGGCCTCCGCCAGGATCCACCCGCGGCGCCACGAACACCCGGTCGTCAGCGAGCAACGCACCGAGATCGGCTTCGCTGCCGAACGCCAGGTAGGTCGCCACGGTCCGGGCGGCGGCGTAGGCCGGCCAGCGCCGCAGCGCAGCGATCAGCGCGCTCGACCAGGCGGCCGTGTCCAGCTCGCGTCGCGCCTGCCGGGCCGCGCGCCTGTATGCGGCCTTGTCGGTCGAGGTGCCTTCGGTCGAGGCGTCGGGCGTCAGCATCGATCGCGAGCGTAACGCGCTCTCCGGGTCGTGGGCGCGACCCGCGGGCGGGCCGACAGGGGTCATCCTCGCGGCATGGCACGCACTACGGAAACCACGGTCCACCACCTCGTCGACAAGCGATTCGTCGGCGTCACCCCGGACGGCATGCGCGTGATGATCGACGGCGAGGACGAAGCGCCGACCGGCATGCGGCCGATGCAGCTGCTGCTGAACGCGGTCGGGGGCTGCGCGGCGTACGACATCGTCGCGATGCTCGCCAAGAAGCGCCTCGAGATCCGCTCGTACACGATCGAGCTCGTCGGCGAGCGCGCGGACGAGACGCCGAGTCCGTTCACGAAGATCCGCGCGCTGCATCGTTTCGACGTGCCGGGGCTCGACGAGCGGACCGCTCGCCGCTTCGCGGGGCTGGGCATGACGAAGTACTGCTCGGTCGCTGCGAGCCTGAAGGCCGCTATCGAGATCGAGGTCGAGCTGCTGCACGATCCGCAGGAGGCGAGCGCCGAGTCCGGCGGCCCAGCCTGACGACGCCTGAGCGGTCGCCGCACCTGCCTCGGTCGTGCTCTAGGCCGTGCGCTCAGGCCTGGAGCGGGCCGATCTGGCCGTCCGGCTCGCTCTCGCCGGCGTGGCCGGCGGCGTAGCCGGTCTGGAGGCCCATCAGGTAGCCGAGCTTGAGCATGAACAGCAGCGTCTCGGCGTCGCCCTCGGCGATCCGCTCGGCGACGAACTCCCTCGTGCCCTCGGGGAGCTCCATGGCGTCGATCTGCTGGGCGTTCCGGGCGCGCATCTCGTTCAGGAAGGCTCGGATCGTCTCTTTGCTCACGACCCGAGCCTACCGCGGACGCGGTCGCGTCCGGGTGAACGGCGCAGCGGGGCGACTCACGTCGATGGGTCTCCGTCGCTGTCCATCCGCTCCTCGAGCCACGCCACGACCGCCTCGGCCGTCCCCAGGTTCGTCGCCAACGGCACGCTGTGCACGTCGCAGATGCGGAGCAGCGCGCTGACGTCGGGCTCGTGCGGCTGCGACGTCAGCGGATCGCGGAAGAAGATCACGGCCAGCACCTCGTCCTGAGCGATGCGGGCCCCGACCTGGAGGTCCCCCCCCTCGGGCCCGGACCGGAGCCGCTCGATCTTCAGGCCCGCCTTCTCTTGCAGCACGCTTCCCGTCGTGCCGGTCGCGATCAGCCGGAACCGTCCCAGCACGTGCGCATGGTCGCGCGCGAACATGGCGAGGTCGAGCTTCTTCTTGTCGTGAGCGATCAGGGCCAGCTGCCGGGGTGGGGTCATGATCCGAAGTCTAGCGGCTCGTCGTCCCGGTCGTCCCGGCGAGCGTCGAGCAGCCACACCTCGTCGCCCGGACGCGCCTGGGCCAGGCGCCACAGATCGCGCGCGTCGGCCACGGCGGGCTTGGCGTAGCCGCCGGTCCTGCCGCGATCGGCCAGCAGCACGATCGGCCGGCCGTCGGGCGGCAGCTGGACGGCGCCCAGCGGGCTTCCGTCGCTGACGATCGACGATCCGGCCGAAGGAAGCGGCGGCCCGTCCAGCCGGGCGCCGGTCCGGTCCACGTCGGCCAGGCGGAAGCCGGTGGTCACCAGAGCGTCGAACGCGCGTGCGTCGTACTGCGGTCCCGGATGGAGCCTCAGCAGCACGCGCGAAGGAGGAAGCGGCCGCCCCGGATGGGCCAGGAGCGGGCGCGCGATCGCCGCGCCCAGGCCGACCCGGTCCCCGGGCAGCAGCCAGCGCCTCGATCCGCCGGCGCCGGCGCGGACGTCGGTGCTGTCCGAGCCGCGCCAGCGCTCGCCGGCGAAGCCGCCCGCCACCGCGAGGAGCGCGGTTCGGCCCCGCACCGTCGGGTCGGGAAGCAGCTCGAGCGTGGCGCCCGGCCGCCACCGGAACGCGGACCAGGTCCGGACCGGGGTGCCGTCCAGCAGCACCAGCGTGCCGCCTCCGCAGACGGCGGCGAGTCGCTCGTGCTCGGTCCGAATCGTGAGGGCCTGGCCCAGCGTCTCCAGCGCCAGCGTGCCTGGTGGGTTGCCGACCATCCGGTTCGCCGCTTCGAGGGCCGGCCGGTCCACGACGCCGGCGTGGGCGGCCCCGAGATG
>CAZHCI010000069.1:3944-5882 GCA_964530905.1 uncultured bacterium
GGCGATCGCCACGGCGCCGCGAGGGATCCGCGACCTGGGCCGGTCGCGGCGCGGCAGGCTCAGCGCTTCTGGAAGCCCCAGCAGGTAGGGGAATCCGGGCGTGAACCCGAGGAACGCCACGGTCGCCTCGTGCGCTTGGTGGAGCCTGGCGATCTCGGCGAACGGGCGCCCGAGCGCGACCTCGAGCTCCGCCACGTCGGCGTCCTCGCCGTAGGCGACGCGAACGTGGCGGTGCCGGGCGACGGGCGTCCGGGTCTCGGCCGTCGCCGCTCGCCGTGCCCAGGCGTGCAGCGACCTCGGCGTCAGCGTCGGCCTGTGTTCGATCAGGACGCTCGCGAAGCCGGGGACCAGGTCGCGGACCTCGGGAGGCGCCGTGGCCGCGAGGCGCTCGCGAAGCGAGGCCAGCCGTCGCGACGTCTCGGGCGAGGCGTCGGCCTCGAGGTCCAGGACGCTCGCGAACGGTCCGGCGCGGCGCAGCCTCACGTCGGCCGTCCGTGGAGGGGCGGGAACGCACGGTCGAGAACGACCGTCGCGGGCCCGCATGAGCGCGTCACGTGGCAGAGGGTCAGGTTGCAGGGGGTCACGTGGCGCAGGGTCACGTGCCACAGTGTAAGGCGTGCCCGACCTCGCCCCCATCCGCATCGGTCCGTTGGCGCTCGCGGGGGATCGCGCCCTCGTCGCGCTCGTCCTGCTCGCCGGCCTGGTGGTCGCAGAGCTGCTGGCCCGTCGCCGCGGTCGCGACGCCGACTGGGCCTGGTCCGCCGTCGTCGTCGGCCTCGTCGTGGCGCGGGCGGCGTGGGTCGCGCTCCACCCCGCGAGCTACCTCGCGCGACCGCTCGAGATCCTCTACGTCTGGCAGGGCGGGTTCGCCGCCTGGCCGGGCCTGCTGGCCGGCAGCGCCTGGGCGCTGCTCCAGGGCCGGCGGCGCGGCGCGCCGATCCGTGAGCTGCTCGCACCGTTCGGCGCCGCGGCCGGCATGGCGGTCGTGGCGCTGCTGGTGCTGCCGGTCGAGCCGCAGCGGCCGACGCTCCAGGCCATGGACGTGTCCGTCACGCGGCTCGACGGGACGACCGTGGACGTCTCGGCGTGGGAGGGGCGGCCCACGGTGGTCAACCTGTGGGCGACGTGGTGCGGCCCCTGCCGGCGCGAGCTGCCGATGCTGATCGAGGTGGTCGGGGACCGCGACGACGTGCGCTTGGCGCTGGTCTCGCAGGGCGAGCCCGAAGCCACCGTGCGCGACTACCTGGCGCGCGAGGGCCTCGCGGCCGGGGACGTGTGGCTCGACCGAGGGGGGTCGCTCGGCCGCGTGGTGTCGTTGACGGGGCTGCCCACGACCTTGTTCGTCGACGCCTCGGGGATTGTGCGCGAGGTGGCGTTCGGCGAGCTGTCGCGCGCCCGCGTGGCCGAGGGGCTGCGTCGGATCACGGCGGCGGACGCCGTACCGGAGGCGTCGGGAGCGAGCTCCCCGCGCCGCGTGTCGGCGAGCGGCCTCGCGTCGCGCGCGGACGCGCCCGGCGGGGGCGTGCCGACGCGGGAGTGATTCCACCCGGGGGCTTCGTGCGCTGCTAGGAGGCGCGGACGGACGTTCTTGACGACGCCGCCCCGCGCGCCCTAGCATGGACGCACCAAACCGGTGAAACGTTTTACCGCGGCCCGATGCTCGTGACGCGAGCGGCGCGGCTGCGGTGAACGGGGAAGGCGGGACGTGCCGACGCTCAAGGATGTCGCCCGTGTCGCTGGCGTCTCGATCGCCAGCGCCTCGCACGCGCTCAACGGCAGCAAGCCGGTGAGCGAGGGGCTGCGACGCCGCGTCGAGGCGGCGGCCGAGAACGTCGGCTACGTGCCGCATGCACAGGCGCGCACCCTGCGGACCGGCCGCAGCCGGACCCTCGGGGTGTTGCTGCCCGACCTCGGCAATCCGTACTTCCCGGCGCTGCT
>CAZHCI010000069.1:5982-13049 GCA_964530905.1 uncultured bacterium
CTGCGGACGGCGGGACGGAGGCGACCGGTCGTGCTGCACGGTCCGGCGCGGGTGCCGAGCGCACGCGAGCGTTCGCAGGGGTTCCGCGAGGCGTGGACGGGCGAGCTGGCCTTCGAGGCCGAGGTGCCCTTCGATCACCGCCTTCCGGGCGAGGTGCGACGGGCCCTGGCCGACGCCGAGACGGCCTACGACGCCGTGGCCTGCGCCAACGACGCCGTCGCGCTCGGCGTCCTTCGCCTCCTGCACCGCAGCGGTCGGCGCGTGCCGGACGACGTCGCCGTCGTCGGCGTCGACGACATCGCCTTCGCCGAGCTGGCCGAGCCCGCCCTCACCACCGTGAGGCAGCCGCTCGAGGCCCTCGGTCGCGAGGCGGTGCGGCTGCTGATCGAGCGGATCGACGGGGAGACCGGGCCGCCACGCCAGCTGACCCTGCCGGTCCGGCTGATCGTGCGCGCCTCCAGCCCCGAGATCGCCGCGCTGGCCCCGAGAGGAAGGTCCGCATGATCGTCGTCGTGGGCAGTCTCAACCTGGACCTGGTCGCTTCCATGCCCCGACTGCCTGCGCCCGGCGAGACGGTGCTGGCGACGAGCTACGCCGAGCACGCCGGGGGCAAGGGCGCGAATCAGGCCGTCGCCGCGGCGCGCGCCGGCGGGCGCGTGGCGATGGTGGGGCGGGTCGGTCGCGACGACGCCGGCACGCGCCTCCGCGACGGCCTGGCGGCCGAGGGGATCGACGTCTCCGAGGTGCGCGCCGTCGACGCGGCCACCGGCCGCGCGCTGATCGAGGTCGACGACGAGGGCCAGAACCGGATCGTGGTCGTGCCCGGCGCCAACCACGCCTGGGGACCGGACGACCTGCCGCGCGAGGCGCTCGCCCGCGCCGACGTGGTGGTGCTGCAGCGCGAAGTGCCCGACGCGGTGGTGGCGGAGGCGGTGCGCCGGGCCGCCGCCGCCGGCGCGCGGGTGGTCCTCAACCTGGCCCCGGCCGGCGAGATCGACCCCGCGTCGCTGGCAGAGGTCGACGTGCTGGTGGTGAACGAGAGCGAGGCGGCGGCCCTGCTGAACGAGGCCGAGGCCGCGGTGGCCCGCGCGCCAAGCGACGCGGCGAGGCGTCTGGCCCGGCGCGTCCGTGGCGACGTGGTGGTGACCCTCGGCGCCGAGGGCGCCACCCACGCCGGTCGCTCCGGCGACGGGCGAGCGCCGGGCTTCCCGGTGACCGCGGTCGACACCACGGGCGCCGGCGACGCGTTCGTCGGTGCGCTCGCCGCTCGCCTCGACGAGGGCGCGGGCCTGGCGGAGGCGGTGCGCTTCGCCTGCGCCGCGGGGGCCGAGGCCGCCACGCGCGCGGGCGCGCAGCCGTCGCTGCCCGGCCGGGTCGAGATCGAGGCCCGCCTGGCGAGGGGCCGTTGATGCTCGAGATGCGCGGCATCGGCAAGCGCTTCGGCGGCGTGGTGGCGTTGCGGGACGTCGACTTCGAGCTTCGCGCCGGCGAGGTGCACGCCTTGGTGGGCGAGAACGGCGCAGGCAAGTCGACGCTGATGAAGATCCTGTCGGGCGTGCAGCCGCCCAGCGAGGGCGAGATCCTCTTCGAGGGACGGTCGGTGGCGTTCCGCGGCGTTCACGAAGCCCAAGCCGCCGGGATCGCCATGGTGTACCAGGAGCTCGCGCTGGTCCCGCACCTGAGCGTCGCCGAGAACCTGTTCCTGGGCAGGCTGCGTCCGTGGGTACGCCACCGCGAGCTGGTCGAGGGCTCGGGCGAGCTGCTGGCCGAGGTCCAGCTGGACGTCGATCCGCACCGTACGGTCGCGTCGCTCCCGATCGGCGAGCAGCAGCTCGTCGAGATCGCCAAGGCGCTCGGCCGACGAAGCCGCGTGCTGGTGCTGGACGAGCCGACCGCGGCCCTGTCGTCGCAGGAGAGCGACCGGCTGTTCGCCATCCTCAGGCGGCTCCGCCAGGGCGGCACCTCGCTGGTCTACATCTCGCACCGGCTCGAGGAGGTCTTCGCGCTCGCCGACCGTGTGACGGTGCTCCGCGACGGTCGCCGAGTCGCCACCCACGAGCTGGCGGAGGTCGACGGCGAACGGATCGTGCGCGACATGGTCGGGCGCGAGGTGGCGCGCTTCGGTCGCGCCAGCACCCGGCAGGACGCGGTCCGGGCCCGCTTCCGCTACGGCGGACCCGCCCTGGCGCCGGGCGAGCTGACCCTGCACGAAGGCGAGGTGACCGGCGTTGCCGGCGTCGCCGGCTCCGGCCGCAGCCGGCTCTGCCGCACGCTCTACGGCGCCGAAGGGGAGGCGCGCCTCGACGACCTGCCGATCCGGTCGCCGCGCGCCGCGCTCGAGCGGGGGCTCGCCTACGTCCCCGAGGACCGCAAGGGCGAGGGCTTGTCGCTGGTCGCCAGCGTGCAGGAGAACCTGGCCCACGCGGTGCTCCCGCGCCTGTCGCGAGCCGGGCTGATGCGGCCGGGCGCCGAGCGCGCCAACGCCATGACCTGGACGAAACGTCTGGGCATCCGTCCCCCGGATCCAGGGCGAGAGGTGGCCACGCTGTCCGGCGGCAACCAGCAGAAGGTCGTCGTGGGCAAGGGGCTCGCGGCCGAGCCGCGCGTGCTGCTGATGGACGAGCCGACGCGAGGCGTCGACGTCGGGGCCCGCACCGAGCTCTACGAGGTGCTCGACGACCTCGCCGGCCGCGGCCTGGCGCTGCTGCTGGCGTCGAGCGACACCGACGAGCTGATCCAGCTGTGCGACCGCATCCTGGTGTTCCGCCACGGAGCGGTCGCGACCGACCTGCACGCTCCCTTCGACCGCGAGGAGGTGGTCGCCCATGTCACCGGCGCACGCGCGGTGGCGTGAGCTGCTGGCCCGCTTCGGGCTGGTGCTCGCGCTGCTCGCCCTGATCGTGACGCTGTCGCTGCTCTCGGACCGCTTCCTGTCGGTCCCCAACCTGCTCAACGTCTTGCGGCAGATCTCGATCAACGCGCTGATCGCCTTCGGCATGACCGCGGTGATCCTGGGGCGCGGCATCGACCTGTCGGTGGGCTCGCTGCTGGCGTACGTGGGCGTCGTCACCGCGACGCTGGCCGTCTCCGGCCTGCCGGCCTGGCTGGCCATCGCCGCCGGGCTCGCGCTCGGCGCGACGCTGGGCGCGCTCAGCGGCCTGTTCGTCGCCTACGCCGGCATCGCGCCGTTCATCGTCACGCTGGCGGGCCTCACGATCTTCCGCGGCATGGCGCTGGCGTTCACCGACGGTCGGCCCGTCACCGGCCTGCCGCCGCTGTTCGCGGAGATCGGCTACGGGACGTTCCTGGGGCTGCCGATGCCGGTCTGGATCATGCTGGCGTTCCTGCTGGTCACGCGCCTGCTGCTGCGCCACACGGCGCTCGGCCGCGCGATCTACGCGATCGGCGGCAACGAGGAGGCCGCCCGTCTCGCCGGCATCCCGGTCCGCCGGGTGACGGCGTTCACCTACGCCTTCAGCGGGTTCGCCGCCGCCCTCGCGGCGGTCGTGTTGACCGGGCGCCTCAACTCGGCCCAGCCCACCGCGGGCGTGATGTTCGAGCTCGACGCCATCGCGGCGGTCGTGGTCGGCGGCACCTCGCTGTTCGGTGGGCGGGGTGGGGTGTTCGGCACGTTGGTCGGCGCTCTCATCATCGGCGTGATCAACAACGGCATGAACCTACTGAACGTTCCGAGCTTCTACCAGCAGATCGTGAAGGGGGGTGTGATCCTGGCAGCGCTGCTCATCGACCGCATCCTGACCGCCCGGAGGACCTGAGAGAACGACCTTAGCGGGCGCCGTGCCGGCGCCCGGAAACGGAGTTCCCATGCGCAGACTGATCCTGACCCTCGCCGCCCTGTTCGCCAGCGCCTCCTTGGCGCAAGGCACCGTGGGGCTGTCGCTGTCGACCCTCAACAACCCGTTCTTCGTGACCCTGCGCGACGGCGCCCAGGCCGCCGCCGACGAGGCCGGCGTCGAGCTGCTCGTCACCGATGCGCAGGACAGCGTGAGCACCCAGATCTCGGACATCGAGGACCTGATCGTTCGCGGCGTCGACGTGCTGATCATCAACGCCACCGACTCCGCCGCCGTCGTCCCGGCCGTGATGCAGGCCAACGAGGTGGGCATCCCCGTCATCGCGGTCGATCGCGGCATCGACGGAGGGCGCCTCGCCTACTTCGTCGCGTCCGACAACGCCGCCGGCGGCCAAGCCGCGGCCGAGTTCATCTGCGACCGTCTGGGCGGAACCGGCGACGTGGTCGAGCTCGAGGGCATTCCCGGAACCACCGCCGCCCGCGCTCGCGGCGCCGGCTTCAACGCCTACCTGAGCCGGTCGTGCACCGATCTTCGCGTGGTGGCCCGGCAGACCGCGAACTTCAACCGCGGCGAGGGCCTGAGCGTGATGGAGAACATCCTGGTCGCGCAGCCCGAGATCGACGCCGTGTTCGCCCACAACGACGAGATGGCGCTCGGCGCCCTGCAGGCCATCCAGGCCAGCGGTCGCGACATCATGGTGGTCGGCTTCGACGCCACCGACGACGCCCGCGCCGCGGTGGAGCGCTGCGAGATGGCCGCGACCGTGGCGCAGCTGCCCGACCAGCTGGGCGCCACCTCGGTCGAGCTGGCCGCCGGCCTCGTCGCCGGCGAGCCGGTCCCGGCGGAGGTCGTGGACGTGGCCGTGCCGCTCGAGCTGGTCACCAACCCGGCCTGCGACTGAGCCCGGCATGAAGGCCGCCGGACTGCTGCACGCCGAGCTTTCGCGCCTCGTCGCCTCGCTCGGTCACGGCGACACCCTCGTCGTCGGGGACGCCGGTCTTCCGGCGCCCCCCGGCGTCCCGGTCGTCGACCTGGCGATCGCGCCGGGCCTGCCCAGGCAGGCCGCGGTGGTGACGGCGATCGTGGCCGAGCTCGTGGTCGAGCGCGGCTTCGCCAACGCCGAGCAGCCGGACGCCGCGCCGGACGCGTCCGCCGCCCTGGAAGCCGCCTGGCCGGAAGGCGTGCCGCTCGAGCGGATCGATCACGATGCGCTCAAGCAGCGCTCGCGCTCGGCGCGCGCGATCGTGCGCACCGGCGAGTTCACGCCTTACGCCAACGTGATCCTGGTGGCCGGCGTGCCGTTCTGAGCGCGGTCGACCGGCGACGACGCCGCCCCGGCAGCTCTGCCGGGGGCGGCGTCGTGCTGCCGAGACGGCAGGGCGCGGCGGCGCGGCGCCGGCGTGGGAGCGCCGCACGGCGCTCCGCCGCGGATCGACGGCGACCCGACGTGCGGCCTGCACGCGCGCGCGTCTCGCGACCACCGACAGTCCTCTCGCCTTCGCCCACGACGCCATCCCCCAACCTACGGTTCGATGTACTTCTGAGCGAGCCACTGCCCCTTCGGTTGGATTCTAGTTGAGTGAATGCGAGGGGTTGACATGGTCCGAGAACGGGGTATACACTTATTTTTGCCGCTCGAGAGAGAGGCGCGAACGATGACAAGCGAAGACGAAGCGAGACATCCGCGCTCGAACCGTCGATGCAGGCCGTCCAGGTCGATCGATCTCGAGCGTAGAGCAAGAACGGATTTCGATCCGATCTTGCGTGTCATTGACTCTTAGTACTTGCGACCGAAAAGGTTACGTTACTAAGGGCGCACGGTGGATGCCTAGGCACTCGAACCGATGAAGGACGTGGCTACCTGCGATAAGCCTCGGTGAGCTGGAAGCAAGCTTTGACCCGGGGATGTCCGAATGGGGAAACCCACGCGAGCGAACCTCGCGTACCCTTGCGTGAATTCATAGCGCATGTGGAGGGAACCCAGGGAACTGAAACATCTAAGTACCTGGAGGAAAATAAAGAAACCTCGATTCCCTTAGTAGTGGCGAACGAACAGGGAATAGCCTAAACCCCTTCCTACGGGAGGGGGGGTTGTAGGACCAGCGACATGGACCGGAACATCTAGTCGAAGCGCACTGGAAAGGCGCGCCATAGTGGGTGAAAGCCCCGTAGACGAAAGATGTGAAGGCCTAGCTGGCACCTGAGTAGCGCGAGCCACGTGGAATCTCGCGTGAATCCACGGGGACCACCCCGTAAGGCTAAATATTCCGAGTGACCGATAGTGAACCAGTACCGTGAGGGAAAGGTGAAAAGCACCCCGTGAGGGGAGTGAAATAGCACCTGAAACCGTGCGCTTACAAGCAGTCACAGCCCTATGGCCGACATCTGTCGGCAACGGGTGGTGGCGTGCCTCTTGAAGCATGATCCTGCGACTTACTGGCAGTGCCGAGTTTAAGCCGATAGGCGGAGGCGAAGCGAAAGCGAGTCTGAACAGGGCGTTCAGGCGCTGTCAGTAGACCCGAAACCGGATGAGCTAGCCATGGCCAGGATGAAGCTCCCGTAACAGGGAGTGGAGGTCCGAACCCGTTCAGGTTTAAAACTGTTGGGATGAGCTGTGGTTAGGAGTGAAAAGCTAACCGAATCCGGAGATAGCTGGTTCTCCCCGAAATAGCTTTAGGGCTAGCCTCGGGGGTTCACCACTGGTTGTAAAGCACTGATTGGGCTAGGGGGCTCACCAGCTTACCAAACCCTGTCAAACTCTGAAGGCCAGTGGTTCAAACCCCGGGAGTCAGTCCGTGTGAGCTAACTCTCACGGACAAGAGGGAAACAACCCAGACCGCCGATTAAGGTCCCCAAGTCATGGCTGAGTGGTGAAGGATGTGGAGACGCTAAGACAGCTAGGAGGTTGGCTTAGAAGCAGCCATTCCTTTAAAGAGTGCGTAATAGCTCACTAGTCGAGCGTCTCTGCGCCGAAGATGATCGGGGCTAAGCCATGCACCGAAATTGCGGCAGCGCAACCAAGTTGCGTTGGGTAGGGGAGCGTTCCGTAGGCCGTTGAAGCGGTACCGTAAGGAGCCGTGGAGGTATCGGAAGTGCGAATGCAGGAATGAGTAACGATAAGAAGGGTGAGAATCCCTTCCGCCGAAAGCCCAAGGTTTCCTGAGCAAGGGTCGTCCCCTCAGGGTTAGTCGGGACCTAAGGCGAGGCCGAAAGGCGTAGTCGATGGACAGCAGGTCAATATTCCTGCACCAC
>CAZHCI010000070.1:0-1437 GCA_964530905.1 uncultured bacterium
CCCCATACCCCCCCTCCCCTCCCCCGCGCCGCGTCACCCACGCGCCCCGTTGCCAGCCCCGCCCGCCCCTGCCGGGCCGCGCGACGATCGATCGAGCTGGATTCCGCGCGTATCGATCACTCGGTCTCGGGGCCCTCCTGGGGCACGACCGAGAGCGTCACGTCGACGGTGATCTCCTCGCCGTCGCGAAGCACGGTGAGGGTGACGGTGTCGCCGGCGTCCTTGGCGAAGACGGCGCGCTGCAGGTCGCGTGCCGACGTGACGGGCTCGCCGTCGATCGCGGTGATCACGTCTTCGGGCACGGGCAGCGTCCGCCCGGCCACGTCGAGCGACATGCCGCTGGACCTCAGGCCGGCCTCGTCCGCAGCGCTTCCTGGCGCGACGCCGATCACGGCCACGCCGCTCTCGGGCAGCGACAGGCGCTCCCGGACCTGCTGCGGGTACGCCCCGACGTCCTGCACGGTGACGCCCAGCCTGGGCCGGGTCTCGACGCTGACGAACCCGCCCTCACGGAGCTCGTCCAAGGTCTGGGCCAAGATCGGGCTGGGAACGGCGAAGCCGATGCCCAGCGACCCTCGCTGGCCGGTCGCGCCGACGTTCGGAATGATCGCGGTGTTCACGCCGATCAATCTGCCGCCCGAGTCCAGCAGCGGCCCGCCCGAGTTGCCGGGGTTGATCGCCGCGTCGGTCTGCACCAGCGAGACCGACACCTCGCCGACGCCCTGCAACGTCCGGCCGATCGCCGAGACGATGCCGGTCGTGACGGTCGACTCGAACCCGAACGGGTTTCCGATGGCGATCGTCTTCTGGCCGACGAGCGGAAGCTCCTCGCCCAACGGGATGGGGTTCAGGCCGTCCGGCAGATCGTCGGGATCCTCGAGCTCCAGCAGCGCGAGGTCGTACAGCGCGTTCGCGCCGACGACGCGGACGGGGACCGTGGAGCCGTCCTGGAAGCTGACCGTCATGTCGGCCCCTTCCAGCAACTCGACCGAGCTCTCCTGGAGCGCTCGTTGGACGACGTGGTAGTTCGTGACGATCGAGCCGTCGGCGTCGACGACGAAGCCGCTACCCGAGCCGCGCTGCGGCGGCTGGCGCTGCTCGAACTGCGGCAGGAACTGCCGGAACATCGGCGGGATCTGGTCCTCGGGGATGTCCTCGAGCGGGTTCGTGATCCGTCCTTCGACCGTCACGTTGACCGCGACGACCGAGGAGCCGTAGCGCTCGACGATCTCGACGGTGTTGCGCTCGTCCTCCAGCAGCGGCCCGTAGGCGGCGGGTTCGCTGGCGTTCTGGGCGTCGACGCGCGACAACGGCGTCAGCGTCCACGCCGTGACCAGCAGAGCGGCGCCGAGAAGCGAGGCGAAAACGATTCGGATGCGGGGCGTTCGGGTCATGATGTCGTCCTCCTCGTAGAACCGGTGCTCGCGCAGGAGCACC
>CAZHCI010000070.1:1537-12967 GCA_964530905.1 uncultured bacterium
ACGGCCCGGGGGGAAGCTCGGCGACGCTGCGCGCGCCTTCCAGCCGCTGCCACGGCCACACCTTGCGGAGCGAGCCGGCCAGGAACCCGGCCAGCAGCCCCAGCACCGCCGCCGGCCAGCGGGCCAGCATCGTCGCCAGCAGCCGCGAGAAGCCCAGCAGCCCGACGACCATGCCCAGCCCCAGCGGGACCAGGACGGACGCGTCGAAGCTCGCCACGGCGGCGAGGACCCGCTCGTACTTCCCGAGCAGCACCAGCACGAACGCGCCGGACACGCCCGGCAAGAGCAGCGCGCTGACCGCCAGCGCCCCCGACAGGACCAGCATCGCGGGCGTCTCGGGCGTGGCGGCCGGGACCAGGCCGACCAGCGTGAACGCGAACACCGCCCCGCCCGCCGCGAACGCCGACGCCACCCGGCGCCGGGCCCGGATCCGCCGGACGACGACCCCGACCGAGGCGGCGATGAGGCCGAAGAACACCGCGTACACCGAGACGGGATACGCCTCGAGCAGTCCGTGGAGGACACGGGGAAGGGAGAGGATCGCGGCCGCGATTCCCGTGGCCACGGCGACCAGGAACCCCCCGTCGACCGTTCGCCACGCCTCGCGCAGGCGCAATCCCAGCAACGCTCGCCAGGTTCGGGCCGCCGTGAGCGCGCCCAGCGCCGCGATCAGCCGGCGGTAGATGCCGAGCACCAGCGCCATCGTGCCTCCCGAGACGCCCGGAACGAGGTCCGCCGCTCCCATGGCGATCCCCCGCAACGCGACGGCCCAAAGGCGATGACCACGATCCGGCTCGAGCACGGACCAGACGCTAGCACGCGGCGGCGCCAGGCACGACCGAGCGAAACGCGCGACGACGACGCGGCGCGGCCGGGTGCGGTAGGCTCGGACAACCGTTATGGACGACGACCGCAGCCACGACCGCAGCCACGACCCCGCGCACGATCCGCTCGCCGACCGCGCCGACGAGGCGGCGGACGGTGGGGCGGACGGTGCGGCGGACGGTGCGGCGATCGACCCGGCATCGCTCGACAGCCTCGCCGGCCAGCTGGTGTGGCGCATCGGCCGCGCGGCCGAGGACGCGCCGGTCACGGTGCGCGTGGGCCTCGCCAGCGCCGCGTCGGCCTTCGCCGAGCTGCCGCGGCTGAGGAACGCCACCGACGCCGAGCTTCGCGACGCCATCGACGCGGGCGAGGTCCGCGTCGAGTGGGTCGGGACGAAGGGACGTTGACCGTGCGCCTGGTGCGCCACGTGGAGTTCGACGTCTTCTCGACCCTGGCTCGCGCGACCGCCGTCTCGTTCGTCCGCGACGTGCGCCGCAGCCTCTCCCACGCCGAGTTCCTCGAGCGCCTCGAGAGCGACGCCGAGGGCATCGTCACCGCGCAGCTTCCCGTGAACGCGGCGCTGTTCGGTCAGCAGAAGCTGCGCTTCCGGAGCCGGCTCGTGCCGACCCCGACCGGCGGCGTGCTCGAAGGCCTCGAGCTCGACGACGTGCCCGGCTGGGCGCGCGTGTCCGGCGAGGCGGTCGTCGCCGCCGAGCCGGGCGGAAGCCGCCTGCACTACCGCTTCGAGATCGAGATCCACCTCGCGCTGCCCGAAGCCGAGCGCTGGGGCGGCCGGGCGCTGGTGAAGATGATCGAGGTGACGGCCGACCAGGTGCTCCGGCGCGTGGGCGAGCGGTTCCCCGACGCGGTCGAGTCCGCCGCTCGGGCGTACGAAGCGACCGTCGCCGTCTGACGGTCCCGCCCGGCCCCACGCACCTCCCCACGCCCAGCGGCCTCGCGCCTCACTTGCCGACGCAGAAGTTCGCGAACACGTGCTCCAGCGTGTCCTCCGCGATGTCGCCGCGGCCCGTCAGCGACGCCAGCGTGGCCAGCGCGTCCTGCAGATCGAGCGCCATCAGGTCCTCGGGCGCGTCGGCGGCACGCCCCAGGGCCGCCTCGGTGCGCGCCAGCGCGTCGACGTGGCGCTCGTGGGTGATCCACAGCTCGGTTCCCGCCGCGTCGCCCAGCAGGCGCGCGCCGATCGCGTCGCGCAGCTCCGCCAGCCCGTCGCCGCGCGCCGCGCTGACGGCGATCGCGCGCGACGCCGGCGTGCCGGCGCCCGCGTCGCTCCAGGCGGCGGGGAGGTCGGCCTTGCTGGCGACGAGCAGCGTCCGGTGCGGCGCCAGGCGCTCGATCAGGTCGTGGTCCGAGCGTTCCAGCGGAACCGAGCGATCCAGCAGGCACAGCACCAGATCGGCCTGATCGGCCAGCTCCAGCGCCCGCTGCACGCCCGACGCCTCGACGGCGTCCTCCGTGGCGCGCACGCCGGCGGTGTCCACCGCCGTCAGCGGCACCCCCCCGAGCTCCAGCGGCGCCTCGAGGTAGTCGCGCGTGGTGCCCGGCACGTCGGACACGATCGAGCGCTCGTAGCCCAGCAGCGCGTTCAGGAGGCTGGACTTGCCGGCGTTCGGGCGGCCTACGATCGCCAGCTTGGCGCCGCGCTGGACCAGCGAGCCGGCGTCGGCGGTGGCCAGCAGCTCGGCGATCCGACGCCGGACCGCCGCGAGCGTCGGTCGCACGTCCCTCAGCTCGACGCCCTCCTCGGGGTAGTCCAGAACGGCCGTCAGGTCGCCGTACGCCCGAGTCAGGGAGTCCTGAAGCCGATCGAGCTCGTCCGAGAGGCGACGGGTGAGGCCGTGGGCCGCGCTCCTGCGCGCCCGCTCGCTGCGCGCCTGCACGATGCCGAGCACGCTCTCGGCCTGCACCAGGTCCATCTTCCCGGCGAGGTAGGCGCGCAAGGTGAACTCGCCGGGACCCGCCGCCCGGGCCCCCTGAGCGAGGCAGGCCGCGAGCACGCGTCGGAGCACGGCCGGGCCCCCGTGCGTCTGGATCTCGATCGCGTCCTGCCCGGTGTAGCTGCGCGGCGCACGGAACACCAGCAGGAGTCCCTCGTCGACGATGCCGCCGGCGTCCTCGACGCGGCCGACCACGACCTCGTGCCCGGGCCGCTGCGAGGGGGAGACGCCGGCGAGCGGCAGGAACACCGCGTCGGCGACGTCGAGCGCCTCGGGTCCGGCGACGCGAACCACGCCGATGGCGCCCTCGCCGGGCGCCGTGGCGATCGCGGCGATGGTGTCTCCGGGCGGGGGGAGCGGCACGTCAGCCGGCCGCCTCCACGAACGACTCGGCGGCGGCCTCGACGATGCGCTCCACCTGCGCCTCGCTCAGGGCGTAGGAGAGGAACGCCGACTCGTACGCGCTGGCCGGCCAGTACACGCCGCGCTGGAGCATGCCGTGGAACCAGCGGCCGAACGTCCGGGCGTCGGTCGTGCCCGCCGTGACGTCGTCGCGCACGGGAACGTCGGTGAAGAACGGCGTGAGCATGGAGCCGGCTCGGTTCACGACGACGGGGACGCCCGCGGCGTGGGCGCCCGCCTCGAGTCCGGCCTGGAGCTGGGCGCCACGCGCCTCGAGCGTGGCGTACAGATCGGGAAGCGCGTCCATCGCCCGGAACGTCGCCAGGCCCGCGGCCATCGCCAGCGGGTTCCCCGACAGCGTCCCCGCCTGGTACACGCGGCCGATCGGAGAGACGTGGTCCATGACCTCGGCCGGGCCGCCGTACGCGCCGACCGGCAGGCCGCCGCCGATGATCTTGCCCCAGCACACCAGGTCGGGCTCGAGGCCCAGCCGCTCCGTCGCGCCGCCGCGCGCCAGCCGGAAGCCGGTCATCACCTCGTCGGCGATCAGCAGCGCGCCGTGCTCGCGCGTCAGCTCGCGCAGGGCGTCCAGGAACGCCGGCTCGGGCTCGACGACGCCCATGTTTCCGACGACGGGCTCGAAGATGACCGCGGCGACGTCGTCGCCCTCGCGCTCGAACAGCGCGCGCAGGCCGTCCACGTCGTTGTAGCGAGCGACCGACGTGAGGCCGGCGATCGCATCGGGCACCCCGGCGCTGGAGGGGACGCCCGTCGTCAGGGCGCCCGAGCCGGCCGCGACGAGCAGCCCGTCGGCGTGCCCGTGGTAGTTGCCCGCGAACTTCACGATCCGGTCCCTGCCGGTCGCGCCGCGAGCGACGCGGAGCGCGCTCATCGTCGCCTCGGTGCCGCTGTTCACGAAGCGGATCCGGTCGACGCCGGGGTAGCGCTCGAGCACCGCCTCCGCGAGGTCCACCTCGCGCCTCGTGGGCGCGCCGAAGCTGGTGCCGTCGCGGGCCGCCTCGGTGACCGCCTCGACGACGTCCGGGTGGGCGTGGCCCAGGATCATCGGCCCCCACGACCCGACCGCGTCCAGGTACGCGTTGCCGTCCTCGTCCCAGACGGTCGCGCCCTCGGCGCGGACCAGGAACGGAGGCGTGCCGCCGACGCTCCCGAAGGCGCGGACGGGCGAGTTGACGCCGCCGGGGATGAGGCGTTGGGCGCGTGCGAACAGGTCCTTCGATCGGCTCGTGTCCATACGCAGCATGTTCGCACGCGTGCGGGGCCCGCCCGGTGTCCGTGCCTGCCTGGCCGCCCGCCTGGCCGCCCGCGCGTCGGGCGCGAGGCCGGGGCGCCGGGCGAGTTGGTATCGTCCGCCGTGGCCCGCGCTGCGCGGCCCTGGAGGTGCGCGTGGAGATCATCGTCGCAGTGCAAACGGTCGCGAACCCGTTCCTGGACGCCGTCGCACTGGCCGTGACCAATCTCGGCTCGGAACAGGCGTACGTCGCGCTGCTGGTCGTCGGCTACCTGGCGGTCGACGCCCGCGCGACCCGGGTCGTCGGCCTGGGCCTTCTGGGCGGGTACTACCTCAACCAGCTGCTCAAGGAGGTGTTCGACACCGTCCGCCCGTACCTGGAGCATCCCGAGCTGCTGAGGAGCGACGCCGCGCGCCGGACCGGGCCGGGGCCCGCCTTTCCCAGCGGACACGCGCAGAGCGCCGCGACGTTCTGGGGCCTGGTCGCCGCCGTGGCGCGTCGCGGCTGGGTGACCTGGACGGCCGTGGCGGCGATCTTCGTGGTCGGCGCGACCCGCGTGTACCTGGGGGTTCACTGGCCGATCGACGTGGCCGGCGGCTGGGCGCTGGGAGCGGCGACGGTGGCGGCCGTCGTCGTGATCGCCGGCCGGCGACCGCGCCTGGGCACCGTCGCGACGGTGACGGTGTTCGTGGTCGTCCCCCTCGTCGTGCACCTGGGGCTGACCACCGTCGAGAGCGGTCGGATCGCAGGCGCGTTCGCGGGCTTCGGGACCGCGCCGCTCCTGTACCGCCACCAGGTCGCCGGCGGCCTGGCGAGCCGGGCTGCCCTGGCCTTGCTGGGCTTGGCGCTGGTGTTCGCGTGGCTTCTCGGGACCAGCGTGGCGCTTCCCGACGCCGTGAAGGGGCACGCGTTGGTCGCGCCGGCCCGCTACCTGCTGCTGGCCTGGTCCGGCCTCGTGGTCGCGCCCTGGCTCGGAGCGCGGCTGGGCCTGGTGCCGCGCACGGAGCGCGCGTGAGCGACCCGAACGGTCGGCGTGTCGCGCTGACCGTCGAGTTCGACGGCACCGGGTTCAGAGGCTGGCAGTGGCAGCCGACCGGCGAGCGCACCGTCCAGGGCGCGTTGCAGGACGCCTTCGCGGCCCTGCCGGGACGCCACGGCGCGGTGCACGCCGCCGGCCGCACCGACGCGGGCGTGCACGCGCTGGCGATGGTCGCGCACTGCGACACGACCAGCTCGATCCCTGACGAGAAGCTGCGGCTGGCGCTGAACGCCCATCTTCCGCGCGACGTGGCGGTCTTGGCGGTCGGAACGGTCGGACCCGACTTCGAGGCGCAGTTCTCCTGCCGCTACCGGCGCTACCTGTACCGGATGCGCATCGTCCGCGGCCGGCCACGCGGCTTGGCGCTCGATCGCGCGCGGGTGTTGATGCTCCACCGCGATCTGGACGTGGACGCCATGATCCGCGCGGCGCCCGGCTTCGCGGGACGTCGCGACTTCTCGAGCCTCGCGACGCAGGAGACGCGCAGCCGCGTGCGCACCGTGCACCTGTGCGAGGTCCGACCCGAGCTGGGCGAGCTGCGGCTCCACGTCGCGGCCGACGGCTTCCTGCGCGGCATGGTCCGCGCCATCGCCGGAACGCTCGTTCGGATCGGCCAGCGCGGCCTGACGCCCGAGCTCGTGGACGAGGTCCTGGCGGCCCGCGACCGGCGCCGTGCAGGCCCGGCGCTACCTCCGCACGCGCTCTACTTCGCCGAGGCCGGCTACGAGCCGTGGAGCCCCGCGCGGAGCGAGCTTCGCCTGGCCGAGCGGCTCGACCTGCCGAGGTAGGCTCGAGCCATGGCGAGCAACCACTTTCGTGAAGGACGTCCGCTCATGGTCGACGTCGGCGACAAGGCGCCCAGCACGCGAGAAGCGGTCGCCGAGGCGACCGTCGTCCTGCCGCCCGCCGCGGCGGCGGAGCTCGGCGGCGACGCCCGCAAGGGCGATCCGCTGCGGGTCGCCGAGCTCGCGGGGATCATGGGCTCGAAGCGTACGTCGGAGCTCATTCCGTTGTGCCACCCGCTGCCGCTCGACGCCACGGAGGTCACGGCCGTTCGCGAGGGCGACACGGTCCGCATCACCGCTCGGTGTCGGACGCACGCCCGCACCGGGGTCGAGATGGAGGCCCTGACCGCGGCCAGCGTGGCGGCGCTGACCCTTTACGACATGCTGAAGGGGCGCAGCAAAGGGATCGTGATCGAGTCGATCCGTCTGCTCTCGAAGGAGGGCGGGGTGAGTGGGCCGTGGTCCGCGTGAGGCCGCTCGACCCGGACGACCTCGGGCGCGTCCAGGCCGTGGACGCCGCCGCCGCCCGGGCGACGGAGCGACCGCCGGTGGCGACCCGGGGAGCGGTCTCGTTCTACGCGCGCACCGGACACGCGTTCGTGGCGGAGGACGACGGCGGCGTGCGCGGCTTCGCGCTGGCGCAGGCCGTCTGGGACGGAACCCGGCCGACGGTACGACTTCGGACGCTGGCGGTCGCCGAGCGCTCGGACGCCGAAGCGCGCGCCGCGCTGCTCGAGGCGGTCACCAAGAGCGGGTACGACGCCGCCGTGTACGACCTGATCTGCGAGCTTCCCGAAGGCGACGACGACGCTCGCGACCTGCTCGACGCCGCGGGCTGGACCCCCGAGCCGGTCCGCCTGTTCGGCCGGACGCTGGGCTCGAGAGGCGCGGCGTGAGCCGCCCGGAGGCGGGGGTCCGCATTCTGCTGGGCGTGCGCGGGCTGGACGACGAGGACGATCGCGAGCGCGTCCACCGGGCGCTCGCCGACGTCCCGGGCGTGCTCCACGTGGGACCTGGCGACGCCGGCCAGGTCGAGGTTCGCTACGACGACACCGAGACGACGGTGATGGACATGATCCGCGCCCTGCGCAGGCTCGGCTACCTGGCCGGCATGGAATGACCGAGGCGACCGGCGGCGTCTGGGTCGGCGTGCTCACCTTCGTCGTGACCACCCCTGGCGCGCGGTCGCTGAAGGACAAGCGCGGGATGATCACGCCGATCGTCGAGCGGTTGCGGCGACGATTCCCCGTGTCCGTCGCCCGCCTGTCCGATCTCGACCGGCTGGACCGCGAGCGTCTGGGCGTGGTGATCGTCAGCGCCGACCCCGAGGTGTGCCGGCAGGTGCTCGAGCGGGCGCTGGCCTTCGCCGAGAGCTTCGGCCTGCGCCTCGAGGCGACGCGGCTCGACGTCGATCGCTGGGACTGATCGTCGCCTCGGGCGACCGTCGTCGACGGTTGGGCCGCGACCAGCGGCCCGGGTAGACTGACGCCAACGACGCGACCGGTGCCGTTCGTTGGTCGTGGCGGGATGCGATGCCCACCCGCCCACCTACAGGCGCCTTGCGAGGAGGCCCGAGATGACGAAGCAGCCTTCGCCCGAGACGCCGGGCGACGAGACGACGGCCAGCCAGAAGCCGGTTCAGGGCCGCGGGAAACGTTCGGCTCCCAAGCCGACCGGCGACGCGACGAACGTCGCCGACGCGGCGCTCTCCACGTTGATCGGCCTGGCCGCGCACGAGGTCCCCGGCGTCGTCGGCATGGCCCCGACCAGCCTGGGCGAGGGAATCCGCAGGATCCTGGGCGTGTCGCAGGCGGACGAAGGGGTCGAGATCGAGCGTCCGGACGAGGCGCCCGACCGCCCCGACGTCGTGCTCCACGTCGTCGTCGCATACGGGGTGAACATTCCCGTCGTGGCCGAGTCGGTCATGGAACGCGTCCGCTACGCGGCGCGACACTACGGCGGCGTCGAGGTGCGCGAGGTGAAGGTGCACGTCGCCGGGGTGTCCCGTGGCTGAGGCCAACGCCTCCCCGGACGTCCTGACCGCCTCCGACCTGGCCGACGCGTTCGCGTTCGCGACCGACTGGCTGGGCGTCCACATCGAAGAGGTCAACGCGCTGAACGTCTACCCGGTGCCGGACGGCGACACCGGCACGAACATGCACCTGACGATGCAGAGCGTCCGTCGTCAGCTGATCGACGAGGCGCCGCGGACGATGGACCGCTTGGCGCACGCGCTGTCGTACGGGTCGTTGCTGGGCGCGCGCGGCAACTCGGGCGTGATCCTGAGCCAGATCCTCAAAGGGTTCGCCGAGTCGATCCGCAGGCGTCGCTCCCTCGACGCGGGCGCCCTGACCGACGCGCTGTCACGGGCGACGGAGACCGCCTACGCGGCGGTGATGAAACCGGTCGAGGGCACGATCCTCACGGTGGCCCGAGCGATGAGCGAGCACGCCGAGGAGCTCAGCGGGCCCACGCGTCCGCTGGAGCTGCTGACCACGACGCTGGCCGCGGGGCACGAGGCGCTTCAGAAGACGCCCGAGCAGCTTCCGATGCTGAAGCAGGCCGGCGTCGTCGACGCCGGCGGCCTGGGCCTGCTGCGCATCCTGGACGGGCTGCTGGCGCATTTCGAGGGCCGGGACCTGCCGCCGCCGCCGAAGGTCGAGCACCACGCGCAGGAGCAGTTCGAGGAGGAGGCGTTCGGGTTCTGCACCGAGTTCCTGCTCTCGGACGTGACGGTCCCGACGAAACAGATCCAGGATCTGGTCGAGCCGTACGGCGACTCGCTGCTCGTCGTGGGCGCCGAGGGGTACGTCAAGGGCCACATCCACACCGAGGAGCCCGAGCGCCTGCTGGCGGAGGTCGGGCAGTACGGCCGGATGGTCCGCTCCAAGGTCGAGGACATGAGCGAGCAGCACAGCGAGATCCTCGCGAACGTGGACATGACCGAGGCCGAGACGCCCACCGTGGCGCTCGTCGCCGTCAGCGACGGCTACGGCGTGACGAACGTGTTCCGCAGCCTGGGCGCGCGCGTGGTGGGGGGCGGGCAGACGAACAACCCGTCGGTCCAGGACATCGCCGACGCCGTCCGCTCGGTCGGTGCCCAGACCGTGATCGTGATGCCGAACAACAAGAACATCGTCATGGCGGCCGACCGCGTGGTGGAGATCGTGCCCGAGCGCGACGTCCGCGTGTTGCCGACGAAGACGCTGGGCCAAGGCCTGGCCGCCGCGGTGCTGTTCCGGGACGACGCCGATCCCGACGCGTTGATCGTCGAGATGCAGGAGGCGGCCGAGGCGTCCGTCACGCTCGAGGTCACCACCGCCAGCCGCGACGCCACGATCGACGAGGTCAGCGTCGAGGAGGGGCAGTTCATCGGGCTGGCCGAGGGCAAGCTGCGAACCAGCGGCGACGACCCCGAGCAGGTGCTCCGCGACCTGGTCGACCAGGTCGGCGAGGACGCGGAGATCGGTACGCTGTTCCACTCGGCCAGTATCGAGACCGCCCGCGCCCAGCAGCTCGCCGAGGCGTTGATGGAGGAGCACGACGAGCTCGAGATCGAGGTGCACGCCGGGGCTCCGGACCTGTATCCGTTCCTGATGGTGCTCGAGTAGCGACGCGTTCCGGGTGGCGAGATGAACGCTCGGTGAAGCAGGACGTGCGGCTGACTCACGCGGCCGGCGGGATTGCCGTTATGCTCGATAGTAAGGAGGTCGTCCTCATGACCAAGTTCCTCTACCTTCTCTCGGCCGCCGCCGCCGTCCTGGTGTTGAGCGCCTGCACGATCACCGTATCGATCGTCGACTCGGTGGACGCCACCGTGTCGACCAGCACCTACACGGGCGGCGACCTCGCCGCCGCCGGCTCCGCCGACGACGTGACGCTGGGCGCCGGCGAGTCGATCGTCTACCGCGTGAACGTCTCAAGCACCTCCCTCGACGCGCTGTACCTGTACCTGGACGCGGAGCTCGATCTGTACGTGTACCGGGACTCGGGCACGCTCTACGCGACCAGCGCGAGCGAGAACTTCTTCGCCGGTGGCACGAACGGACTGAACGTGAGCACGGTCGACGGCACGCTCTCGCCCGCGGACGTCTCGGCGAACCTGGCGTGTCCCGGCAGCTGCGTCATCCTCCCCAGCGGTGCCAGCGATCCGGTCTTCGTTCGGATTCGGAACACGTCCTCGGTCGATCAGAGCGTCTCGTTCTTCGCCGTGCTCCGCGACTTCGAAGACACCTCCGAGGCGACCGGCGGGCTCGACCCTGTCCCGGCGGGAACGACGACGGGCGCTCTCGAGACGCTGAGCGACGTCGACGGGTACGAGATTCAGGTCGGCGGCACGCTCTTCTTCGACGGCACGCTCGATGCGGGCATCGAGTTCGAGGCCGAGATCCGCGATCCGCTTTCGCCGAGCGGCTCCACGCGCACCCTGTCGAGCGGTGAGTCCGACACGGTGTTGGCGTTCGAAGAGGTCCGCGTCTACGCGCTGAACGACCGCGCCGCCGTGGCCGGCAAGAGCCTGTACTTCCTCGAGCTCCAATAGATTCCTCGGGCACGCAACTCGTGATCGTCGGCGCCACCGCTCCCCTGCGGTGGCGCCGCGTTCGATGCGCGTTGGTCCGCGGGCTGACGACGTGCCTCGTGCTGCTCGCTTCGTCCGGAGTGGCGTCGGCGTGCGCGCTCCCGGTCCAGCCGAGCCTGCTCGACGCGTTAGCCAGCATCGAAGGTCCGTTGCCGGCGCTCCCGGAGCTGGCCGCCTCCGACGCTGCACAGGCACTGCTGCAGCGCCCCCTCCGTCACGGCGCAGGGGACGACGTCGGCCTGAGGAGCGCCGCGGGCGAGGTGTACGGCGTTCCGTGGCCCGCGGCGGCGGGTGATGACGACGGAGCCGCCAACGGTGCGGCGGGCGACGAGATGCCGGCGGCGGAAGCGGTCGCCGACTGGGCACGGGCGGCGTCCCGCTCGGTGAGCGCGTACGGCGTGTTCGTGCGGGATCGCTCGCTCGGGGCGATCGTCGCGGCCGGTACGTACTGGACGAGCCCGCTACTCGATCGGCTCGAGGTGACGAGGCTGGACGCACCGTGGCCCGGCGCCATGCCGGACGCGCGCCTGCTGGCCGCGGCGGGATCGTGCCAGGTGCAGGCGCGCACCTGGCTGGAGCTGCCGATCGAGCT
>CAZHCI010000071.1:0-4434 GCA_964530905.1 uncultured bacterium
CGTTCGCCTCGCGCGCCAGCATGTTCATGAACGCGCTGTTGTAGACGCGGTGCATGCCCAGGCTCCGGACGAAGTAGCCCTCCATCATCCAGAACGCCTCGGCCAGCAGAAGCGTGTCCGGGGCCTCCTCCGCGACCCGGTCCACGACTTCGCGCCAGAACTCGACCGGCATGCGTCGCTCGAACTCCTCGTCGGAGATCGAGCCGTACGCGCTTCGCGACGGAATCGCGCCGCCATGCCCGGGCGGCGGGTACCAGAGTCGCTGCACGTGCTGCTTGGCCAACGTCATCGCCGCGTCGAAGCGGATGATCGGGAACCGTCGAGCCACGTCGAGGATCACGTCGATCACGGCCCGGCGCGCCTCCTCGTTGAGGTAGTCGATCTGGGCGGTGTCGTTCCACGGCATCGTGGTGCCGTCGTTGCCGTGGTAGACGTAGCGCCGCTCGCCGGTCGCGCGCTCCAGACGCTCGAAGACGACCGCGGCGTCGCGCGACTCCCAGTAGCCGTCCTCGATCCGCACCTCGATCCGGTCGTCGCCCGACAGATCGGGACCGGTGAAGGCGTAGCCCGGATAGGGCGGATGCGGGAGGCTCAGGAACCGATCGGGATACTCCACGACCCAGCGGCCGTCGATGCCGACGTGGTTGGGCACCATGTCGGCCGCGAGGCGGATCCCGTGTCGCCAGGCGCGGTCGCGCAGGTCGCGCCACGCGTCGTCACCGCCGAGGTCCCCAGCGATCTGGTAGTCGTACAGCGCGTACGCGCTGGCGACGGCGTCCTCCTGACCACGAAGGCGCTTGATGCGGGCCGACGCTTCGCTGCGTTCCCACAGCCCGATCAGCCACAGACCGGTGAAGCCGTGCGACCGGAGCTCCGCCAGCGCCTGGTCGGGCACCTGGTCGAGGCGTCGCACCTCGCGCTCGGACCAGCGCGACAGCTGATCGAGCCAGACGTACGCGTTCTTCGCCACCAGCACCACGCTGGGCATCCAGTCCGCGTCGGGACTGTACGCCTCGGGCTCGTCGCGTCCTCTGGACAGCGAGGCACGGTCCAGGATCGGCGCCGGGCCTGGCGGGCCGGGAGCCGCGCCGGCCCTGAGCTCGCTCAGCATGTCCAGCGAGCGGGCCAGCTTCGTGAGCAGCGCCTCGAAGCCCGCCCCCAGCCGCCCGCCCCAATGCTCGCGGACGTACCTCAGCTGTCCTTCGAGCGAGGTGGGGCTGGCGCGCATCGGCGCTCGCAACAGCGACCACAGGTCGTCGCCGCCCGCCAGGCCCGGCAGGCCCGGCAGCGTCGCCAGCCGGCGCTCCATCGCGCCCGCCACGGCGGCGTCGTCCTCCCCGAGGCCGCTGTCGTCCACCAGCTCGTGGAATCGCTCGAGCGCCGGGTTCTCGTTCGCGAGCCTGACGGCGATGCGCTCCTCGAGAGCCACCTCGCCGCCGGGAAGCGCGTCGACGCTGCCTGCCAGCCACGTCTCGACGGTCGCGTCGCCCCGCATCACCTCGGCAGGAGGGAACGCGGCGACGAACGCGCGCTTGGCGGCGCGCAGCCGTGCCACGCCCAGCCGTTCGGTCAGCTCGGCGTCGAGCCGCGACGTCCAGCCGGGATCGCGCTCGCGCCGGTAGGCGTCCAGCATCAGGTGGATCGCCTCGTCGAGCAGTCCCGCGGCGACGATCTCCGCGCCCGAGACCGCGGCCTCGGGAAAGCGGCGGGCGTCGCGCTCGTCGTTCATGCGGGCGGCCAGCCGCTCGGCCGCCGCCGGGTCGGCGATCAGCACGCGACCTCGCAGATCGACGAGCGAGACATCGACCCCGTAGCGCTGTCGGGCCGCGAGCGCGACGTGAAAGTCGCGCCTCAAGCGGACGTCGTCCGGGAGCTTGAGGATGATCATGGCGGTCTCCTGCGTCTGCACGAGGCGGAACCGCCTCGCGACGGGTACGGTAGGGATACTGATTCGACGGTACCACGCTCGGTCGACCTGCCTTCGGGACCGGTACGGACCGGACGTTCGATACCGGCCGCTCGAGAGGAGCACGCATGCCTCCCTGGAAACGACATCGGGCACGATCCCGTGAGCGTCGCAGCGTCACCCGCCTCGTCGGCGCCGCGGCGCTCGTCGTCCTGCTCGCCGCTTGCGGGGGCGAGGCTCCCCTCCCGGGCGACCCGCTGCGGATCGCCAGCGCTCGCCTATCGGACCCCGTGCTGGGCGAGCCGTACCGCGCCGACGTCGTCGCGGTCGGCGGCCTGCGACCGTACGATCTCCGCCTCGAGGAGGGCGCCCTCCCGCCCGGCATCGCGCTGCAGGGCGGCGTGCTGGTCGGCACGCCGACCGAGCTGGGCCGGTTCGAGTTCACCATCGCCGTGTCGGACGCGAATCTCGCGTCGACGTTCGAGACGTTCGCGCTCTCCGTTCGCGACGTCCCCGTGCCGCGCCTGCAGCTGGCCGTGCCGGAGACGGAGGTGCGCGACACGACGGTGCTTCGCGGCCGGATCGAGGACGCACGCAACCTGCGTGCCGTGCGGCTTCGCCTCGATTGGGGCGACCGGGACCTGACGCTGCCGGACGACGCCGTCAGTGCCTCGCGATCGGACGTGGCCCTGCTCTGGGAGCCACGGCCGGACGGCGTCGCGATCGACCTCGCCGTGCTGGGCGAGCCGTACACCGGCTCGGGAGAGCTGTTCCAGCTCGAGGTCACGACCGACGAGGCCATCCGGCTGGGGTTCGACATGACGGTGGAGATGCTGTACAGCGACCGCCACGCCTACGATGCGCGACGCCTCGGGGCGGCTCCCGTCACGGCGGCGAACGGCGCGACGACCGACGAGGACGCCGGAGAGGTCGCCTCCGACGAGAACGCGTCCGACGAGAACGCATCCGATGCGAACGGGGCCGACGCGAACGACTCCGAGCAGGAGGCCCCATGAGACGTGTCGCCATCCGCGGTATCGCCGTGGCGCTCGCCTTCGCGTTGGCGGCGCAGGGAACGGCGACGTCCGTGCTGGAACGCTCGCTCGCGGAGATCTTCTCGCGTGCCGACGCGACCGTGTACGGCGAGGTCGCCTCGGTCGACACGGAGCTCTCGGGCGACCAGGTCGTCACCCGCGTCGAGATCGCCGTCGAGCGTGTCTACGGCCGGCCGGGCGACCGCGGCGCCGACGGGCTCGAGGAGGAAGACGGGGCCCGGGACGACGTCCGAACCCTCACCTTTCTGGCGGGACGAGCACCGTCGGGCAGCACCACCGTCGTCGACGACGTTCCGCTTCCATCGAGAGGCGATCGCGTCCTCGTGGCCTGGTACCTCGACGACGGTCTGGTGAGCCCGATCGTCGGGGTTTGGCAAGGGCTTTGGCGTCTGACCGAGGACGGGCTCGTGGACGACCGCGGCCGCGTCCTCGGCGTCGACGACGAGCTGATCACGCTCGGCGGGGTCGAGCGCGACGTCTCGACGGTGCTGAACGCCCTCGAGGCCGCGCTCGGCGACAGCGGCGACGTGCGCCTGGACGACCGCGTCGTTCCCGCCGACACCGACGCGGAGGCCGACACCGAGCTCGACGCCGAGCCGGACGGCGGGCAGCCCGAAAGCGAGCCGCCCACGGAGGACCGGTCCGCCGAGGAGGCGGACACGCCGGGCTCGGACGGTCCGGGCACGCCGATCGAGCTGCGGCTGGACGTTCCCGACGACGAGGCGCTCAGGTCGGCGCTCGACGACGCGGTACGAGGCTGGACCGACGTCGGCGTTCCGCTGCGCCTCGTCGTCGACGACGAGGCGTCGGACCGGGTTCGGATCGGGACGCCTGCGGCGTTCGGGTCGGACGCGCTGGCCTACTCGCGGCGCGTGGCCGACCGCGACGGCGTCGAGCTGCTGCTGCGTCCCGGGCCGGAAGGCCGGCGGGTGGACGTGTTGGCTCGCGAGCTCGGCCGCTGGGTCGGGCTACCGGCCGACGGCCCGCTGGACCGTGACCGCCCGGAGGCGGGCGGCGGCCTGCGCTCGGGCCTGTTTCCCTCCGGCGAGCCGCTCCGTCCGTCGGCCGAGGACGCGGCCGCGCTGCTGCGAGCCCGCAGCGGTCGGCCCGAGGACCTCAACGGCGACGGCGTCGTCGACCTGTACGACCTCGCTCTGCTCGCCGAGGCGTACGGGTCGGTCGGAACGCGTCTTCAGGCCGACCTCGACGGCTCGGGCCGGGTGGACGACGCCGACCTCGACCAGCTCGAAGCGGCGTACGAGTTCCTGCCCCCCTCGCGCGACGCGCCCAGCGAGCGACGCTCCACGCGGGGAGGAACCGCTCCGAACTGATCGCTCGGCTTCAGGCGGCGGCGATCGCGTCGATCGCCTGGGCGAGCTCGACGTCCTTGACCGTGATGCCGTCCGCATCGTGGGTCGTGAGGTCGATGGTGACGCGGTCGTACACGTTCGCGAGCTCCGGGTGATGGCCGCG
>CAZHCI010000071.1:4534-6589 GCA_964530905.1 uncultured bacterium
AGCAGCGCGCGCTGAACGAAGCCGTGCAGCCACCCGTCGTCGAGCTCGCCGCCGACGCCCCTGGCGGCGCCCTGCATCAGGCGATGGAGCGCCTCGCGTCGATCGGGAGCCTTCCCGACGATCTGGCCGGCGCGGCGAAGCGCCTCGCTGACCAGGCCCGTGGGATCGCCCGGCGCGCCCGGAGCCAGCATCCGCAGCACCGAGAGCTGCTCGTCGTACCGGTCGTTGGCCAGCACGTGCAGCGTGGCGGCCGCCTCGGCCACGCGGGCGGCCAGCGACCCGCCGCTCTCGCGCACGCGCAGGTGGAGGTAGTCGCTTTCGAGGAACGTCTCGACCTCGTCGCCATCCACGGCGACGACGCGGTCCTCGTTCAACGGAATCTCGACGTCGCCGACGTACAGATGCCGTTCCTGCCCCTGCACCGTGATCGCCAGATCGCGCCCCGCGAACGGCAGGCGTACCGGGCCTGCGAGACGTAGCGTCACGGTCCGAGCCGAGACCGGAAGGTCGGTCCGCCGCAGACCGGGCGAGACCGCGAACAGCACGCCTCCGGAGAGCTGCGGCTCCTCGGCGGACCCACCCACGGAGCGCGGCACGAGCTGCTCGAGACGCGCGAAGAACGCCTCGACGTACTGCTTGAACTTGCTCTGGTCGCGCCGGAGCATCGCGACCTGGCTCCGCTCGACCTCCTGCCGCTCGCGAAGCTGTCGCTCGAGGTCCTTGCGGCGCGCTTGGCGCTGCCAATCGGACAGCCGCTGCCGTGCCAGGTCGCGCAGCGCCGCACGCAGCTCCGACGCGTCGGGCCCTTGAGGCTCGACCGCCGCCCGCTTGCCTGCGTACGGATCCTTGGCGACCTCGATCGCCATCCGCCTCAGGTAGTCCAGCGACTGCTTTCGCTCGATCGGCGGTGGGGGATCGGCTTCGCGCAGATGCATCACGGCGTCGACGACGTCGCGTGCGATCACGACCAGGCTGTCGACGTCCGACAGCGACACCAGGGGATCGACGCGGTCCGGCACCGGCTCGACCACCCGGAACTGACGCAGGTTGGCGTCGTGCCCGAACGCCTTCGTCGCGCGAAAGCGCTCGAAGTTGCGCATCGTCGCGTAGAGCACGCGGGCGGTGACCCGCTCCCGCTCCGCGCGCCAGGCGGCCGCCATCCCCTCGGCGAATCGTTCCACCTCGCGTCCGAACACGCGCTGCGCGAGGCGCTGAAGCACCTTCTGCTCGTGCCGCTCCGCCTCGGTCGGCGGCGCCGCCGACTCGGGCCCGGCCAGCAGCACGGCCTCCTCGCTGTCGCCGAACAGCAGCTTGTCGGCGATGTCGAGCCGCTCTCCCCCCGACCCGGCGATATCGAGGCGGCCGTCGCCGGCGGAGCGCGCGCCCCAGTCGTCGTCCAGCTCCAGCGCAGGAGCCCCGCCCAGAACGAGGTCGTCGAACGAGGGCTCGCGGCCCTTCGCGAGCTCGTCGCGCCCCGTCTCGCGCTGCCCGAGCTCGCGGCTCAGCGCCTCGAACCGCGCCCGTTGAGCCGGATCGAGCCGGTCGGCCACCTCGAGGATCTGCCGCCGAAGCGCCCAGATCGTGTCCGCCCCGCCACGGACCGCCCTTCGGTGACGAAGGTCGTCCATCTTGTATTCGAACAGCTCGAGCGCCAGGGTGGGCATGTCTTGCAGCATCGTGACGCGAGTATACGTACCGCTACGGACCGCCAGCGCGAAAGGCTGCACACCGTGGTGAACCGCGCTTGACGCCTTTCTCCCCCTAGGGGATGATGGTCAGGGACGGGCGGCGTTCCGCCCGAGGAGGTCAAGGCAATGCCCCACATCATCGCCGAACCGTGCATCGGCACGAAAGACCAGGCGTGCGTCGACGTCTGTCCCGTCGAGTGCATCTACGAGGCGGACGACCAGTTCTACATCCACCCCGAGGAGTGCATCGACTGCGGAGCGTGCATCCCGGCCTGCCCCGTCGATGCGATCTTCCCCGAAGAGGACGTTCCCGCCGAGTGGGAGTCGTTCATCAAGAAGAACTACGCGCTCTCCGGACTCTGATCCG
>CAZHCI010000071.1:6689-12963 GCA_964530905.1 uncultured bacterium
CCCTCGCCGAGCTCGGTGGCGGCGACGAGCCCGAGGACCCGCTCGGGCGGCCAGGCGGGGGGCAGGCGGACGCCTACCGTCGCGGACGCCCGCTCGGTCAAGCCGTCGTGGTCGTGCTCCAGCGCAAGCACCGTGGCCTGGACCGTGTCGAACGCCCGTAGCGACGCAGCGGCACCGCCCGCGGCCCCGAACGCCGTGACCAGTCGGCTCAGCCCCGAGACCAGCCGGTCCGCGGCCGACGGCTCGGGACCGGCCGAGTGGCCGCCCGGCCGTACGCAGGAGAGCTCCAGCCGCAGGTTGCCCTTGTAGCCCAGCGTCACCGCATCCCAGCCGGAAGGCTCGCAGATCACCAGCAGGTCGGGCTCGGGCTGCGTCTCGACCACGTGCCTGGCTCCCACGCTGCCGGGCGCCTCCTCGCCCACGGCGCCGATCACGCGGACGGTGAGCGCCTCGTGCACCTCCTCGGGCATCCGGGCCACGGCGGCCAATGCGGCGCACAACGGCCCCTTCGCGTCGACGGCGCCCCGGCCGTACAGCGCGCCGCCTCGCTCCGCGACGGGAACGACGCCGGGCACCGTATCCGCATGACCGAGGAACGTGACCGCCAGCGGCCCACGGCCGTGGCGAGTCACGAGATTGCCCGCCCCGTCGACGACCGCCTCCTCCACCCGGCCCTCCATCGCGGCCCTCAGGCGGTCGACGACCTCCGCCTCGCGGCCCGAGGGGCTGGGCGTCCCGACGGCGAGACGGAGGAGCGCGCGGGCGAGCTCGTCCGTCTCAGCGCTCCCCGTCCGGCCCTGCGGTATCGGCCAGCGCGCCGCGAAGCGCCTCGACCGCCTCGTCCGCCTCCGCTTCGCTGATCACGAGCGGCGGCACGAACCGGATCACGGTGGCGCCGGCGTTGATCGCCAGGACGCCGCGGGCCTCGAGCGCCGCCAGCACCGGCGCGGCCTTCTCCTTGAGCTCGACGCCCAGCATCAGCCCCAGCCCGCGCACCTCGCGGATGCGCGGCTCCTCGGCGGCCAGCGCGTCGAGCCGGGCACGGAGGTGGTCGCCCACCGTGCGGACGTGCTCCAGCAGGCCGTTCCGAAGCTCTTGGAGCACCACCCGTCCCGCCGCCGCGGACAGCGGGTTGCCCCCGAACGTCGTGCCGTGCCCGCCCTTGGGCATCGCGGCGGCGACCTCGTCGGTCATCAGGACCGCGCCGATCGGCACGCCCCCTCCGAGCCCCTTGGCCATCGTCACGACGTCGGCCTCGACCCCGAAATGCTCGTGCGCCAGGAAGCGCCCGGTGCGCCCGGCACCCGACTGGATCTCGTCGAACACGAGCAGCGCGCCCCGCTCGCGGGTGATGCGGCGCGCCTCCCGAACGAACTCGACGTCGGCGGGGTGAATGCCGCCCTCCCCTTGGACCGGCTCGAGCACCACGGCGGCGACGTCGTCGTCGACCGCCGCGTCGAGCTCGGCGACGTCGCCGTAGCCGACGAAGCGTGCCTGGTGGCCGAGGGGCTCGAACGGCTCACGGTACGCCTGCGTCCAGGTGAGCGGCAGCACCCCGAGGGTCCTTCCGGAGAAGCCGCGCTTCGTCGCGACGAAGGTCGAGCGACCCGTGGCGGCGCGGGCCCACTTGAGCGCTCCCTCGTTCGCCTCGGAGCCGGAGCTGCACAGGAACGCCCGGTTCAACGGCGCGGGCGCCAGCGCGAACAGCGCCTCGAGGAACTCCGCACGCGTGTCGTTCGCGAGGTTCTGGGGGCAGACGAGCAGGCGTCCGGCCTGCTCGCAGATGGCGTCGGTCAACGCCGGATGCGCGTGACCGAGCGACGCCACCGCGATGCCCGCCATCAGGTCGAGGAACGCGTTTCCGTCCGCGTCGTAGATGCGGCAGCCGTCGCCGCGCACGAACGCCTGACGGGGCGACCACAGCCCCGAGTTGTGGTGCGCGTCGCGCGCGATGATCTCGGCGCTGGTGACGTTCTGGTGGGCGTCGGACATGGGAGGACCTCCTGGCACGCGTTCGTCGCGTTCGTGGATCGGGGATCGCGCACGGCGAACGGGACGCCGCGGCGACGGGCTCAGGACACCACGGTACCCCTGCCGGCCAGGGCGGCGCGCACGGGCCCGGCCGGCCGGGCATCGCCCAGCACCACGCGGGCCACGCCCCCGCGGACGGCGGCGAGGGCGCCGTCGAGCTTGGCGCGCATCCGTCCGCGCGCCCACCGCTCCGCTTCGCCCGCGTCGGACGCATCGACGTCGGTCACGAGGCTGCCCTCGTCGTCCACGTCGCGCAGCAGCCCGGGGACGTTGGAGAGGAGGACGAGCGCGTCGGCTCGCAGCGCGATCGCCACGGCCGCCGCGGCGCGGTCGCCGTCGACGTTGACCGCGACGCCCTCCTCGGAGATCGCGGGGGGCGACAGGACGGGCAGGTGACCGGCCTCGATCAGCGTCCGCAGCAGGCGATCGTTCACGCGGTCGACCGTGCCGGTGTGATCATTGCGAAGCAGCTTGACCTTGTCGCCCTCGACCGAGCGGACGGTGGCCTTGCGACGGCCCTCGAGGATGCGCCCGTCGATGCCGGACAGCCCCACCGCGTCGACGCCGGCGGCCTGGAGCCGCTCGACGATCGCCTTGTTCACGCGGCCGCAGTACACCATCTCGAAGATCTCCAGGGTGCGACGGTCGGTGTAGCGGCTCACGCGACCGCTGGGGCTGGTGACGAACCTCGGCGGGTGTCCCAGGGCGAGCGCCAGGCGGTTCGTCTCGTCGCTGCCGCCGTGCACCAGCACCACCGCCTCGCCCTCGCGGTGCAGCGCGGCGACGTCGTCCACGACGTTCACCGGATCGATTCCGGTGCCGCCGCCGACCTTCACCACGATCACGGCCGCCGCTCCTCGGCGGCGACGGACCACGGCTGGCCGGCGCCGAGGCGGAGGGCGGCCGCGACGTCCTTCGGCACGCCGCCGCGGGCGACGGCGCGCGTCACGCCGAGGTAGCGAGCGAAGCGGGACGCCGCCTCGGCGAGCTCGTCGAGGAACAGGGTCCTGCCGCCGGACGTCCGCTCGACGGCGGCTTCCGCGCCCGCCTCCCACCACCACCTGCGAAGGCGCCACACGGGCCCGTCCGACCCGCTGGCGTCGCGTACCGCGTCGATGCGGGCGACGAAGCGGTCGCCGCGCACGACGGGCAGGACGTAGTAGCCCCAGCGCCGTTCCGCTGCCGGCTTGTACACCTCCCACAGGTAGTCGAACCCGAACGTCGCGCGGAGACCCGGCCGATCCCAGAGCAGCGGATCGAGCGGCGCGACGAAGCGCACCCCGGGCGCGAACGCACGCCCGTCGAGCGCCTCCATCCAGCCCGGAGCGGCGTGGTGAGGCGCGCCGTCGACCTCGACCGCGGACAGCTCGCCCTCGGCGACGAGCTCGGCGATGGCGCGGTGCCGGTCGCTCGCGGGCGCTCGGAGGCTCCACACCTCGGCCGGCGCCGTCGCGCGGAGCAGGCCGGTGGCGCGGTGCCGGTCTGCGACCAGGCGCCGCACGGCGTCGACCACAGGCGGTGTCGGCCGGGCCAGCACCGACGCGGGCAGCACGCGCTCGATCAGGTCGTACACGTGACGGCCGTGCTCGCGGCGGCGGGTGGCGACGCGGCCCGTGTGCCAGAGCGCGCGAAGGATCCGCTTCGCCAGCCTCGGTCCGTACCAGCTGTCGCGCCAGGCGTCGACCCGGGCGTCCAGCTGCACCGACGCGGCGTCCAGCGGCCCGCGGTCGCGAAGCTGCCCGACCACGTGCTCGGCCTCGGTCGGCCAGCGCCGAAGCACCTGCTCCCGCCAGCGGTCGCCGTGCCAACGATGGTAGACGCGCCTGGCGGGCTGGCCGGCGATCTCGATCAGGCTGGCCTGCTTGTCCCAGCCGTCGTAGCCGAGGCGATCCTCGTACACCGGACGCTGCCAATCGCCGATCCGGTAGCCGGGGACCCGCGCCGCGAACACCAGGTCGTGGTTGCAGCCCAGCGGCGCCAGAGGGTCGTACTGCACGCTGGCGTGCCGGGCCAGCACCCCGCCGACGTCCGTCGGGGCGAAGTGGTACGCCACGCTGGCGCGCAGCGCGTCGCGTGCGTCCAGCCGCCTTCCCGGCCGCGGCCCGCCGTTCACGGATGGAGGCCCGGAAACCCGAGGCCGCTGGTCTCGTCCCACCCGACGGCGACGTTCAGCGCCTGGATCGCCTGACCGGCCGTCCCCTTGACCAGGTTGTCGATCGCGCTCATCACCACCAGTCGTCCGCTGTCGCGATCGAGCGCGAAGCCGAGGTCGCACCAGTTGCTCCCGTCCAGGATCCTCGGATCGGGAACGCGGTGGATGCCGCGGCGTGCCAGCACCAGCCGGACGAACGGCTCGTCCTGGTAGCTGTCGCGCAGCGCCATCAGCACGTCCTGCTCGCTGGTTCCGTCCTGGACGAACAGGTGCGCGGCGACCAGGATGCCGCGCACCCGCTCGACGGCGGTGGCGGTCAGGTGGATGCGGAGGCGACCGCCGAGGGCCTGAGCGATCTCGGGCTCGTGCCGATGGCCGACGGGCGCGTAGGTGCGGATCGCGCCGGCACGCTCGGGATGGTGCCCGGACGGACCGGGGCGCGCGCCGGCGGCCGACGAGCCGATCTTGGCGTCCACGATCGCGTCGCCCTTCGCGAGGATCGCGTGGCGCAGGAACGGCGCCAGCGCCAGCTGCGAGGCGGTCGCGATGCAGCCCGCTCCGGAGATGCGCGTCGCACCGCGAAGACGCGCCCGGTTCAGCTCCGGAACGCCGTACACGAACGTGCCCAGCAGCTCCGGGCGCGGGTGGGGGTGCCCGTACGCGCGGCGATAGACCTCGGGATCGTGCAGCCGAAGGTCGGACGAGAGGTCCACGAGCCTGGGCGCCGTCCGGGCGAGGCGGTCGACCTGCTCGACGAACGTCCCGTGGGGCAGCGCCGCGATCACGACGTCGCACGGCTCCAGCGCGTCCAGCGTCGTGAACCGGAGGCGGGTGACCGCGCGCAGGTTCGGGTGGACGTTGCCGATCGGCTGCCCGGCATGACGCTCGCTGGTGACCTGAACCACCTCGAGATGGGGGTGCTGGAGCGCGATGCGGAGCGCCTCTCCCCCGGCGTAGCCCGACCCCCCGACGATGCCGACGGTCAACCGATCGGGTGCGGCCTCGGGGCGATCACTCATGGCGCTCACTGTACGGCGCGCGCCGGCGTCGGGAGGCGCGCTTCGCTCGGCGCTCCCCGGCCGCCCGTCCTGGCTCGCTCGGTCAGGTAGGCCGCGATCTCGGCCGGGATGTCGACGCCGGTGGGCTGGACCGAGTTGCGGAACTCGAGGCCGTGGTTCACCTCGCCCACCAACAGCCCGCGGGCGGACTCCAGCAGGTCGACCGCCAGCACGCCGCCGCCGACGGCCTGCGCCGCCGCGAGCGCGATCCGCTCCAGCTCCGGCGTCACCGGCACGCCGCGCACGACGGCGCCCTTCGCCGTGTTGGTCCGCCAATCGTCGCCCTCGCGGGCGATGGCGGCGACGACGCGACCTCCGACCACGAACGCCCGCAGGTCGCGCCCGGGCTTGTCGATGTGCTCTTGGACGTAGAAGAGCTGGTGCGCGGGGCCGCCCAGGACCTGCTTGTGCTCGAGCAGCGCCTCGATCGCGTCGGCGTCGCGGCAACGGGCGACCATCCGTCCCCAGCTTCCGACGACCGGCTTGACCACGACGGGCCAGCCAAGCTCCTCGCACGCTTCGATCACCGTCTCGGCCGAGAACGCCAGGAAGGTGCGCGGCTGCGGCACGCCGGCAGCGGCGAGCGCCGCGCTGGTGGCGGCCTTGTCGCCGCACGTCTCGATGACGCGGGCGCGGTTGACGACGTCGGCGCCCTCCGCCTCGAGCGCCCTCGCGATCGCGAGCGTGCGGGCGTGCGAAAGGGTCCGCAGCAGCACGACCTCGCCCTCGCTGCGACGCGCGCCGGCCTCCCAGCGCCAGTGCGGGGCGTAGATCCGCTCGACGTCGGCTCCCGCGCGCTCCAGCGCCGCGAAGAGCATCGTCTCCTCGGGCCGGACCCGGTCGTGCACGACCACGACGGTGGGGCCGGAGCCGCGGTCCTGGGGCACGCCCGCTGGGCTCACTCGCCCCAGTCCTCGGCCTCCTCCGGCGCGGGCTCGAAGCGGAGCGGCTCGAGCGACACGACCTCGAGCTCGACGCCGTCGTCGCTCACGAGGAGCTCGCCGAGCTCGAGGAGGGCGGTGTCGACGTCCAG
>CAZHCI010000072.1:0-2563 GCA_964530905.1 uncultured bacterium
CCCAAGCGCAAGCCGGCCGCGCTGCTGGCCTGGCTGGCGCTGTCCGGGGCGACGCCGCGCGAGCGGCTGGCGGAGCTGTTCTGGCCCGGGGCGGCCGATTCCCGGAACAGCCTGCGCCAAACGCTTCACCAGCTGCACCGAATCGCTCCGGTCGCCACGCGCGGCGATCCCGTCGCGATCGCGCCGGGCGTCGAGGTGATCGACGCGGGGGGCGAGCTGCTGTCCATCTTCGACCTCTCCGACGTGCCCGAGGTCGACGAGTGGCTGGCGTACCAGCGCGAGCGGATGCGCGAGGAGCGGCTGGAGGCGATCTCTGCCCGTACGGAGCGGCTCGAGGCCGACGGCCGCCTCGGCGAGGCGCTCGAGGTCGCGCGATCGGCGCTGCCGTTGGACCCGTTCTCGGAGGTCGCTCACCGTCGCGTGATGCGCCTGGCGTACCTGACGGGCGATCGTGCCGGGGCGCTGGAGGGGTACCGCCGGTTCGAACGGCGGCTCGCCCGCGAGCTCGGCGTGCGGCCGCTGCCCGAGACCAGCGCGCTGGCTCGGAACATCGCGTCGGCGTCGGTGGAGCGCGCGCCAGCCGTCCGCCGCACCATCCCCGCGACGGTCGATCGCCCGCCGCTGCTGGCGGGGCGCGAGAAGGAGTGGGAGCGCATGGAGCGAGCCTGGGAGGACGGACGGGTGATCTACCTCTCCGGCCCGCCCGGCGTGGGGAAGACCCGGCTGATGCACGAGTTCGCCGACTCGAAGGTGCCACGTGCACGGTGGAACGTGTTCACGGCCCGGCCGGGCGACATGACCGCTCCCTACGCGAGTCAGGCACGTGCCTTCCGGGCGGTGCTCGACGCCTGTCCGGGCATCGAGCTGAGCGACGTGATGCGCCGCGAGCTGTCCCGCCTGCTGCCCGACCTCGCCGACGCGCCGCCTCCGCCGATGTCCTCGCTCGAGGAGAAGAACTACTTCTACGCCACGCTCGCCGAGGTGTTGATCCGAAGCGGAGCGTGGCTGGACTGTTGGATCGCCGACGACTGGCAGTTCATCGACCCCGCCAGCCTCGAGATGGCCAACTACATGTTCGCGAACGTCACGCCGGTCGCCACCGATCGCAAGGGGCAGCGCGCGATCTGCACCTTCCGCACGAACGAGGTCGGGAGCGAGTTCCGGGCGTTCCTGGCCGATCTGGTGCGAGGCGGCATCGCGGTCCACATCGAGCTCGAGCCGCTCGACGCGGCGGCCGTCGAGCGGCTGCTCGCCTCGACCGACGTGGACGGGGCACCGGATCTCGCGGGCGAGATGCATCGCTTCACCGGCGGCAACCCGCTGTTCGTGGTCGAGACGCTCAAGAGCCTGCTCGAGTCGGAGGGCGGCGCGTTGGACGGCGCCTCGCTGCGAGCGTCGTTCCCCGAGCGCGTGGCGCAGGTGTTCGAGGAGCGCTTCCGGCGGTTGGGCGCGCACGAGCTCCGCCTCCTGCGGCTGGTCGCGATCGCGCAGACCGATGCCAGCCTGCCGCTCGCGACGGTCGCGCTGGACGTGGGCGAGGAGCGTGTCGCCTCGGCGCAGGCGGCGCTCGAGCGGGCGCGCTTGCTCGAAGGCTTCGCGTTCGGACACGACCTGGTGGACGAGGCGGTGGGGCGCGCCACGCCGGACGCGCTCCGCGCCCACCTGCACCGCCGCGTCGGGAGCGCGCTGGAACGGTTGGGTGGTCCTGCCGCCCGGATCGCGTACCACTTCGAAGAGGCCGGGGATCTCGAGCGGGCGCTTCCGTACTGCCTGACGGCGGCCGACGACGCCCGCGTGCGCGGTGCGTTCGATGCGGCGGCCGCGTGGCTCGACAAGGTCCGCCGCCACGACGGCGATCCGGAGCGGATCGCGCGGGCGCGGCGCGGCCTGGACGAGCTGGCGACGCTGCTGGACAGCCGTTGACACGGGAAGGGGGCGTCCCTCGAGGCGCTCGACCCGGGCAGTAGCGACGCCCCCTCGTGACGGCCCCTAACGCCCCAGGCGGATGCCGCCGGCGCCGCCCCGCAGCGCCAGGGGACCGCGACGCCCGTTCAGGTCGGCTCGGAGGCCGCGGCCGGGCGCCTCCTCGATCGCGACCGCCTCGCCGGCACCGGTCGCGAGCCCAAGCTCCGCGAGCCAGGCGCGCAGCGGGTCCGGATCGGGGTGCAGCACCGCGAGCGAGCGGAGGCTGACTCCCCGCTCGAGGGCCGAGGCCGGGTGCGGCGTGTCGCCCCAGGCGATGAAGAACGGCGCGGCGCCGGCCCAGGCGTGACCGGTGGCGAAGATCAGCTCCCAACGGAGCTCGTCGCCCTCCGGTCCGGCGCGCGACATCGAGCGGCGCACGACGCCGTGGCCGCTGCCGCGGATGCGGGCGACCAGCTCGTCGGGGTCGCTCGTGCGTACGCACCAGGCGTGCAGCTCGGCGCTCTTCAGCGGGTCGATCGATGCCGCGAAGTCGCCGCCGTCCTGCTCGGGGTCGGGGGCGATCAGCTCCAGGTACGTCGTGGAGTCGAGGCCATCGGGGTCGAGGCCGCCGGGGTGAAGGCCGCCGGCGTGCAGGCCG
>CAZHCI010000072.1:2663-12733 GCA_964530905.1 uncultured bacterium
AGGCCGCCGGCGTGCAGGCCGAGGAGGGCGTTGTGCGTGCCCTGGCCGGTGTGTTTGCCGCCGAGGGCGGGCCTGGTGCCCGTCGATCGGGCGAGCTCGCGGACCATGCGGTCCAGCACCGGGCCGGCGTACAGGAGGTGGTCGAGGGCGAGATGCATGCGCGCATGATGACCCGTCGTCGGCGCTGGGCCGGTCGTTCCGCACGCATCAGGGCGGGTCTTCGGACGCCGCGTCGCGCCCGGACGCCGCGTCGCGCTTCGACGCCGCGTCGCGCCGCGCGGTCAGCAGCAGGTCGTACCGACCGCCGATGCGGGAGCGGTAGCCCTGCTGGTGCAGGTAGCGGCGGTGACCGGCCAGGTCGCGCACGACCAACGACAGGTCGACCTCCGCGAAGTTGCGGGTGCGTGCGCCCCACACGACCTCGCCCCCTCGGAAGCGACTGCACGGAAGTCCGATCACCAGGCCGCCGGACGGTGCGGCGAGCTCGCGCACCAGCGTCCGCAACGCCGCGGCGCCCTCCAGATCGGGGCTCTGCAGCACGTCGATCGCGACGATCAGGTCGTACCGAGCGGCGGCGGGATCGGCGTCGGCGGCGTCGGCGGCGTCGGCGGCCAGGTCGGCCAGGGCGACGGGATCCCGCAGGTCGGCCTGGACGAAGCGAGCGGCAGGGAAGCGACGCCGGGCCTCGTCCAGCGCGCCCGCCTCGCGGTCCAGGCCGGTGACGAGGGCCGGGGGGACGGGCGGCCGCAGCCGGGTCAGCGCCTCGATCTCGTCGCCGCGGTGGCACCCGACCACCAGCACCCGGCGGGGCGCTTCCGGCGCGGCGAAGGCGACCGCGTCGAGGAGCGGCAGCAGGAAGCCGGGGTGTTCGGTCTTGCGGAGGCGCGCGAACGCCCCGCGAGGGTCGTAGCGGTTCTCCGGACGACCGCCGTCGGCGTGGAGCTCCGCCTCGCCGGCGAGGCGCACGAACGGAAGGCGCAGCCGGCGGGGACCGGGTCCCCCGACCGGCCGTGGCGTGCGCATGCGCGCGCCGACCGCCTCGGCGAGATCCAGCCACGCCCGCCAGTCGCGCCGCGGCGCGCCGTCGGGTCGAGGCTCGCCCGGCCAGAGCCCTTCGCCGTCGTCCGGATCGGGGATCAGCAGATCGACGCGGCCCTCCTGCGACAGGTGGCGGCGGAGCCGTTCCGCGATCGCCTCGACCGGCATCGTCGAGGCGTCGAGCGTCGGGGTGGCAGGCATGCGCGAAGCGTAGCAGCGACGTGCGGCGGCGACGCACAGCGGCGACGTCGAGCCGCGGGGCCCGCGATCGGGCGGATGGCGCGCGATGTCGAACCACCGGCCGCTACGTCGACATAACGCCCGAATGACGCCCCTCTTCCTACACTCGTTCGTGCGAGAGGGAGGGATACCGATGGGACGACGGACGATGTGGACGTTGGTCGCGCGTGCCGGCGGAGCGGTCGTCGCCCTGGCGGCCGTGCTCGTCGCGGCGGCGCTGGGCGGAGCGGCGGCGCAGGGGATCGAGGAGGGGTACGTCCCCGTCGGTGACGGCCTGGCGCTGTACTACCAGAAGCACGGCGACGGGCCGCCCGATCTGATCGTGACGAACCAGACGGCCGCGGCCGTGCCGCTCTCGGGGTTGGCCGGAGCGTGGACGGTGCTGTTCTACGACACGCGCGGGCGTGGCCTCTCGACCCCGGTCCGTGATCCCGCGCTGCTGGGCATGGAGCACGAGATCGCGGACCTCGCGGCCGTGCACGAGCATTTCGGGGGCGAGCCGGCGACGGTCCTGGGCTGGTCGCTGTGGGGTGGCTTCGCGCAGCTCTACGCCGCCCGTCACCCCGGCCGCGTGCGCGGCGTGATCGCGTTCGGACCGATCGAGCCCGCTGCCGATCCGTACATGCAGATGGAGACGCTGAAGCCGGGTCCCGATTTCGACGCGCTCGACGCCTACTTCGCCACGGTGCCCGACGACATGCCCGGCTACGAGGCGTGCCTGGGGGCGTACGACATCATCCACCTGTCGCAGGTGGCCGACGCCTCGGCCCACCTGATCCCGGACATGAACCGGAAGGTGTGCGCCCTGCCGAGCGAGCGGGACGACAACGTGCTCTTCACGATCGTGCCGGTGTTCGAGTCGATGGGCGACTGGAACTGGCTGGACGAGCTCGCGACGGTCCAGGCACCGCTGCTGATCGTGCACGGCGACGAGGACACGGTCGTGCCCGCCGGGATCGAGGCGAACGTCGCCGCCGTTCCCGATGCGCGCGTCGTGGTGGTCGAGGACGCAGGCCACATGGGCTTCATCGAGCATCCAGGGCGCTACGTCGAGATCGTGGACGGGTTTTTGGCGACGCTCCCCTAGCCCCCCGGGCGCTGCCGGCCGCCGACGGGTACGGCAAGGTTCGAACCTCCGACGCGTCGTCCGTCCGCGGTGGACGGGCGGAGTTCCTCGAGCAGCTCGCCGGCTCGCTGGGCTCGGAGGGAGGGGAACGCGGCGCGAGGTCACGGCGGACCGAGGGAAGCGCTACGACCGATCACGCACGAACACCCGCCACGCCACGCCGCTAGGGTCGTGGAAGGCCGCGACCCGAGGGTCCTCGGCCTCGGACGCCGCGGACCCCAGGCGAGCGCGCAGGGCGTTCAGCGCGTCGCCGGAGCCGACGCTGGCCCGCACGCGCTCCAGGCGCGGCGCACGCCGGTCCACCGGCAGACCCCCGGCGCTCTGCCATGCGTTCACGCCGAGGTGGTGGTGGTAGCCGGCCACGGAGAGGAACGCCGCGCCCGGCAGCGAGGCGACCTCGCCGAAGCCGACGACGTCCCGGTAGAACGCCAGCGCCTCGTCCACGTCGCGGACGCGCAGGTGAACGTGCCCCAGCCGCGTGCCGGACGGGGCGCTCCAGGGACGATCGGCATCCTGGCCGCCGTTGCGCCCGACCTCGGCCAGCAGGCCGTCCACGTCCAGCGGATCGGTGGTCATCGCGATGCGGCCGTGACGCCTGGGCCAGGCGTCACGCGGTCGGTCGGCGTACACCTCGACACCGTGACCGTCCGGGTCCTCGAGGTACACCGCCTCGCTCACGCCGTGATCCGCGACGCCCACCACCGGCGTTCGGGCCGCGACCAGGGCGGCGACGACGTCGGCCAGATCCGCGCGGCTGGGAAGAAGGACCGCGAGGTGGAACAGCCCCGTGAACGTTCGAGGAGGCGCGGCAGCGGACGGCGCGCCGCTCAACCGCACGATCGGTCGTCCGTCCCGACCGAGGACGAGCTTCGGGGCGTCCCCACGAGCGGCCGCCGAGGCGGTCCCCGCAGCGGCGGCCCGGTCCTGCCCCGCGTCGACAGGAGCAGGCCACGCCTCGAGCCCGATCACCCGCTCGTAGAACGCCCGCGCGCGACCGACGTCCGAGACGGTCAGGTCCACCGTCTCGAGCGTGAAGTCGTCCGGCAGGCCCGTAGGCGCATCGCGCGTCATACGACACGCTAGCAGGCGAGCTGCGGCTGCGCCGCGGCGACCTCCAGGCCGACGGACGCCGCGGCGCAGCCTTGCCCGGTGAGCGCGGCGGCAACCGTGTCCAGCACCGGGACGAACGGCCGCAACCACGGATCGGCCGCCTCGACCAACCCGCCTGCGACCGTCCACGCACCGGCCAGCCCGGCGAAGATCGCCGCACCGACCGTCAGGATCAGCAGCACGCATGCGAGCGAAGAGCGAGCACGGATCATCGATTCCTCCACCGAGGGCCCTCCGCCCGGAGCGCGGCGCTCCGAGGCGGCGGTGACCGAGTCGCGGTCCGGCGCGGATCCACCTGCGCGGGTAGCATCGCGCCCGTGTCGGACGCCGGACGGGACGACTCGTGGACCGATCGTAGGGAACGGATCGTTAGCTGGCCGTTACGGCCGAGAGGCGGGCCCGGGTCGACGCCGGACGACGTGTCCCGGACGTCGTCCCGGACGGGGCGCCCCTAGACTGGACGCGGAAGGAGACGTCACGATGCAGCCCCATTCCGACCGATCGAACGACGCCGCGACCCTGGCCGACGAGGTGCGCAGGCAGGCGACGCCCCTGCGGGAGCCGGGCGATCTCGATCCGCTGCTCGACCGCATCGGCTCCGCGCGCGTGGTGATGCTGGGCGAGGCCAGCCACGGCACCTCGGAGTACTACACCTGGCGTGCGCGCATTACCCAGCGGCTGGTGCGCGAGAAGGGGTTCTCGTTCGTCGCCGTCGAGGGCGACTGGCCCGACGCCTACCGCGTGAACCGTTACGTCAAGGGGCACGACGACGTCGGCGCCAGCGCGCGGGAGGTGCTCCACGCGTTCCGGCGCTGGCCGACCTGGATGTGGGCGAACTGGGAGGCGGTCGCTCTGGCGGCGTGGTTGCGGAAGCACAACGACGCCCACGCCGGCCGCCGCGGCGTCGGGTTCTACGGCCTCGACGTGTACAGCCTGTGGGAGTCGCTGGCCGCGATCATGCGCTACCTCGAGGAGAACGATCCCGACGCGCTCGAAGCGGCGCGGCGGGCGTACGCCTGTTTCGAGCCGTACGGCGAGGACGCCCAGGCGTACGCGCGGTCCACCGCGTTCGTCCAGGCGTCGTGCGAGGACGAGGTCGTCGAGCTGCTCGGCGACGTCCGGCGGCACGCCGAGGTGGCGGGCGACGACGACGAGGCGCACTTCGACGCCGAGCAGAACGCGCGGGCCGCGGTCGGCGCCGAGCGCTACTACCGGACGATGGTGCGCGGCGGCAGCCAATCGTGGAACGTGCGCGATCACCACATGATCGAGACGCTCGACGACCTGCTGGAGCATCACGGCCAAGACGCGAAGGCGATCGTCTGGGAGCACAACACGCACGTCGGCGACGCGCGCGCGACCGACATGGCCGCCGCCGGCATGGTCAATACCGGCCAGCTGGCCCGGGAGCGTTACGGCGACGACGCGGTCGTGCTCGTCGGCTTCGGCAGCAACCGCGGCTCGGTGATCGCCGGCCGCTCGTGGGGCGCGCCGATGGAACGGATGGAGGTGCCGATCGCCCAAGCCGGATCGTGGGAGGACGTCGTCCACGAAGCTGGCATCGGCGACGCGCTCCTGCTGACCGACCGGCTGTCGCCGGCCGCGCGACAGCGCCGCGGCCACCGCGCGATCGGGGTGGTGTACGACCCGACGCTGGAGCGCTACGGCAACTACGTGCCCACCGACCTGCCGGCCCGCTACGACGCGTTCGTGCACGTGGACGTGACGCGCGCGCTCCATCCGCTTCACGTCGAGCCCGAGGAGGCGGGGCCGCCCGCGACCTATCCGTGGGGCCTGTGAGGCTCAGAGCGACAGGTACGCCTCCCGCACCGCCGGGTCGCGCAGCAGCTCGTCGCCGGTGCCGCGGCGCCTGACCTCGCCGTTCTCGAGCACGACGGCCTGATCGGCCAGCTTGAGCGACTGCTGGACGTTCTGTTCGACCATGACGACGGTCACGCCCTCCTCGCGCACCTGGGCCAACGCTCTGAACACCGTGCGGACGAGGGACGGGGCCAAGCCCAGGCTGGGCTCGTCGACCAGCAGTAGCTTGGGCCGGCTCATCAACGCCCGGCCGATGGCCACCATCTGGCGCTCGCCGCCCGAAAGCGTGCCGGCCAGCTGGCGCTGGCGCTCCTCGAGCCGGGGGAACAGCTCGAAGACCCAGCGACGCGTCGCGTCCGCCTGACGGCGGGCGTCGGGAAGGTAGTCCGCTCCCGCGTCGAGGTTCTCCCGCACCGTCATCAGCGGAAACAGCTGGCGACCCTCGGGCACGTGCCCCACGCCCAGTCGCACGATGCGGGCCGCGCTGACGCCCGTGAGGGGTCGACCGAGCGCCTCGACCCGGCCACCGCGGACGGGGATCAGGCCGGAGATGGTGCGGAGCAGCGTCGTCTTGCCGGCGCCGTTCGCACCGATGACGGTCGTGAAGCTGCCCTCCTCGACCGTCAGGTCCACCTTCCACAGCACCTGGATCTTGCCGTAGCCGGCCTCGAGCGCGTCGACGCGCAGGGCGATGCTCATCGCGGGGCCTCCCGTTCGTCGTGGGGGTCGGCAACGTCGCTCGCGGCCGCGCGGTTCGGTGCCTCGTCCTCGTCCTCGTCGTCGTCGCGGCCGAGGTACGCCTCGATCACCGCGTCGTCCGCCGTCACCTCGGCGTAGCTGCCTTGGGCCAGGAAGCGGCCGTGATCCATCACCAGCACGCGGTCGGCCAGGTCGCGCACGACCGGCATGACGTGCTCGATGAACACGATCGTGACGCCCGCGTCGCGCACGTCGCGGACCAGCTCGACCGCCTGCCGCGCCTCGCCGGGGCGCAGGCCCGCCATCACCTCGTCCAGCATCAGCACGGTCGGGTCGGTCGCCAGCGCCCGGGCGATCTCGAGGCGCTTCTCCTGGAGCAGCGTCAGCTCCTCGGCCGACTGATCCGCGATGCGGGCCAGGCCGGTCCGCTCCAGCGCGGCGTCGGTGCGGCGGTCGCCCTCGGCCCGGTCGATGCCGGGCGTGCCGAACAGGGCGCCGACCTGGACGTTCTCCCGGACGGTCATCTCGGGGAACGGCTGGACGACCTGGAACGCCCTGCCCAGCCCGAGGTGCGTCCGCTCGAAGCTGGGGAGGTGCTGGATCTCGCGTCCGTTCAGGTGGATCCGGCCCGCGCTCGGCACGAGCAGCCCCGACAGCAGGTTCAGCGTCGTGGTCTTGCCTGCGCCGTTGGGCCCGATGATCGCGAAGATCTCGCCCGGCCGGACGTGGAACGACAGGTCGTCGACGGCGGCCAGTCCGCCGAACCGCTTGGCGAGACGCTGGACGTCCAGCACGACGTTCGTGTCGGGTTTCGCGTCGGCGGTCATGCCTCGCCCCCCTCGGTGTCGACGCGGGTCCGAGCGGCCCTGCGGCGCCGAGCGATACCGCGCACCATCCCGACGATGCCGCGCGGCATGAACAGGATCGACAGCACCAGCACCAGCCCGTAGCCGATCAGGTAGCCGTCGGCCAGGTTCCTCTTCAGCGTCTCCTCGATTCCGGCCAGCACGCCGGCGCCCAGGATCGGGCCCAGCGTCGTGTACAGGCCGCCGAAGATCGGCGTCACCAGCGCGAACACCGTCGTCGCGACGGAGAACGCGCCTTCCGGCACGACGGAGCCGACGCGGTGCGCGTGGATCGCGCCCAGCATGCCGACCGACAGGCTGGACAGCGCGAACGCCAGCAGCTTCATGCGTGCGGGCCGCACCCCCATCACGCCGGCGACCTCCTCGTTCGTGCGGATGGCCGTGAAGGCGTGCTGCAGGCGGGAGCGGCGCGTCCACAGGCTCAGGCCGATCGTGAGCAGCAGCAGGCCGGCGTACAGAAGAAAGTACCCCTCGTTGCGTTGGAACGCGATCTCCCAGCGCTCCATCGTCTCGGGATCGAAGGTGGGGCGGAACAGCGGCGCGACGTTGATGCCGGCCGATCCGCCGGCGAACGAGGTCGGGAGCTGCCGGACCACCGCGCGCAGCACCTCGGTGAACGCCAGCGTGGCGATCGCGAAGTAGATCCCCCGCAGCCGCAACGTCACGACGCCCAGGCCCAGCGCCAGCAGCACGGCGAACGCGCCGGCCGCGGGAATGCCCAGCCATAGCGGGCCGACGTCCAGCCGGGCGAGGACCGCGGTGACGTACGCGCCGGCGCCGTAGAACGCCGCGTGCGCCAGCGACAGCTGGCCGGTCCGCGCCAGGATGTCCCACGACAGCGCCAGCACCGCGAGCCCCAGCCCGTTCGTGACCAGCGACAGGTAGCTGACCGAGGCGCGGCCGCTCCACGCCCGCAGCAGGTCGGGCAGGAACCAGAGCGCGACGGCGAACAGGAGGACGGGAAGCAGGTCGCGGACCCGGTTCATGGCGGTGGGGCTCATACCGTCCTCCGACTGCGCCAGATCAGGGCGAGGAAGATGATCGCGAAGAACACCGCATTGCTGAGGGTGCCGCCGTTGGGAACCAGCGTCGCGACGAGCGACTCGGCCAGCGCCACGACCAGCGAGGCGGCCAGGATGCCGCGGATGTTGCCCAGCCCGGCCAGCACGACGATCGAGAACGCCTTGAGCGTGAACGCCAGGCCGATCGTGGGGGTGGGCGACTGGATCACGGCGATCATCACGCCGCCGATGCCGGCCAGCAGCGCCGAGAGCGCGAAGGCGACCAGGTAGACCCGGTTCACCTCGAGCCCGACCAGCGACGCGCCGATCCGGTTCTGCGCGACGGCCCGCATGGCGCGGCCGGTGCGGCTGCGCGACAGAGCCAGGTACAGGCTGCCGACCAGGACGATCGAGATCGCGAAGCTGACGAGCGACACCAGGCCGACGGAGATGCCGCCGATGCGGAAGCCGACCGAGCGGTACGCGATGCCCGAGATCGACACCGGATCGCCGCCCCAGATCAGCAGCGCGAGGTTCTGCAGCACGATGCCCAGCCCGAACGTGAGCAGCATCTGGTTCAGCTCGGGCGCCTCGAGGACGTACTGGATGGTGGTGCGATAGATCACCGCGCCCAGCAGGAACAGGGCCGGTGCGACGAACAGAAGCGAGAGGACGGGGTCGACGCCGAACGACACGAACAGCTGGTAGGTGAGGAAGGCGCCGATCATGAAGAACTCGCCGTGGGCGAAGTTCACGATGCCGATCACGCCGATGGCGAGGGCAAGACCGACCGACACCAGCGCGTACAGGCCGGAAGCCAGCACGCCGGACACGACGGCTTGGAGGATCAGGGTGGGGTCCATGGAGCTCCGCGTGGGACGGCGGACGGGGTGGGCCCGTCCGCCGGGCGAGATCGGCGCCGTGCGCCGGCGCGCGCGGGAACGCGCGCCGGCTCGGGCAGCGATCGGCTCGGGTTCGGCCGATCAGCGGCAGCGGATCAGCGGCAGCTGGCCAGCGGGGCGGTGGCCCGCTCGAGCGGCCAGACGATCTCGCGGACGCCGTCCTGGTACTGGAACACCAGCCACATGTCGGCGTCGAAGCCCTGACGCTCGGTCAGCTCGCTGGGGCCGAACGACCAGTCGCCCATCGGCGAGCGGAACGTCATCGTCTCCATCTGCTCCATCACGGCCTGCTCGTCGGCGCTGCCGGCGGCGTTGATGGCGTCGGCGAACGACCACAGCTGGGCGTAGGCGAGCGCGGCCATGTAGTTGTCGGGCTCGTCGTCGTGAAGGTCGGTATAGGCGCGGGTGAACGCCTGCGCCTCTTCGGTCGGCAGGTTGGGCAGGAAGCCGATCAGGCCGGTGACGCACTGCGCCTCGGGCGCGGCGCCGAACTCCGACGGCCAGCCGGGAGGGGCCCCGAAGATCTGCTGCGGGACGTAGCCCAGCTCGCGCACCTGGCTGGTGAGCGGGACGACGTCGCTGTCGTAGCCGATCCAGTACAGCATGTCGGCGTTCGTGGCCTGAGCCTTGCTGATCGCGGCGCGGAAGTCGCCGCTGCCGCCCAGCAGGGTCGAGGTGAACGCTTCACGGAGCGTGACCTCGAGGCCGGCCTCTTCGAGCAGGTTCTGCGCGCCCTCCGAGCCGGGGCCGCCGAAGGCGCTGTCCTCGTGGAGCAGCGCGACGGTCTCGACGCCGCTGTCCGCGACGAACGAGGTGGCCGCGTCGACGTTGTGGTAGTCCCACGGGTGGACGTGGAAGAACCACGGCTCGTCGGCGAGGAGCTCCTCGATGCCGTCGAAGCCTTCGATGCCGACGCCGGACACGGCGCCGCCGATCCAGCTCACGACCGGCTGGAACGTCTTGAACGACTCGATGAGGGCGAGGGTGACGCCGCTGGAGTAGCCGCCGCCGACGAACGCGACGCCGTCCTCGGTCATCAGCTTCTCGAACGCGGCCAAGGCGACCTCGGGGGAGGCCTGGGTGTCCTCCAGGACGATCTCGAGCGGCTCGCCCAGCACGCCGCCGGCGGCGTTGATCTCCTGCAGGGCCAGCTCGAAGCCGGCCTTCTGCGCCTGGCCGGTGCCGGCGGCACCGCCGGTGAGGGGCGAGAGCAGTCCGATTTCGACGGGCTGCGCGAAGGCGACGGCGATCAGGCCGGTCGCGAGGA
>CAZHCI010000073.1:0-1736 GCA_964530905.1 uncultured bacterium
ATGCCCAGCAACGGAACCAGCCTGCCCAACGAGGCGCTCCACGAGATCCGTACGCGGATCGAGCACCGCAACCGCGGGGAGCACGACTTCCTGCAGGCGGTCGACGAGGTGCTCGACTCGCTCGGTCCGTTCGTCGCCAAGCATCCCGAGGTGCTGAACGATCGGCTGATCGACCGGATCTGCGAGCCGGAGCGGCAGATCATCTTCCGCGTGCCGTGGACCGACGACGCGGGCGCCGTGCACGTGGCCCGCGGCTTCCGGATCGAGTTCGACAGCTCGCTGGGGCCGTACAAGGGCGGCTTGCGGTTCCACCCGACCGTCACGCTGGACACGGTCAAGTTCCTGGCGTTCGAGCAGACGTTCAAGAACGCGTTGACCGGCCTTCCGATCGGCGCCGGCAAGGGCGGCAGCGACTTCGATCCCAAAGGTCGCAGCGACGCCGAGGTGATGCGGTTCTGCCAGAGCTTCATGACCGAGCTGCATCGCCACCTGGGCGAGCACACCGACGTTCCCGCCGGCGACATCGGCGTGGGCGAGCGGGAGCTGGGGTACCTGTTCGGGCAGTACAAGCGGATCACGAACCGCTACGAGGCGGGCGTGCTGACCGGCAAAGGCCTGTCGTGGGGCGGCCTGCGGGGACGCAAGGAGGCGACCGGCTACGGCTGCGTGTACTTCGTCGAGGAGATGCTGACCCGGCACGACAGCTCGCTCGAAGGCCGCACCTGCGTCGTGTCCGGCTCGGGCAACGTCGCGATCTACACCATCGAGAAGCTGCAGCAGCTCGGCGCGAACGTCGTCGCGTGCAGCGACTCGGGCGGGCGGATCCACGATCCCGACGGTCTCGATCTGGACGTCGTGAAGGAGCTCAAGGAGGCGCGACGCGAGCGCATCTCGGGCTACGTCGTCCAGCGGCCGAACGCCACCTACCTGGCCGGCGCCAACGTCTGGGACGTCCCGTGCGAGGCGGCGTTCCCGTGCGCCACCCAGAACGAGCTGAACGAGGCGGACGCGCGGACGTTGATCGCGAACGGGGTCGTCGTCGTCGGCGAGGGCGCGAACATGCCGTGCACCCCGGGAGCGATCGACGCGTTCCGCGAGGCGGGCGTGGCGTTCGGGCCCGGCAAGGCGGCGAACGCCGGAGGCGTCGCGACGTCGGCGCTCGAGATGCAACAGAACGCCAGCCGCGACGCCTGGAGCTTCGAGCGCACCGACGCCCGCCTGCGCGAGATCATGATCGACATTCACGGTGCGTGCCGCAGCGCGGCGGAGGAGTTCGGCGATCCGGACGACTACGTCCTGGGCGCCAACATCGCCGGGTTCCGGCGGGTGGCGCGGGCGACCTGGGAGCTGGGCGTGATCTGAGAACGTATCGGCAGGAACCGTGCACGACGCACGGTCGCCGCACGCGCTGCCGTACAGTGACCCATGCGAACCCGATCGATCGGCTCCCTGACCGTCTCGGTGGTCGGCCTCGGCTGCAACAACTTCGGCCGTCGGCTCGATCTGGACGAGACCAAGTCCGTCGTCGACGCCGCCTTGAGCGCGGGCGTGACCTTCCTGGACACCGCGGACGTGTACGGCGGCACGGACAGCGAGGCGTTCCTGGGCCGCGTGCTGGCGGGACGCCGCGACGAGGTGGTGCTGGCCACGAAGTTCGGCGCGCCCAGCGCGGACAACGAGCTGTCGGGCGCGCGGCCCGAGACGGTGCGGGCGGCGCTCGAGGCCAGCCTGCAGCG
>CAZHCI010000073.1:1836-4526 GCA_964530905.1 uncultured bacterium
TGCCGTACTTCCCGTTGCTGAGCGGCATCCTGACCGGCAAGTACCGCAAGGGGCGTCCGCTGCCGGAGGGCACGCGGATCCGCGGGAACGAGCGCTGGGAGTCGCTGCTCACCGACGAGCTGCTGGACGTCGTCGAGCGCCTGACCGGGCTGGCCGAGTCGCACGGCCGCGAGCTGATCGACCTGGCGTTCGCGTACCTGCTGGCGCAGCCGCAGGTGGCCAGCGTCATCGCGGGCGCGACGAAGCCGGAGCAGGTGCGCAGGAACGTGCAGGCCGGCTCGTGGGAGCTGAGCGCAGAGCAGCTGGCCGAGGTCCGCGCGATCCTGGACGAGGCGGGCGAGGTGGCCGAGCAGGGCTGAGGGAGCCGGCCGGGTCCGAGGGCGCGGCGAGCCGCGCGACGTGCGCTCAGCGCATGCCGGGCAGCGTCACCGATCCTCGCTGCAGCATCGGACGAAGCTCGTCCGAGGGGAGCGGCCGGCTGAACAGGTAGCCCTGCCCCTCCGCGCAGCCCAGCTGCCGAAGCAGGGCGAGCTGCGTCTCGCGCTCGATCCCCTCCGCCACGACCGACATGCCCAGCGCTTGGCCCAGCCTCAGGATCGCGCCCAGGATCGCGGCGTCGTCCGCCCCGGAGGACGGCTCCGCCCCGTCGATCCCCAAGCGGGCGACGAAGGTGCGGTCCAGCTTCAGCACGTTCACCGGCAGGTTCTGCAGCCATCCCAGGCTGGAATGGCCGGTGCCGAAGTCGTCCAGCGAGATGTGGACGCCCAGCTTCCGTAGGCGCGCCAGCGTCCTGGCGGTCTCCGAGACGTCGCTCATCGCGCTGCTCTCGAGCACCTCGAGCTCCAGCCGGTCCGGCGCCAGCCGGCTGGCCGCCAGCACGCGCGCTACCTCGTCGACGATGTCGGAGCGCTGAAGCTGATGGCGGCTGACGTTCACCGACACGCGGGGCGGCGGCTCGCCGTCGATGCCGGGCCAGCCGGCCGCCTCGGCGCACGCCATCTCGAGCACCCGGCGGCCCAGCGGGTGGATCAGGTTCGTGGCTTCGGCCAGCGACACGAACCGGCCGGGCGGGATCAGGCCCCAGGTCGGGTGGTTCCAGCGGACCAGCGCCTCGGCCGCCACGATCCGGCCCGTGCGGAGGGCGATCCGTGGCTGGAAGTGCACCTCGAACTCGTCGTTCAACAACGCCTCGCGTAGCGCGCCTTCGAGCATCACGCGCTGGCGTGCGCCCGACTCCATCTCGTCGGCGAAGAAGCGGTACGCGCCCTTGCCGGCCTCCTTCGCGTGGTACATCGCGATGTCCGCGTGCCTCAGCAGATCGGCGATGCTCTTGCCGTCCTGTGGGCAGACGCTGATGCCGATGCTGGCGCCCACCCGAACGTCGTACGCCTCGACGTGGATCGGTTCGTGGAGCGCGGTGATGATCCGCTTGGCGGTGGCGGTCGCGTCGTCGCCGATCCGGGGGCCGGAGAGCAGCACGGTGAACTCGTCGCCGCCCAGGCGGGCCACGAAGCCGGACTCGTCCTTGACGCTGCGCTGGATGCGGCGGGCGACCTCGCGCAGCACCTCGTCGCCGGCGAGGTGCCCCAGCGAGTCGTTGATCGGTTTCAGGTTGTCGAGGTCGACGAACAGCACGGCGTGCCCGGCGTACGTCCGGCCCGCGTCCAGCCGCTGCTGCAGCCGCTCCTTGAACGCGGTGCGGTTCGGAAGGCCCGTGAGCGAGTCCTCGTACGCCTGGCGGTAGAGCGACTGCTCGAGGTCGAAGCGGCGCATCAGCGAGGCGACCTGACTGGCGAAGATGCGCGCCATCTCGATCGCGTCGTCGCCGAACGCGTCGGGATCGTCGTAGTTGTCCAGCGTCAGGTACGCCGTCATCTCGCCGCCGACGACGATCGGCACGCTCAGCACGGCGCGCAGCTCGGCGATGCGGCCGTCGGTTCTCAGCGCGTCCGCGTCGGGCGGATCGAGCGCGTCGTGCAGCTGGGGGTCTCGCACGACCAGCGGACGGCCGCCCTCGGCCGCGTGCCCGAACGCCACCGCCTCGGCGGGCACCCGGACGGTTCGGAGGCGCTCCAGGTCGAACCCCACGACCGCCGCGAAGCGGTAGGCGCCGTCGCGGGCACGCTTGAGGATCGAGCCGGTGGCGGCGCCCGGAATCACGCGGACCGCCTCCTCGAGCAGCCGCTGATCGAAGGTGCCGACGCTGCCTTCGTCCAGACCGAGCTCCATCAGGCTCATGACGCTGCGACGGAACTCGGACATCATCCGCGAGTGACGCTCGCTCTCCCGCAACGTCGACGCCTCGGCGTCGTGCCCCAGCGCCAGCTCGGCCAGCGCGCCGGCGACCCGTGCGACGGTCAGCTCGTCCTTGCCGGGCCGGTGCGGGCGCTCGTGGTGCACCGCCAACACGCCTGCCATGCGGCCGTCGGCGAGGCGTAGCGGCATCGCCCAGCAGGCGCCGACACCCGCGGCGGACGCCGCGTCGCGGGACGCCGCGACGCGAGGATCGACGGTGACGTCCTCGATCACGACCAGCTCGCCCTGCCGCACCGCCAGCGCGCAGGCGTCGGTCAGCGGCTGCGGCGCAACGCGATCGCTCGGCGGGGCGGACGGTCGGGCCAGCCGCGATCCGACGACGCCGGGCAGCGCATCGCCCGGGCCGTCGCCCGGGTCGTCGGCCGGGTCGTCGC
>CAZHCI010000073.1:4626-9374 GCA_964530905.1 uncultured bacterium
CCGGGTCGTCGCACCTGAGGATGAAGCAGCGCGCGCCTGGAAGCTGCGCCTCGACGAAGGCGTGGACCATCGCCAGCCGATCGTCGGGATCGGGGCCGAGCCCCGCGTCCTGGCCGTCAGGAGCCTGGCCGCTGCGATGCTCGACGCCTCGGCCCTCGTCGTCATGACCCTCGACGCCGGACGCGCCTTCGGCCCGAGCGGCGCGCAGCGCGGCGGACGACGAGGAGGGCGAGGCGGCAGTCGGGAGCGCCTCGGCAGGGTCCTGCCGACGTCCGTCCGTGTCGCCGTTCCACCGACCCTCGGGCCCGTCGCTCATGTCCTCACCCGTTCGCTTGGCACGCCCCAGGCCAGCGTAGCCGACCCCGCGCGCCGGAAACGACGCGTGTGACGAATGCAACGCTGCGGGGAAGGCCCGGCCGCCCCGTGACGCAGGGCCGACAGGCGTCTCTAGCTCGGCTCGGTCCCGCTTCGGGACGGTCGTGCTGCGGCGCGTTCCAGCAGCCAACCGTCGAACGGCCGGCCGGCCGCCCCGCGACTGGCGCGGACCGACGGACGGGCGTCCATCCGCGCCAGCCACGAGCGGAGCCTGGGGTACGGCGCGGCGGTGCGCGGCAGCCCGAAGCGGGCGTAGCCGGACACCCAGGCGTACACCGCGACGTCCGCCAACGACGGGCCCGGCGCGACCGGGTCCCCCGCGCCGGCGGCCGGTACGAGCCAGCGATCTCCGTGCCGGTGCAGCGCGGCGTCGATCGAGGCGAGCTGCGCTTCGCCCTGCGCGACGAGGTCCGCCACGGCCGTCTCGTCGGGGCCGCCGCCGGGCGGCTCGATCAGCTGCCAGTACAGCTGGTGGCTCACCTGGCGCATCGGCCCGCTGGACCGCTCGATCCACGCCAGCATCGCGTCCCGCTCGGCCGGGTCGGCGGGGACGGTGCGCGGCTCTGGACGGCGTGCCTCGAGGTGCAGCATCACGTCCAGCGAGTCCAGGTGAGCTCCGGCGTCGTCGAGGTAGGCCGGAACCTGGCCGCGCGGGTTGATCGCGAGGTACTCGGGGGTCTTCTGCTGCCGCCCGGGCAGGTCGATCTCGACCCGCTCGAAGCGGACGCCCTTCTCCTCGAGCACGATGGACACCTTGAAGCAGTGCGGGCTGCGGACGGACGAGAACAGCGTGGCGTCGCTCATGCGCGCTGCGCCGCGCCCCAGGTCCGCAGCCAGTTGCGGTGTGCCAGGTCGGCCAGGACGTCCTCGTCGTAGCCGGCGTCGCGAAGCGCGCCGACGATGCCCTGGAGGCCGCTGGCGTCGCCGATCGCCGCGGGGATCCGCGCGCCGTCGAAGTCGGAGCCGAAGCCGACCCCGTGCGGTCCCAGCCGGTCGACCAGGTGATCGACGTGGCGGACGATCAGGTCCACCGGCGCGGATTCGTCCCAGGCGCCGTCGGGATGCAGGAACCCGACGCCGAAGTTCACGCCGACCAGGCCGCCCCGCTCGGCCAGCGCGTCCAGCTGGCGGTCGGTCAGGTTGCGGGAGTGCGGACAGAGCGCATGCGCGTTCGAGTGGCTGGCGACGACAGGACCTTGGGCCACGTCCAGTACGTCCCAGAATCCGTCCTCGGTCAGGTGCGAGACGTCGACGAGCATGCCCAGCTCGTCGCAGGCCGCGACCAGCGCGCGCCCTTCGGCGGTGAGGCCCGGTCCTTGGCGGGGCGTCGCGGGGAAGGTGAGCGGCACGCCACGTGCGAAGCCGTTGGGCCGGCTCCACGCCAGGCCCAGGGCGCGCACGCCGCACTGGTGCAGCACGTGCAGCGCCTCGAGGTCGGGATCGATCGCATCGGCCCCCTCGACGTGGAGGGCGATCCCGATCGCGCCGTCGCGAAGGCTGGCCTCCATCTCGTCCGGACTGCGCACGATCCGCAGCGCGCCGTCCGAGGCGTCGGCCAGGCGGTGCAGACCGACCAGCATGCCCAGCACGTGGCGGAGCGCGACGTCGGGGTCGAGGATCGGGGGCAGCGGCAGCCGGTAGTGGCCGCGCTCGTCGGTGTGGGCGGCGAAGTCGTTGGGCTCGACGGTGCTGGGCACGAACGCCGAGAAGAACCCGCCCGCCATGCCGCCCTCGCGCATGCGCGGCACGTCCAGGTGACCGGTCGCGTTGCGGGCGAACACGTCGCGAGGACCGCTGCGCTTGGGCCAGCGCAGCGCCGTGGCGAGGTCGTTGTGCCCATCGAAGACGGGGACGACCGTGCGGTCGCCCCCGTTCCGTTCGTGTCTCATCGTGCGCGGACTCCTGCGACGACGGGCGTCGCCGCCAGCGTGGCTGCCGTCATGGCGCGGCCGACACGGTCCGGATCTCGATCTTCTGATCGGGCCGGGGCGTCCAGTCCAGGTCGGCGCGAACGCCGTACAGGTCGACCTGCTGGAACAGGATCAGCCAAGGCAGCTCGTCGTGGACGATCTCCTGCGCCTCGGCGTAGAGCCGCGCACGCTCGGCGTCGTCGAACGTCGAGCGGGCCTGCTCGACGAGCTCGGTGACGCGCGCGTTCTGGTAGTTGTTCTTCGTCGGCTGCCGGGCGAAGCCGCCCCACAGGATGTCGTCGGCGTCGAACGTGCTGGTGCCCCAGCCCATGTAGTGCGCCGCGGCCAGCGCGTCGCCGTCGCGGTACTTGGTGAGCTGCACGCTCCACTCGTTGATGTTCAGGTCCACCTCGATGCCGACCTCGGACCACTGTCCGACGAGGGCCTCGGCGACCTCCTGATCCTGGGCGTAGCGGCCGACGGGAGCGTCGAGCTCGAAGCGGATGCCGCCTTCGTAGCCGGCGTCGGCCAGCAGCTCGCGGGCGCGCTCGGGATCGTACGGGTACGGCTCCAGATCCTCGTTCAGGCCGAAGGTGCCGTTGGCCAGCGGAGCGCCGATCTGGACGGCGTTGCCGTCGAACAGGAACTCGATGATCTCGTCCACGTTCGTGGCGTACTGGATCGCCTTCCGCACGCGCGGATCGGCCAGCGCCTCGTTCTTCGTGCCGTCCAGCGCCACGTACTGGATGAAGGTGCTGGGCACGCTGCGGAGGTCCAGATCGGGGTCGCTCTCGACCGCGCCGGTGCGGATCGCGGGCACGTTCGTGATCAGGTCCACGTCGCCGGCCTGCAGCGCCGCGACGCGGGTGGACAGCTCGGGGATCGGACGGAACACGACGGTCTCGACGTCGGGCGCGCCGCGCCAGTGGTCCTCGAACGCGGTCAGGGTCAGGTGGTCGTCCTTGACCCACTCGACGAACGCGTAGGCGCCGGTGCCGACCGGCTCGGACGACACGGTCGCCTGGTCGTTCGCCTCGACGTACGCCTGCGAGACCATGAACCACTCGCTCAGCCGGGCGGGCAGCAGCGGGTAGGGCGAGACGGTGTGGATCCGGACGGTGGTGGGGCCGGTGACCTCGACGTCCTCGATCACCGCGAAGCGGCTGGCCAGCGGCGAGCCCAGATCGTCGTCCAGGGGGCGCTCAAGCGAGAACTCGACGTCGGCGGGGCCGAACGGCGTGCCGTCGTGGAACGTGACGCCCTCGCGAATCTCGAGCTCCCAGGTGGTGTCGTCGACGTTGCGCCAGGACGTGGCCAGGCCGGGCACCAGCGCCAGGTCGGCGTCGCGGTAGATGAGCGTGTCGAACACGTTGGACAGCACGCTGGTGCTGAACGCGTCGTTCTGGAGCTGCGGATCGAGGGACGCGACGTCGGTGCCCTGCGCGACGACGAGCCGGTCGATCGGCTGGGCCAGGACCAGGCCCAGGAGCGCCGCGACCAGGGCGGGAAGCGCGAGACGGGTCCAGGCTCGGACGGGACGGACGTTCTGCATGCGAGACCTCCTGCGTAGGGACGAGACCGGCCGAGGGCCGGCCGAGTGGCGAACATGACAGATCGGGTCAGGCGTCGTCGGTCGCGAATCGGACGTGGCGCGTCCGAGCGCGACGCTCAGGTGCGCAGCGACGGATCGAGGGTCTCGCGCAGCGCGTCGCCGACCAGGTTGATCGACAGCACCGTCGCGAAGATCGCGAGTCCGGGCATGACGCTCACCCACCACGCGTCCGCGACGTAGTTGCGGCCGTCGGCGACCATGCCGCCCCAGGTCGGCGTGGGCGGCGGGACGCCCAGCCCCAGGAAGCTGAGCGACGCCTCGACCAGGATCATCGCGGAGATCGTCAGCGTGCCGATGACCGTGATCGGCGCGACCAGGTTGGGCAGCAGGTGGCGCACCATCACGCGCCGGTCGCCGCCGCCCAGCGCCTTGGCCGCGGTGACGTACTCGGCGGTCATCAGGCTCAGCACCTGGGCTCGCACCACCCGCCCGTACGTCACCCAGCCGGCGACGCCCAGCACCAGGACGGTGTTGCGCAGGCTGGGGCCGACGACGGCGGCGACCGCGACGACCAGCACCAGGAACGGGATCGACTGCTGCACGTCGGCCAGCCGCATCAGCACCTGGTCCACCGCGCCGCGGTAGAAGCCCGCCAGCAGGCCGGCGGTCACGCCCAAGAGCGCCTGGAGCAGGACCGCTCCCACGCCGACGCCCAGCGAGATCCGCGCGCCGTGGAGGATCCGGCTGAGCACGTCGCGCCCCAGGGGGTCGGTGCCCAGCGGGTGCGCCGGATCGCTGCCCTGAAGCGGCCAGGGCGGCCGCAGCCGCAGGCGCAGGCTCTGCGTCGTCGGGTCGTGCGGCGCCCACTGCGCGGCGAACACCGCGGTGAGCGCGACCAGCACGATGAACGC
>CAZHCI010000073.1:9474-12643 GCA_964530905.1 uncultured bacterium
ACGAACGCCTGGACGACGGGGAAGTCGAGGTTGCCCAGCGACTGCACCAGCAGCAGGCCGGCGCCGGGGTAGGCGAACACCGTCTCGGTCACGATCGCCCCGCCGACCAGCTGGATCACCTGCAGGCCCAGCACGGTGAGGACCGGGATCGACGCGTTGCGGAGCGCGTGCACGAACACCGTCGCGGTCTCGGAGCGGCCCTTGGCGCGCGCCGTGCGGACGTAGTCGCTGGCCAGGACCTCCAGCAGGCTGGAGCGCAGCAGCCGGTTCAGGAACGCCGACGCGGCCGTGCCCAGCGTGATCGCCGGCAGCACCAGGTGCAGCAACGACCCGCGTCCGCTGGACGGAAACCACCCCAGGCCGACCGAGAACACCAGGATCAGCACGATGCCGAGGAAGAAGTTCGGGAGCGCCTGGCCGATCAGCGCCAGCGTCACGCCGAACCGGTCGATCCACGAGTCGGGCCGCAGCGCCGAGAGGATGCCCAGGGGCAGGGCCACGCCGATCGCGACCAGGAGGGAGGCCCCCATCAGCTGCAGCGTGGCGGGGAACCGGTCCAGGACCATGCCCAGCGCGGGCTGTTGATGCCGGAGCGAGGTGCCCAGGTCGCCTTGCAGCGCGCCGGCCAGGAAGTCGAGGTACTGCACCGGCAGCGGCCGGTCGTAGCCCAGCGCCCGGCGCAGGCGGTCGACGTCCTCGTCGGTCGCGTCCAGCGGCACCATCAGCGCCGTCGGGTCGCCCGACAGCCGGACCAGCGCGAACACCAGCAGCGACACGCCCAACAGCACGAACACGGAGTAGACCAGGCGCCGGATCAGGTACGCCGTCATGCGGGTCGCGCACGGTCGGGTCGCGCCGGATCGGTTCGCGCGCGCTCGGGTCGCGCCAGGTGTCGCGGCATGCGCGAAAGGATTGCCATTCTCGTCCCGCCGTGTCGGTCAAACGCCCGACAGGGCGCGCCCCAACGCCCTGCGCCCGTCGCGAGCCGGTAGGCTCGTCCGGTGTTCGCGTTCCGGTCCCACCTTCCCGGGCTGAGCCTGGTGCTCGCGCTGACCCTCGCCGCCTACCTCGCCTCGCGCCTGCCGGGCGCCGGCGTGATCGGGCCGCTGGTGCTGGCGCTGCTGTTCGGCGTGGCCGTCGGCGCCGTTCCCGAGGTCCGGCGTCGCGGCGTCGCGACCGGCCCGGGCGCGCGCTTCGCTGCGAAGACCCTGCTCAAGGTGGGCATCGTCCTGCTGGGGGTCCGCCTGGACGTGCGAGCGCTGGCGGAGCTCGGGCCCCAGGTGGCGGCCGGCAGCCTGCTGGGCGTCATCGCGGCGTTCGTCGCGATCGAGGCGGCGGGTCGGGCGTGGCGCGTCCCGGTGGACCTGCGGCGGGCGGTCGCGATCGGCACCGCGGTCTGCGGCGCCTCCGCCATCGCCGCGGCGCTGCCGGTGCTGCGGGCCCGGCCCGCGCACGCCTCGGTCGCGATCGGAACGATCAGCCTGCTCGGAACGGCCGGCGTGCTGGGCTTCGCGGTGTGGACCGCGCTGGCGAACGTGGCGGGCGCGACGACCGCGATCCTGGCCGGCGCGACGCTGCAGGAGGTGGGGCACGTCGTCGCGGTGGGAGCGACGGTCGGCGGGGCCGAGGGCGACCTGGCGCTGCTCGTGAAGCTGTCGAGGGTCGTGCTGCTGGCGCCCACGCTGGTGCTGCTCGGACTGGCCATGCGTTTCGAGGAGGGCCGCGCGAAGCGGGGCGCCGCCGGGCGCGACCGTCCCGTGGGCATGGCGTCGCTGAGCGCTGCCGAGCGCGCGTCGGCGGCCAAGCGCGACGAGGTCGCCCGCGCGCCCCGGCCCCCGCTGATCCCCGGGTTCGTGCTGGGGTTCCTGGCGCTGGGGTTCGCGACCAGCGCCGGCTGGATCCCCGCCGAGGCGGCCCGCGCGGTCGCGCTGGCGGGGACCTGGATCACGGCCGCGGCGATGGCGGCGATCGGGCTGGGGGTGGACCTGCGGGCGGCGGGCACGATCGGCCGTCCGGCGCTGGCGCTGGGGGTCGTGGGGTTCGCGGCGTTGCTGGGCACGATGGGGGCGTACTACCTGACCGTTCTGCCTTGACGCGCGCGAGCGACACGCGCACACGGAGTCGCGAGCGCCGCGTCTCCAAAGCCGCTTCGTGCGCGCCGGTTCGTGCACGCACGGACCCGTCAAGTTCCTGACCGCCCGAGACGACCGTGCGGTGTCATCGTTCGGGAACGTTCAAGGACGTTCAGAGCGACGAGGAGGTGATGCGAAGGATCGAGTCGATGCGACAGTCGAAGGCCCACGGACTCCGGGCAGGTAGCACGTGGGCCACGTCACGAATCCCTGAGAGGAACGTGAACCATGAAGAACCTAGCATACGCACGTTCGTTGGTGAATCCCCTCCTCGTCACGCTCGCCCTTTTCACGCTCGCTGCCGCTTCGTTCGGCTGGGCGCAAGGGCTGGACGCTCAACAGCCGCCCGACGGCTTCGGCGTCACGATCGTCTACATGGGCACCGGCGTGTACGACGCCGACGACGCCGGGTACGAAGCGCCCGACGGCGACGTCTTCCACCGCGAGATCATGGGTCGCTCCGACGCCGAGATCGCGCAGGACCGAGCCGACGCCGTCGCGTTCTTCGAGACCCGCTTCGGCCTGAATCCCGATGAGGACGAGGGCCTCATGATGACGGACTTCATGTTGGACCCGCGCAACGAGTACCGCGCGTACCTGTCGTCCGAGACGCCGATCCCGAGCGAAGGCTGGGTCATCCGCGACGGCGGCTGGAACCTGTCCGTCACCGATCCCGACGGACGCACGCTGGGCGGCGAGTTCGAGGGCACCCACGTGCCGATGGGCGCCATGTTCGTCTACGGCGACTACAACATCGACGTGCCCGGCGACGATCCGATCGTGATCCACTACCAGTCCGGATCGCCGATCGTGATGGGCATGGACGGCATGATGTTCCGATGCGAGATCTCGCACCCCGAGTGGGGTACGGGCTTGGCGCAGGGCATCTCGGCGCCGGCCATGCTCGACGACGGCCGCACGCACGCCAACATTCGCAACGTGCTGACCTTCCCCGGCCTCGGCGATCCCGGCGGCGTGCCGAACGCGCAGAACTGACCGCCTGACGTCGCACCGTCGCCGGGCGCCCATCCCGCCCG
>CAZHCI010000074.1:0-1276 GCA_964530905.1 uncultured bacterium
GCACCTACACCAGCTCGAACCTGGAGGACGTCGACTACTTCTGGCTGCTGGAGCACGGCGCGGTCGAGCTCGGCGCCGAGCCCGGCGTGCCCGTCGCTCCGGCGTTCGTAGGCGAGCTCGAAGCGGTCGTCATCGATCACCCCGAGTTCGGCGAGATCGACGTGTACGACCTCGTCATGCGCCGGAACGCGCAGATGACGGAGGGTCGCGAGGTGTTCGAGCCGTTCGCCGGGCCGCTGGTGGACCGCAACGGCAACGAGGTGTACCCCGAGGGCTACCTGCCCAGCATCGACGATCTCGTCGGCCTGGAGTTCGCCGTGCCCGGGGTCGTCGGACCGTGGGACAACGAGCCCGAGTGACGCCGGCCGCCGCCTGAGCGGACGTCCGACAGAGCTGAGAACGCGTCCCGGCGAGCGCTCGCCGGGACGCGTCGTCGTCGGTCCGCCCGGCGCTCAGCCGCGCCGCGTCACCGGCATGCGGACCTCGGTCAGCTGCTCGCTCGGCGCCGTGTCCGGCTCGCTGAGGTAGAGCTCCTCGCCGGGACCCGACGGCTCCCAGCCGCGGGCCTCGGCCCAGCTCTGGATCCGGTCGTAGCTCTCGGACACGGTCTCGTACGGACCGCGGTGCACCGTGCTCGCGACCTCGGTCGCAGGGAGCGCGCGGATCTCGACCTCGTCCTCGGCGGACGGCACGACGTCGTCCGCGCCCCGAGGCTGCCGCAGCTCCACGAACGCCGCCCACTCGTACGCGTCCTCGGACACGGTGCGGGGGTCTACGAAGTAGCGCGTTCCCGGCGGTCCCGACGTCTCCAGGCTGCGCTCGCCCAGCCACCCGACCAGCCGTTCGATGGCGGCCGGGATCTGGTCGAACGATCCGGTCCGGTGCAGGCTGGCGACGGTGCGCGGTCCGATCTGGTGGACGACGACGTCGTCAGGCTCGTTCCTCATGATCGCCTCTCCGCCCGTCCGAGCCCTGCGTGGGCCGTGCTCCCCCACCCGACAGGGTGCGACGGGACCGCGCGCCGGGAAAGGGGCGAACGTCACGCGCGCCGCGCTACGCTGGGGCATGGAGCCCCCCGAGCAGCGACCGATTCGGACGGATCGCGCCCTGCCCAGCCTGGATCAGCGCCGAAGGCTGGTCGCCGTGGCGGCCGGGCGGGCGCCGGCCGACGTGCGGCTGCGGGGCGCTGCGGTGCTCGACCCGTTCACCGGCGCGGTCCGCCCGGCGGACGTGCTGATCTGCGAGCGCTGGATCGCCGCCGTGGTCCCGCCTGAAG
>CAZHCI010000074.1:1376-2950 GCA_964530905.1 uncultured bacterium
GGCCTGATCGACGGGCACATGCACCTCGAGTCGTCGCTGGTGTCGCCCGCCCGCTACGCCGAGGCGGTGCTGCCCCGCGGCGTGACCGGCGTGGTGTGCGATCCGCACGAGGTGGCGAACGTCGCCGGCATCGGCGGGGTGCGCTGGCTGCTGGCGCGCGCCGCCGGGCTGCCGTTCGACGTGTTCGCGACCGTGCCGTCGTGCGTGCCGTCGACCGAGCTCGAGACGCCCGGCGCCAGGCTGGACGTGGCGGAGATCGACGCGCTCCTGAGCGAGCCGGGCGTGGTCGGCCTGGCGGAGCTGATGAGCTTTCCCGCCGTCGTGGCGGGCGAGCCGTCGTCGCACGCCAAGGCGCGCGCCGCGGAGGTCCGGGGCGGCACGGTCGAGGGTCACGCGCCCGGGCTGCGGGGCGCTGGGCTGCAGGCGTACCTGTCGGCGGGCGTGGTCAGCGACCACGAGGCGACGACGTTCGAGGAGGGGCTCGAGAAGCTCCGTGCCGGCACGTTCCTGTTCGTGCGCGAGGGCTCGGTCGCCAAGGACGCCGTCGCCCTGGCCCCGCTGGTGAGCGAGGCGCGCGGCGGACGCATCGGGTTCTGCACCGACGATCAGCTGCCGCACGACCTGATGCGGCTCGGAGGGGTGGATCACGCGCTGCGCACCGCCGTCGGCGCCGGGGCCGACGCGATCGAGGCGCTGATCGCGGCGACCTGGAGCGTGGCGCGCCACTACCGGCTGCCGCGCCGTGGCGCGGTGGCGCCCGGCTACCTGGCGGACCTCACCTGGTGGCGCGGCGACCCGGCGGAGCTCCGCGCCGGCCGTGTCTGGAAGGAGGGTCGCGAGGTGGCGAGGGACGGCCGGATGGGGGCCAGCGTCGCTTCGCTCGCGGACGGGGAGGGCCTCACGCCTGAGCCTCCGAACGACGCGGTCCTGCTGGACAGCGTGCGGCTCGGCGACGGTCTCGAGGCGCAGCTCGCGGCGGCGCTGCGCTGGCGGGACGACGTTCCCGTCGGGCTGCCGGTGCCGGTCGTCGGGGTGCTGGCCGCGAGTCTGCTGACCGAGGCGAGAAGCGACGTGCCGCGCGTCGTGGACGGCGCGCTCGCGGCCGATCCCGAGCGCGACCTGGCGTTGCTGACGTGCAGCGAGCGGCACGGTCGCGTGGAGCGCAGCGCGGCCGCGCTGGTGCACGGCTTCGGACTCGTGCGCGGCGCGCTGGCGTGCAGCGTCGGTCACGATCACCACAACCTGATGGCGGTGGGCGCCGAGACCCGTTCGATCGCGACCGCCCTGCGGCGGGTGGCGGCGCTGGGCGGCGGAATGGTGGCGGTCCTCGGAGGCGAGGTGCTGGCCGAGCTGGCGCTGCCGCTGGGCGGGCTGCTCAGCGACGCGCCGCTGAGCGAGGTCGTGGCCGACCTGGACCGGCTGGACGCCGCCGCGACGTCGTTGGGGGTGACGTTGCCGTCCCCGCTCATGGCGCTGTCGTTCCTGGGGCTGGCGGTGATTCCGGAGCTGAAGCTGACCGATCACGGCCTCGTCGAGGTGACGGCGGGCCGCGTCGTGCCGGTGCCGTGGGGTCC
>CAZHCI010000074.1:3050-7773 GCA_964530905.1 uncultured bacterium
CGGGTAGCGTGCGGGCGTGGTCCGCCTTCTCCTCGGTCACCTGATCGACGTCCCGCACGATCCGTTCGCCTCGCCCGGCCGTGGCGGGGAGGCGCTTCGCTCGCTGCCGGACGGGGCGGTCGCGGTGCGGGATGGACGCATCGTCGACCGCGGCACGGAGGCCGAGATGCGGTCGCGCCACGCCGGGGCCGAGGTCGCGTCATCCGGGGGCTGGATCGTTCCAGGCTTCGTCGACGCGCACGTCCACTACCCGCAGCTCGGCGTGATGGGGGTGCTGGGCATGCGCCTGCTGGACTGGCTGCGTCAGCGGACGTGGCCGCACGAGGCCCGCTTCGCAGACCCGGCGTTCGCTCGCCACGAGGCTCGGGCCTTCCTGGCCGCCTTGGCACGCAACGGAACGACGACGGCGATGGTCTTCGGCGCGCACCAGGCGGTCGCGATGCAGGCGTTCTTCGAGGAGGCCGACGCCTCGGGCCTGCGCGTCACCGCCGGGCTGAACCTCGGCGACCGCGAGCTTCCCGCCGAGCTGCGCACCGATCCCGAGCGCGCCGTCGCCGAGTCGCTGGCGCTGATCGAGCGGTGGCACGGCCGCGGCCGCCTGCGCTACGCCGTCACCCCGCGCTTCGCGGTGTCGGCCGGGGACGAGCTGCTCGCGGCGTGCGGCGAGCTCCTGCACGGGCACGGCCACGACGATCTCTGGTTCACGACCCACCTGAACGAGTCGCCCGAGGAGATCGCCTACGTTCGGGACGCCTTCCCGGGCGCCCGCGACTACCTGGACGTGTACGACCGGCACGGCCTGATCGGACCGCGCAGCGTGCTGGCGCACGACGTGCACCCCGGCGAGCGCGAGCTCGCTCGCCTGGCGGAGACGCGCGCGGTCGTGTGCCACTGCGCCGGATCGAACCAGTTCATCGGCAGCGGCCTGTTCCCGATGCGGCGCCACCTGGATCACGGCGTCCGGCTGGCGTTGGGCACCGACGTCGCCGGCGGACCGGGCTTCTCGCTGCTGAGCGAGGCACGGACCGCCTACCAGACCCAGATGCTGCTGGACGAGGAGGGCGTGCGGCTGGACGCGGCGCGCCTGCTCTGGCTCGCGACGATGGCGGGCGCCGAGGCGCTGGGCCTGGAGGACGAGGTCGGCGACCTGACGGTCGGCAAGCAGGCCGACCTGGTCGTGGTGCGGCCCCGCCCCGGCGGAACGCTGGCCGAGCGGCTCGGGCACGCCGTCTCGGCCGAGGACGCGCTGGGGGCGCTGATCAGCCTGTCCAGCGAAGCGGACGTGGCCGAGACCTGGGTGGCCGGCCGGGCGGTCCATCGCCGCGACGCGCCGGCGTCGTAGGATGCCCGCCATGCTGCTTCACCTCGTCGCCGACTTCGGCACCGGCGACCTCGCCTTCGCCGAGGTCGCGCAACGGTTCGCCCTCCACCTGCCGGGGGCCGCCGTCTGGCCCACCGCGGTGCCGCCGTTCGCGACGCTCACCGCCGGCTTCGTCGTCGCGCAGCTGGCGCTCGGCGACGGCCCCGAGGAGCGCGCGGTGTTCCACAACGTCGCGCCCCGCCGCGACGACGAAGCCGCGCGCAGCGACAACGCCGGCGAGCGGCTGGTCCACGCCCGGCTCCCGAACGGGGTTCAGGTCGTCGGCGTGGCGTCCGGTGCGGCGTTCTCGTTCCTGGCCGAGGCGGGAGCGGAGCTGCGGTTCGTGGGCGTGCCCTCGGCCGGGTCGCAGTTCCGGTCGCGCGACCTGTTTCCCGCCGCGACCGTCCGGGCGCTGCGGGGCGAGGACCTGGGCGAGCGCGTTCCGCCCGGCGTCGTGCCGCCGGTGCCTGGCGGCCGGCTCGCGTTCCACGACGGCTTCGGCAACCTCAAGACCACCATCGACGTCGCCGACGCGCCCGAGCCGGGCTCGACCGTGCAGCTCACGATCGGCGGAAAGACGCTGCCCGCGCTGCGTGCCGGGGGCACGTTCGCCGTGCCGCACGGCCGCCTGGCGTTCGCGCCGGGAAGCAGCGGCTGGCCCCTTCCAGGCGGGCGCGAGCGGCGCTGGATGGAGGTGTTCCTGCGTGGCGGCAGCGCCCACGAGGCGTTCGGCCGGCCGCCGGTCGAGTCCGGGGTGAGCGTCGACGACGTGCGGTAGCGTGAGCGCACGATGCGCATTCTGGTCAGCAACGACGACGGCGTCCACAGCCCGGGCCTCCACACCCTGGCGCGCGTGGCGCAACGCTACGGCGACGTGCGGGTCGTCGCTCCCGACGTCGAGCAGTCGGCGATGAGCCACGCGATCACCGTTCGGCGCCCGCTCCACTACACCGAGACCCGCGTCGACGGGATCGACGCGTACCGGGTGGACGGAACCCCCGCCGACTGCGTCGCGCTGGGCGCGCACCACTGGGAGAAGGTCGACCTGGTCGTGACCGGGATCAACCTGGGCCTGAACATCGGCCACAACATCTGGCACTCGGGCACGGTCGCGGCCGCCAAGCAGGCCAGCTTCCTGGGCATCCCCGCCATCGCGTTCAGCGCTCCGGCGTCGGAGTCCGAGCCGGACTACGCCGAGCTGGAGCCGTTCGTGGCGCAAGTCATGGAGCTGTTCCTCGAGCACCCCGACCTGCCGCTCCTGAACGTCAACTTCCCCGAGCGGCCTCGCGGCCTGCGCTGGACGCGGATGTCGGTCCGGCACTACGAGGGCCTGGTCATCCCCGGCACCGATCCGATGGGGCGCCAGCACTACTGGTTCGCCGAGCGTCCGCGCGAGCGGGTCGAGGAGGGGACCGACCGCTGGGCGATCGAGCAGGGCTACGGCTCGCTCACGCCGCTGCGTCTGAACCTGACGGACGAAGGCCGGCTCGAGGTGGCCCAGCGCACGGCGGCCGCGACGGACTGACGCGCGCGTGGCGCGCAGCGCGTCAGCCTTCCGTCCCGCCGCGTCCCGACGCCACGGCCCGTAGGGCGTCCCCCACGACGTTCACCGAGGCGACGGCCAGCGTGATCGCGAGCCCCGGAAAGATCGCGAGCCACGGCGCCTCCTGGAACCACAGCTGCGCCTCGTTCAGCATTCCGCCCCAGCTCGCCGTGGGCGGCGGCAAGCCGAAGCCCAGGTACGACAGCGCGGACTCGACCAGGATCGCGGTGGCCACGAGCAGCGTGCCGGCGACGGCCAGCGGGGCGGCGGCGTTCGGCAGGAGGTGGCGGAGGAGCAGCCGAGACGCACCCGCGCCCGCGGCGCGCGCGGCCTCGACGTACTCGCGCTCCCGTAGCGACAGCACCTGACCGCGCGCGATGCGCGCCACGCCCGGCCACGACACCAGCGCGAGGATCAGCGTCAGGCGGGGAAGGTCCAGCCGCACGAACGCGCTCGCGACCATCGCCAGCGCCAGGGGAGGGATCGCGAGCAGGGTGTCGACGACCGCGCTGATGGCGCGGTCCGAGCGTCCGCCCGCCAGTCCGGCCACGCCGCCGAGCAGCGCCCCGATCCCGACCGAGCCGACGGCCACGGCCAGCGCCAACCCCAGCGAGACCCGACCGGCGTGCAGCAGGCGCGACAGCACGTCCCGGCCCAGATCGTCGGTGCCCAGCAGGTGCTCGGCGCTGGGCGGCTGCAGCATGGCGCGGGGCGACGTCGAGGCGGGATCGTACGGCGCGATCCAGGGGGCCAGGATCGCGGACGCCGCCAGCAGCGCCAGCACCAGCAGGCCGGTCATCGCCAGCGGATCGCGGGTCAGCAGGCGCCAGCGCACCGGGTCACCCGTAGCGGACCCGCGGGTCCAGCAGGCCGTAGGCGAGGTCGGTCGCGAGGTTCGCGACGATCACGAGCAGCACCAGGATCATGAGCGACGCCATCACGACGGGGTAGTCGCGTCCCAGCAGGGACTCGGTCAGCAGCCGCCCCAGGCCGGGCCAGGCGAACACGACCTCGGTCACCATCGCGCCCGCCACCAGGCGCGGCAGCTCCAGGCCCAGCACCGTCAGCAGCGTGATGGCGGTGTTCGGGAAGGCGTGGCGCAGCAGCAGCGCCCAGCGGTGACGCCCCTTGGCGCGGGCGGTCCGCACGTAGTCCTCGCGCATCGTCTCCTCGAGCCCGGCGTGCACGAACCGCGACCATTGCGCGACGTACACGCTGCCCAGCACGATCGCGGGAGCGGCCAGGTGCCGCAGCAGGTCGGGCAGCGAGAACCCCTGGCCGATCGTGCCCATGCCGCCCGACGGGATCCAGCCGAGGTGCACGCCGAAGTAGAGCAGCACCAGCGTGCCGCTCCAGAACGTCGGGACGCTCATGCCCACCACCGACAGGAGCTGAAGCCCGGCTTTGGGCGCGCGCCGCCTCGTCGCGGCGGTCGCGACGCCCAGCGCGACGCCGAACACCAGCCCGATCAGCAGCGCGCCGCCGGTCAGCCAGAGGGTGTTGCCCAGGCGCTCCATCACCACGTCCCGTGCCGGCCGGCGCTGGCTGAACGAGAAGCCCCAATCGCCCTGCACCATGTTTCCGAGCCAGGCGAGGTACTGCTCGTGGACCGGCCGGTTCAGGCCCCACAGCTCCTCGATCCGCTGAATCGCTTGCGGCGAGGCGGTCGGGTCCGCCGCGAACACGTCGGCGGGGCCGCCCGCGGGCAGCTGCAGCAGCAGGAACAGCACGACGGACACGAGCAGGACGCGGGGAATCGCCCCCACGGCCCTCCTCGCGGCGTAGCTCGTCACCGACGCCTCGCGGCGGCCCTCGTGCGC
>CAZHCI010000074.1:7873-12616 GCA_964530905.1 uncultured bacterium
GCGTGACCGTGGTCAGCGAACCGTCCACTCGTGCGCGTTCCAGAGGCTGCCGCTGAGCGTGGGACGGTAGCCCTCGAGCCGGTCCGACACCACGTTCAGCAGCGGCCGGGGCGCCAGCGGCAGCATCACGGCCTGCTCGGCCACGATCCGCTGGAACTCGCGGATCGCGTCGGCACGGGCGTCGCGGTCCACCGTCGAGGAGACGTCCCGAAGCAGGTCCAGCGCAGCTTCGTCGTCGAGGTTCTGCCAGTTCGTGCCCAGCCACAGCGCGAACACCGGCTCCTGGTTCTCGCCGAACCAGCCGTAGGCCAGCTGGTAGTCGCCGGCCGCCATGGTCGGCGGGAACGACGCGCCGTCGATCTCGCGGATCGCGGCGTCGACGCCGATGTCGCTCCACAGGTCCTGTGCGATCTGGACCACCTGACGCCGGTCGGCCTGGCCGGCGATGTTGAGGATCTCGATCCGGAGCGGCTCTCCGTCCTTCTCGCGCACGCCGTCGCCGTCCTCGTCCGTCCAGCCGGCCTCGTCCAGCAGGGTGCCGGCGGCCTCGACGTCGTACGGGTAGGCGCGCACATCGTCGGCGTGCGCCCAGTGCGAGGGCGGCAGCATGGCGTCGAGCGGCTCGATCACGCCGCCGAAGACCGTCTCGGTGATCAGGTCCTTGTCCAGGCCGTGCGCCAGGGCGCGGCGGACGCGCACGTCCGACAGGATGGGACCGTCGTTGTTGATCCAGAACTGCCACCAGGCGTGATCGGGGGCCTGCTCGACGTCGTAGCCGGCCAGGTTCTGCGCGAAGCGCAGGTCGGCCGCGCCGATGTGGAGCGCCAGGTCGGCCTCGCCGCGTTGCAGGGCGGTGCGGGCGGCCTGGCTGCCGGCGAAGCGGATCACGATCTCGTCCAGGGTGGGCGCGCCGGCGTGGTAGTCGGCGTTCGCGGCCAGGCGCAGGAACGCGCCGGACTGCCACTCCTGCACGGTGAACGCGCCGGTGCCGATCGGATCGCGGTTGAACGCGTCCTCGGTCAGGCTGCTCCCGGCCAGGCGGTGCTCGGGCAGCACGAAGCAGGCGTCGGCCGAGGCGGCGCCCAGGAACGCGACGTTGGTCTCCTCGAAGCGGATCACGGCGGTGTGCGGACCTGGGGTGTCGACGGCGACGACGTCCTCCCAGACGCCCCGCGCGGGGATCGGCAGGTCGGGGTCGGTGATCACCTGCCAGGTGTAGCGGACGTCCTCCGCGTCGAACGGCTCGCCGTCGTGCCAGAGGACGTCGTCGCGCAGCCGCAGCGTGTACGTCGTTCCGTCGGCGCTGATCCCGCCGTTCTCGACGGTGGGCACCTCGGTCGTCAGGTTCGGCAGGTAGCCGCCGTCCTCGTCCACGACGAAGAGGCAGTCGAAGATCAGCTGCTGCGTCTCGTGGGTGAGGGTGAGCAGGTCGAAGTGCGGCAGCAGCGTGGCGGGCTCCTGGGGGCTGAGGACGGTCGCGCGCGCCTGCGCGAGCGCCGGCGTCGCGGCCAGCGTCGCCGCGGCCAGCGCGGTCACGAGCGTCCTGAAGACGAGGCGGCGAGGGGATCGGTGCATGGTGGGATCCTTCCCGATTCGTGGGGGCGTACGGGCCGAGGGGCGGAACGGCGGTGGGGGTCGAGGAACGACGCTACGAAGATGACAAGGCGGGTCAAGTAGTTCGGGCGACGGAGCCGCCATCGTCACCGTACGCCTTCCGGCCTGCGCTACGCTCCGGATCGATGCGTCGCCCCTCCCTGCGCGTGCTTCTCTGGGCCGCCGTCGTGGTCGCGGCTTGGGTCGTCGTGCTGGCGACCGGGGCCGACCCGCGGGAGGTGGGCGGCGACGCGCTTCGGCGCGTGTCGGGAGGCGGCTGGGCGGTGCCGGCGCTGATGATCGCCTACGCGCTTCGCGGCGTGGTGCTGTTCCCGGCGACCGCGCTGGCGTTGTTCGCGGGGTACGCGCTGGGCCCCGTCCTGGGGGCGCTGGTGGCGTGGCTGGGCGTGCTCCTGTCCGCGTCGATCGCGTACGGGCTCGCGCGCGTCACGGGCCCGGGTCGAACGGCGCCGCCGCGGCGTGTCGTTGGCGTGGCGGGCGAGGACGGCGAGGACGGCGAGGCCGCCGAAGCCACCGGGGCCGGCTGGCGCGATCGGCTGCAGCGCAACGCGTTCGAGGCGATCCTGATCGCGCGCCTGGCTGCGGTGCCCGGCGACGTCGTCAACCTGGTCGCGGGCGCTTCGCGCACGCCGTTCGTGCCGTTCGTGGCGGCCACCGCGGCGGGGGGCGCGCCGGGACTGCTGGCGGTCGTGTGGGCCGGCGCCTCGCTGGAGGGGGTGTTCGAGCTGCGGCAGGTCTCGGTGCGACCGGAGCTGATCGCCGCCTCGCTGGCGATGGCGGTGCTGGCGATCGGCCTGTCGCGCTGGATGCGGCGTCGGTCGGGCGCAGCGTCGTGAGCGCGGCCCGCCCAAGGGTGAAGCCAGATGGACATGCTAGAATGGTCACATGAACAGTTTCCAGGCCCCGGCCCAGGTCCCGGCCGCGTCCGACCGCGACCTGTTCGACGAGCTCGGCCTGCGCGCCGAGCGCGCCGCACTGATCGACGCGATCAAGGCCGGACTGCCGACACGGGTCTTCGTCGATCTAGCTCGCCGGCTCGGCGTCGCCGAAGCCACGCTGGCCGAGGTGGTCGGGATCTCCGTCTCGACGCTTCAGCGCCGCAAGCGCTCGGGCGAGCTCACGCCGACCGAGGGGGAGCACGTGCTCCGCGTCGCCGCTCTGATGGAGCGCGCGCGCCGGGTGTTCGGCGGGGAGGCGGAGGCGGCCGACTGGCTGACGCACGAGAATCTCGCCCTGGGGCACGCGACTCCGCTGCGGATGGCCGACACCGAGCTGGGCGCCCGCGAGGTCGAGGACCTGCTGGGCCGTCTCGAGCACGGCGTGTACAGCTGAGCGTGCGGTGACGGACCGTGTCGTCGTCGCCTGGCGCCTGGTGCGCCCCAGCTTCGGCACACGCGAGGCGGCGTTTTCGGGAGATGGCGCGCGCCGCTTCGGGGGGCGCTGGAACTCGCCGGGGCGTGCGGTCGTCTATACCAGCGCGGCGCTCTCGCTGGCCGCGCTCGAGATGCTGGCGCACGCCGAGCGCGGCAGCATCCGTCGCGATTGGGTCGCGTTCTCGGTGAGCGTGCCTGGCCGGCGGGTGATGGAGCTCCGGAGCGGCGACCTGCCGGAGGACTGGCGCGATCGTCCCACCAGCGCGGGCGCCCGAGCGGTGGGCGACGCCTGGCTCACGCAGGCCGCCAGCGCGGCGCTGCTGGTCCCCAGCGTGCTGATCCCGCAGGAGCACGATCTTCTGCTGAACCCGGCCCATCCGGCGTTCGGCGAGGTCCAGATCGGACCGGCCACGCCGTTTCGCTTCGACGCCAGGCTGTGACGAGCGCGACGCCGCGTCAGCGGTGCCGCCGGCCAGGCCTCCGTGCCTTCAGACGGCGCGCTTGAACGGCCAGATCTCGAACCGCTCCCACACCCCCTCGCGGGCGTAGACGTCGTCTTCCAGGATTCGTCGCGCCTCGGCTTCGTTCTCCGCTTCGAGCAGCAGCATCGAGCCGCGCATCGTGCCCTCGTCGTCCAGGAAGGCGCCGCCGACCTGGAGCTTGCCGGACTCGACGAGCGGGCGGACCTCCGCGAGGTGGCGTTCGCGGACGGCGGCGCGGCGTCCGGGCGCGCCCTCGTCGTCGGCGTCGTGGGCGAGGATCAGGAACAGCATGCGGGCCTCCTTCGTGGACCGTCCGGACCGGGCGTCGATCGGGGCGCGGCCTGGACGGGTCGTCGTCAGGGTACGACGTGGGAGTGCGGCGACGGGGCACGGCGACGGGGCTTGACGACGGGGCTTGACGACGGGGCGTGCGTCCGGGGCGACCGTCCCGCGCGCGCCCGAGCGCCCGCCGACATGCGACGCGCCGTGGCCAGGACGAGGATCATCATAAATCTGAGCGTATCGCGCTCATATCTGTTGACATACACCTGACGGGCTGCTATCCTCACCCGTAGTGAGCGTTCTGCGCCCGCTCCCCTCAACGTTCAAGAGCGCGCCGCGGGCGATCTGCGCGCCGACACACCGAACCCGAATGGAGGCCCCAACATGGCCAAAGCCGTAGGCATCGACCTCGGAACCACCAACAGCGTCATCGCCGTCATGGAAGCCGGCGAGCCCACCGTCCTCGTGAACAGCGAGGGCGCGAGGACCACGCCCTCCGTCGTGGCGTTCAAGGACGACCAGCGCCTCGTCGGCCAGGTCGCCAAGCGCCAGGCGGTGCTGAACGCCCGTGGCACCCTGTTCGAAGTCAAGCGCTTCATGGGGCGCACCTGGGAAGAAGTGAAGGACGAAGTCGAGCGCGCCCCGTACGAGGTCGTCAAGGCCGACGACGGCGGCGTCCGCTTCAAGGTCGAGGAGAAGCTCTATACCCCCGAGGAGATCTCGGCGATGGTGCTGCGCAAGCTCGTCGCCGACGCCGGCGATCAGCTCGGCGAGAAGATCACCCAGGCCGTCATCACCGTCCCCGCCTACTTCAACAACGCCCAGCGCGAGGCCACGCAGAACGCCGGCAAGATCGCCGGGCTCGACGTGCTCCGGATCGTGAACGAGCCGACCGCCGCGGCGCTTGCCTACGGCCTGGAGAAGAAGGGCAACGAGACCGTCCTGGTGTTCGACTTCGGCGGCGGCACCTTCGACGTGTCCGTGCTCGAGGT
>CAZHCI010000075.1:0-9136 GCA_964530905.1 uncultured bacterium
GCTCAGCGCGCGACGTCGAACCCGGCGGCCTCCCAGGCGATCATGCCGCCGTCGACGTTCCGCACGTCCTCGAACCCCGCCGCGATGAGCGCGTTCGACGCTTGCAGGGAGCGGTTCCCCGAGCGACACACGACGTAGACGGGCTGATCCTTGGGTAGATCGGCGGCGAGAGCGACGACGTTCGCGAGCGGCATCAGCTGCGCGCCCTCGACGTGACCGGCCTCGTACTCGTACGGCTCGCGCACGTCGAGCAGGGTGATGTCGTCGCCGAGGGCCTGATGCAGCTCGCCGACGTCGATCGTGGTCAGGGGGGCGTCGCCGGCGGCCTGCGCGCCGAGGGTCGACAGCGCGAACACGAGCGCAGCGGCGGCGATGCCGACCACGCCGAGCAGGTAGGGAAGCCGATTCGTTCGGGGGGAGGAGCGCTTGGCCATGAGGCGTTATACCCCGGTGGGGTATTAGACGTCAAACGACGGTCGGCGACGCGGGGCGTCGTCGTCCGCGCCTCGGTGGTCCGGCGCGTCCGCGCTCGCAGCGGCGCCGTCGTTCGTGGCCTCGATCTCCTGGCAGCGCCGCATGTGCGTGCGCGCCCAGGCGTCGATCGCCTCGATCACGTCCTGCAACGCCGTACCGGACGCGGAGAGCTCGTAACGGCTGCGGGGCGGCATCGTGGACTCGACCGTCTTGATCACCACGCCCAAGCGCTCGAGATGCTCGAGCCGATGCGACAGCGTCGTCGTGTTCACGCCTCCGACGGCGCGCGCGAGCTCGTTGAAGCCGTGCGGACCGGCCAACAGCGCACGCACGATGTGCAGCACCCACTTCTCCTGAAGGAGCTGGATGCTGTCGTACACCGGACAGAAGCTGGCGTCGTGCCTCGACATGCCCCACTCTACAACACCTGACACTCTGTCGCCTGCTGTACTTGACAAACTAGAGCACTACAGCATACGGTGTGCCTCGACGCGCCGAGGCGACTCGGAGCGGACACCGCAAGCCATCTTCTTCATCTCGTCAGGAGACCTCGTCATGACTACCGCCATCCGTCCCACCGCCGCCACCTGGGGCATCGACCCCACCCACACCGACGTCGCCTTCGCCGTACGCCACATGGGCCTGTCCACCGTCCGGGGACGCTTCGACGTCGTGGCCGGAACGATCCGCACCGACGACGCCGGCGTGCCCAGCGAGATTCGCGTGGAGCTGGACACCGACTCGATCGTGACGGGCAGCGCCGATCGCGACGGCCACCTCCGCTCGGCCGACTTCTTCGACGCCGAGCGTCACCCGAAGATCGTGTTCGAGAGTCGCGACGTCCGTCCCAAGGGCGGCGACCGCTACGAGATCGTCGGCGACCTCGACATGCACGGCGTGCGCAACGAGGTCGTTCTGGACGCCGAGATCGGCGAGCCGATCCGCGACCCGTTCGGACTCGTCCGCCGCGCCGCCAGCGCCAGCGCCAAGATCGACCGCAAGGCGTGGGACCTGACCTGGAACCAGGTGCTCGAGGCCGGCGCGCTGCTCGTCTCCGAAGAGGTCCGCATCACGCTCGACGTCCAGGCGACGCAGCAGGACTGATCGCCGCAGGCGTCCCGATCGAGCGAGCCAATGGCGCGCCGTACGGCGCGCCATTCGCTGCTGCGCCACGGCGCCTAGCCGTGCGGCGCCCCGTCCAGCACGAACGCGCCGTCGCGCTCGAACACCTCCCCGTCCAACAGGATCTCGCCGCCGCGCCGGAGATCGCGAATCAGGTCCCAGTGGATGGCGCTCTGGTTCACGCCGCCGGTGGTCGCGTACGACCGTCCCAGCGCCAGGTGCACCGTGCCGCCGATCTTCTCGTCGTACAGGGTGCTGCCCGTCGGTCTGTCGATCTCCCGGTTCGTGCCGATCCCCAGCTCGCCCAGGCGCCTCGCGCCGGGATCGCGATCGAGCCGCTCCAGGAGCAGCGCCTCGCCCTGCTCCGCCGACGCCTCGACGACGACGCCCCCCTCGAAGCGCAACGTCACGCCGCGGACCTCGGACCCCGAGACGAAGCTGGGCACGTCGAAGCGGATGGTCCCTTCGGCGCTGTCCTCGATCGGGCCGGTGAACACCTCGCCGGACGGCATGTTGCGCTTCCCGTCGCTGTTCACCCAGGTCCGGCCTCCGACCCGCAGCCGCAGGTCGGTCCCCTCGGCCCGGATTCGGACCTCGTCCGCCCGCGCCAGGCGATCGATCAGTCGGGCCTGTTCGTCCGCCAACGCGCGCCAGGCCGCCACCGGATCGTCGTCGAACAGGTGCATCGCGCCGAACACGAACCGCTCGTACGCGTCCAGGCTCATGCCGGCGTCCTGCGCGCCCGACGGGGTGGGGTAGAGCGTCCCCACCCAGCGCGTGTGCTCGACCCGGTGGTCCTGGACGGGCCGCATCCGGCTTTCGAGCCGGCCCAGGCGTGCCGGGTCGGCGGTCTGCAGCGCGCGGCTGTTCGTCGGCGCCGCCACGCGGATCCAGGCGTCGGTGCGCTTCACCTCGTCCAGCGCGAGCGTCGGCTCGCTGTCGAGGTAGCGCTCGCTGGCGCACTCGACGAGGTCCTGGGCGAGCTCGGGGTAGGCCAGCCGAAGCAGCGGCGTGGCGCCGCGGCGGAGCACGCCGCGCATCAGCGCGCGCGCCAGCTCCGTGGCGGGCGTCTCGACGTTGAGCGACACGACGTCGCCGGAAGCGACCTCGGTGCAGTAGTCGAGAAGCAGGTCGGCGTAGCGATCGATCACGGGGGCATGCATGCGCACGAGGATACCCGCGCCGGGCGCCGCGTCCGCGAGGTGCGGATCGCGGCGCCCGCGGTACGCTCGCACGATGGACGTGGAGATCTGGGACGTGTTCGCCGATCGGCCGCTCGCGGGGAACGCCTTGGCCGTCGTGCACCATGACGGGACGGTGGGCGACGACGCGATGCGCCGGCTCGCTCGCGAGTTCGGCTTCTCCGAGACCGTGTTCGTGCGGACCGGAACGGGCCGGTCCGAGAGCGGCGATCGCCCGGAGCTGAGGATCTTCACCCCCGAGCGGGAGCTGCCCATGGCGGGTCATCCCACGATCGGCGCGGCGTTCTCGCTGGATCGGCGCGGACGCGTCGCGGGCTCGCGCGCCACCCTGGGGTCGGGCATCGGCCCCGTCGAGGTGGCGCTCGAGCGCGACGAGCACGGCGGCCTCACGCGCGCATGGATGGATCAGGGACGGCCGAGGCGCGAAGCCGTCGTGGCCGACCGGGCGGCCGTGGCCTCCGCGCTGGGACTGCGTCCCGCCGATCTCCGCCCCGGCCTGCCGATCGAGGCGTGGAGCGCCGGCAACCCGTTCCTGCTCGTTCCGCTGGCGGACCTGGGCGCGCTGGCGCGTGCGCGTCTGGACCTGGCGGCGCTCGGATCGTGCACCGAGCCCGAGCACCGGGCCGTGCTCGCATTCGTCCCGGGCGAGGGCGGACCGCTGCGCTGCAGGATGTTCGGCGAGGCGCTCGGCGTCCCCGAAGATCCGGGCACGGGCAGCGCCCACGGGCCCCTGGCCGCGTACCTGGTCCGGCACGGGTCGGTCGCGCTCCCGGCCGACGACGACCGAGGCGAGCTCGAGAGCGTCCAGGGCGTCGAGATGGGCCGCCCGTCGCGCCTGTTCATGCGCATCCGGCCGCTCGGCGCCGCGCGCGCTGCGGGCGTGCGAGCGACGGCCGTGAAGGCGCCGCAGCTGGCCGACGTCCGCGTCGCGGTCGGGGGACGGGCGTTCCTCGTGCTGGAGGGGCGTCTCACGGCGTCGCTCGGGGAGGCGGCGCGATGAGCGACCTGCCGGACCCCCGCGGTCAGCGGCTCCAGAAGGTGCTGGCGCGTGCCGGCGTCGCGTCGTCACGCCGCAAGGCCGAGGCGCTCATCGCGGCCGGCCGCGTGACGGTGGACGGCGCCGTCGCCACGCTGGGCGACCGCGTGCCGGCGGGCGCGGACGTCCGCGTGGACGGCGCGCCGGTCGAGGTGCCGACCGGCCGCACCGTGCTGGTGCTCCACAAGCCCGCCGGCGTCGTGACCACCCAGCGCGACCCGCAGGGGCGCCCGACGGTGATGGACCTCGTCCCCGCATCGCCCGGCCTGCACCCCGTCGGGCGCCTCGACCGCGACAGCGAGGGACTGTTGCTGCTCACCGACGACGGCGAGCTGGCGCTGCGCCTGACCCACCCTCGCTACGAGCACACCAAGCGGTACCGGGCCTGGTGCGCGCACGGCACCGTGGACGGCGCGTCGCTGGCGCGCTTGCGTCACGGCGTCGAGCTCGAGGACGGCGTCGCGCGAGCCGATCGCGCCCGGCAGGCGGAGGGAGGATGCGTGATCGACCTGCACGAAGGCAGGAACCGTCAGGTGCGCCGCATGCTCGACGCGGTCGGGCATCCCGTCGTGCGGCTGCGGCGCACCCGCGTGGGACCGATCGAGCTCGGCGAGCTCGAGCCCGGCGCCTGGCGCGAGGCGACGCCCGAAGAGCTGCGCGCCCTCGGGTATGATCCGGAATCCAGCGGCCGCTGACCTGGCCGCACGCGGCGCCCCGCCGCCCGCCGGAGGAACCATGCACCAGACCGTCTTCACGCCCGGACAGGGCGCCGTCCAGCTCGACGAGGCCAGCATCCAGACGCGCGTGGCCGAGCTGGGCCGCGAGATCGCTCGCGACTACGACGGCGAGCCGCTTCACCTGGTCTGCGTCCTGAACGGAGCGTTCCTGTTCATGGCCGATCTGGTCCGGGCGATCGAAGCGCCGCTGACGGTCGACTTCCTGTCCGTCTCGAGCTACGGCAGCCGGACGGAGTCGTCGGGCGAGGTCCGCCTCGTGAAGGACCTCGATCAGAGCCTGAAGAACAAGCACGTCGTGCTGGTCGAGGACATCGTCGATACCGGCCTCACGATGCGGTACCTGCTGCAGTACCTGGAAGGTCGCGGCCCGCTCTCCGTCAAGGTCGCGAGCCTGCTCAGCAAGCCGTCGCGTAGGCGGGTCGAGGTCCCCGTTCACTACCTCGGCTTCGAGATCGAGGACGCGTTCGTGTACGGATACGGCCTGGACGTGGACCACAAGTACCGCAACCTTCCGTTCGTGACCAGCATGACGCCCAGCGAGTTCGAGGCGCTGGACGAGTGAACGGGTTCGGCCGCCGGACGCTGCTCGGCGGCGTCGCGGCGCTGCTGCTGGGCGTCGGGCTCGGACAGGCGTTCCGCGACACCACGCCGCCCGCGCTCTGGATCGAAGGCCCGGCCCGGCTGGCGGCGGGCGAGACGTTCGCGTTGCGCATCAGCGCCGACGAGCCGGTGAGCTACACCGTCCGTTACGGCGATCAGGCGACCGAGCGCGTCGAGCAGGACCTGTCGGTTCGGCTCGAAGCGCGGGCCGGAGCCGGCGTCGTCGCGATCGAGGCGACCGACGCCGCGGGCAACGTGACGGTCGCTCGCCACGAGGTCGAGGGCGTGGCGATCCCCCGCGGCGAGCTGGCCGTGAGCGGCGGCGACCTGCCCGGTGCGCCGTTCACCGCGACGTTGCGCTTCGACCCGGTCGACGCCCGCGCGGCGGATCCCGGCCTGACGATCGACGGCCGCGAGGTCGCGTTGCAGAGCGACGACGCCGGCTACTTCGCCTTCGGCGCCGTGCCGCTCACGACCGACGCGGGGGCGTTCACGCTGGACGCCGCCTGGACGGACGGCCTCGGGCGCGAAGACGGCAGTCGTCTCGTCGTCCCTCACGGGCCTCTGCCTCAGGAGGTCGAGGAGCTTCGGCTATCGGCCGCGACGCTGTCGGTCATCACGCCCGAGGGTCGCGAGCTCGAAGCCGCGGCGATCGCGGCGGCCCGCGCGGACGCGACCGATCCGCCTCGCTGGGCCGAGCCGTTCCTCCTCCCGATCGAAGGCCGCGGCACGTCCGGATTCGCGCGGCCTCGGCGCTACGCGGCCGGCGGGCCCGTCAGCTTCCACCTGGGCGAGGACATCGCCGCCCCGACCGGGACGCCGATTCGCGCGACGAACGACGGCGTGGTCGTGCTGGCCGGGATGTACCCGATCAAGGGCGGGCTCACGATCGTGGACCACGGCGCCGGCGTGACCAGCCGCTACTACCACCAGTCGGCGATCCTGGTCGACGCGGGCGACGTCGTGCGGCGCGGTCAGACGATCGGCGAGGTGGGGAGCACCGGCCTGTCCACCGGCCCGCATCTCCACTGGGAGATGCGCGTCGCCGGCGAGCCCACCGATCCGCTGGCCTGGGTCGCCCGCGCGCGGCCGTGAGGGGCGCCGCCCCGGCGGTCGCCACGAGCGGCGCGCTGATCGTGGTCCTCGCCATCGCTCTGGCCTCCGGCCTGCTGGGCGCCGCCGCCGCGCAGGAGCGGTCCGCGTCGCTCTCCGGCCCCGTCGGCGCGCCCGCCGCCCGCTTCGCGCGGCCTCCCTCGCAGGGCGTCTGGTACGAGATCTTCGTGAGGAGCTTCCAGGACTCGGACGGCGACGGCATCGGAGACCTGGCGGGAGTGACCCGCCGCCTGCCGTACTTGAGCGAGCTCGGCGTCGACGGCATCTGGCTCACGCCGATCCACCCGGCGTCCAGCTACCACGGCTACGACGTGATCGACTACACGGCGGTCGCGGCCGAGTACGGCGACCTGGCCGACTTAGGCGCGCTGATCGCCGAGGCCCACGCCCGCGGCATCCGGGTGATCCTCGATCTGGTCCCGAACCACACCTCGCGCGATCACCCCTGGTTCCAGGCGGCCCTCGCCGGCGACCGGGAGGCGCGCGAGCGCTACGTCTGGCGCGAGACCGACCCCGGCTGGATCGGCCTGGGCGGTCCCGCCTGGCACCCGGCCGGCGACGAGGTCTACCTGGGCCTGTTCTGGAGCGGGATGCCGGACCTGAACCACGACGATCCGTGGGTTCGGGCCGAGATCCGGCGGATCATGCGGTTCTGGCTCGAGCGCGGCGTGGACGGCTTCCGGGTCGACGCGATCCAGCACATCGTCGAGAGCGACGACGGCATCATCGCAGGAACGCCGGGAACGCTGGCGTGGGTCCGAGAGATGCAGGCGTGGCTGCGGCGCGTGGCTCCGCACGCGTTCTGGCTGGGCGAGACGTACGCGCTCTCGGCCCCGGCGGTCGCCGCCTACCACCGCGAGGGCGACCTGGACATGAGCCTCGACTACCCCGGCTGGGCGGCGCTGTCGGACGCGCTCTCGCAACGCAGCGCCGGCCCGCTCGAGACGGCGCTCGAGCAGAACGAGCGTCTCTACCCGCGGCAGGCGTCGCGAGCCGTGTTCTCCGCGAACCACGATCAGCTGCGGCCCGCCTCCGTGCTCGGCGTGCTCAGGCGCGACGAGCCGCGCCTGAAGCTCGTCGCAGGACTGCTGACGACCCTCCCGGGCACGCCGCTGCTCTACTACGGCCAGGAGATCGGGATGCCGAACGGGCCCGGCGATCGCGACGAGCAGAAGCGGACGCCGATGACCTGGTCCGCAGGGGTCGGGCGAGGCTTCAGCGACGCCGAGCCGTGGACCTCGTTCTCGACCGACGACCCGGCGCTGAGCGTCGAGGCGCAACGGGCGGATCCCGATTCGCTCTGGTCGACGTACCGCACCCTGATCGAGCTGCGGCGCGTCGTTCCGGCGCTGCGGCGCGGATCGACGACGCTGCTCGATCCGGACGCCGCGGCGTTGCTCGCGTTCGTGCGCGAAGACGATGGCGAGCGGGTGCTGGTCGTGGCCAACCTGGGCGCCCGTCCCGCGGTCCTGGCAGCCTCCGAGCGGCCCGCCCTTCCGGCCGCCACCCTCTACGGCGACGCGGTCGGCCAGGGCGACTGGGAGATCGAGGGCCTCGGGCTGCGGATCGTGCGCCTGGCCGGCCGAGCGGACTGAACGGGCGCCGAACGAGCCGGTGCTATCCTCGGGCCTCATGGAACCCAACCCCGACCCAGACGCCGACGCCTCCGACGCCGTCCGTTCGGACGTCGTTCTCTCGGACGCCGAGCTGTCCGCCGCGACCGGCGCGCGCCCCCGGGTCTTCTCGGGCGTCCAGCCGTCCGGCGATCTTCACCTCGGCACCTACCTCGGCGCCCTGCGTCAGTGGGCCGAGCACCAGCACGAGCGCGACAACATCTTCTGCGTCGTGGACCTCCACGCCCTCACCGTTCCCGAGGACGTCGATCCTCGCACCCTTCGCGCCAAGAGCCGCGAGGTGGCGGCGCTGTACCTCGCCTCGGGCATCGATCCCGAGACGAACATCGTCTTCGTGCAGTCGCACGTGCGGGAGCACACCGAGCTCACCTGGCTGCTCAACTGCACGACCCCCCTCGGCTGGCTCTACCGGATGACGCAGTTCAAGTCGAAGAGCGAGGGCCGCGAGTCGGTCTCGACGGGCCTGCTGGACTACCCGGTGCTGCAGGCGGCCGACATCCTGCTCTACGACACCGACGTCGTACCGGTGGGCGAGGATCAGGTTCAGCACGTCGAGCTCACCCGCGACATCGCCCAGCGGTTCAACCACCTCTTCGGCGAGGTGTTCCGCCTGCCGAAGGCGGTCGTTCCCAAGAGCGGGGCGCGCGTGATGGGGTTCGACGACCCCGAGGTCAAGATGTCGAAGTCGTACGCGCGCGTGCGCGACCGGCACGCGGTCCATCTGCTGGACAGCGAGACGCGGATCAAGAAGACGGTGATGAGCGCCGTGACCGACTCCGGTCGCGAGCTCCGCTTCGAGCACGCCGGTCCCGGCGTCCGCAACCTGCTCGGCATTCTCCAGAGCCTGACGGGCGAGCCGATGGAGACGCTCGAGGCGAGCTTCGAGGGCAAGGGCTACGGCGACCTGAAGAAGGCCGCCCTGGAGGCGATCCTGGACACGCTGCGACCGATTCAGGAGCGCTACCGGGAGTACGCCGCCGATCCGCCCGAGCTCGACGCGGTGCTGGCGCGAGGCGCCGACCGGGCGCGCGAGCAGGCGGCCAGGACCGTGGCGCGCGCGCGCTCCGCGCTGGGCGTCGGCACCTGAGCGGCCCGTCCCCCTCCGGCGTCCTGTTCGTGTTTCTCGACGGCGTCGGGCTGGGACCGGGCGACGCCGATCGGAACCCGTTCGCCTCGGTTCCGACGCCGACGCTGGACGCCGTCGCAGGCGGCACGTTC
>CAZHCI010000075.1:9236-12142 GCA_964530905.1 uncultured bacterium
GTCGCCTGGGGCGGGGCGTACCCGCCCGGCTTCTTCGACGCATTGGAGCGCGGTCGGCTGCGACTGAACGCTCCGGCGTACGCGGCGCGAAGCGCGGGCGTGCTCCTGCCTGGCGAGGCGGCGTACCGGGACGGATCGGCGGTAGCGGCGGACCTGGACGGCGCCTGGTTCGCGTCTCAGGGGATCGAGCCGCCGGGCGGCTTCGTGCCCGGGCCAGCTGGGGCCGAGCGCGCCGGGGAACGCCTCGCGACGGCCGCGGCCGGAAAGGCGTTCGCGTTCCTCGACGTATGGCTCACCGACCGGATCGGGCACCGGGGCACCCTCGACGAGGGTCGCGACCTGGTCCGGCGCCTCGACGCGTTCGTGGCCGGGGTGCTGCGCGCTCGCGGCCCGGCCACCACCGTCGTGATCACCAGCGACCACGGCAACGTCGAGGACCTCGCCCACCGCCGCCACACGCGGGCCGACGTGCCGTTGATCGTCGTCGGTCCGGGAGAGCCGGCGTTCGACGGCGCTGCGTCGATCCTCGACGTGGCGCCCGCCGTTCGAGCGGTGTGGGAGGCCTCGTGACCCTTGCTCAGAACGCCAGCAGGATCGCGGCCTCGTACCAGGCGCCCACCAGCAACAGCATCGCCGCCCACGGCAGGGTCGAGATCAGCTTCCGGTAGCCGGCGCCCAGCCCGGCGAACCCTCCGCGAGCCAGCGAGACGACCAGCATCCCGCCGCCCGACACGACGAGGAAGTAGGCCGTGAACTCGAGCACGAACAGCACCAGGACGAACAGCACCTCGGGGAAGCCGCCCACGCCCAGCACGCCGAACGCGGTCGACTGCGCCAGGAACGACGCGCCGGCCAGCAGGTAGGCCGGCACCCCCAGCAGCAGGGCGCTGCCGAACAGCGCGGTGAGCGTGACCACGAAGAAGTTCTGGTAGAAGATCACCAGCGCCGTGCGAGCGACGTCGCCGCTGGCCAGCGCCTGCGTCGCGCCGACCTGCTCGAGGGTGCTGCCCAGGACGACGAGCACGGCGTCCTCGCAGGCGTCGGGAAGGCGGCTTCCGGACCACAGACCCACGGCCACCACCGTCCAGCCGAGGATCATCGTCCAGGTCACCAGGCGACGGTGCTCGCGGACCGCGTCGCGCCCCGAAGCCAGCCAGCTCCGCAGCGGCGACGGCCGGAACAGCGACACCACCACGAGAAGCGTGACCAGGGCGAAGCCGATGCCGGCGGTACGGGACTGAAGCCACGAGCGGCCGCTCGTCGCCTCGACCTGGAATCCGACGCGCTCCACGCGCCACGTCTGACCGTCGCGGCTCAGCACGACCTCGACGACGTCCAGACGCTCGGGCGGAACCTCGGCCGCGTAGGTGTAGCGCCGCCGGTCCTCCGAGTCGGTCTCGCGACGCTGCCGATCGTCGATGTCGACCTCGGTCCCGGCCGGGGGAGGCGGAGCCGCGAACAGCCCGGGAAGCTCGCGGCAGAGCGTCTCGGCGTCCAGTCGACCGAGCTCGGACAGCGGCCTCGGCTCGGTGTCGAGCCAGGACCGCACGGCCTCGTCGGCCAGCGCTTCGGGATCCTCGCCGGTGAGGGAGGTCGGACCGGTCGTGGCCTGGGGAGAATCCTCGGCGAGTCCCTGCGCATGGACGGGACCGCCCGCGAACGCCAGGATCGCGACCGTCGCCCAGAGGAGCGCCGCCCGAACGAGGGGGACGCGGCGGAGGACCGTGAGCGGGTGAACGAGCGAACAGGACGTCATCATGGAATCGAGCCCAGCATAGCGCAGAGGACGCCCGGCACCACGTCCTGGACGGCGCCTGCTTGGTACGCTCCCGCCATGAGGTCGTGGAGCTGGGCGTGGAACGCGACGTTGCGCACCGTCCGTGGCGTGCACCGTTCGCTGGTCGCGCCGGACGACGCCTGGGCGTCGGCGCGCCTGAGCGACGCCGAGCGCGGGCTGTACCTGGCGATGGATCCGCGCGACCGCGATCACGCCGTCCGCGTGGCGCGCGCGCTGCTGCGCACGCATCCCGGCGCGCCGGAGGACGTGGTGCGAGCGGCGCTGCTGCACGACGTCGGCAAGAGTCGGCGTCGCTACCGCGTCGACGAGCGGATCCTCGTGCACCTGGTGCGGGCGGCCCCGCCACCCGCCGAGCCGCCCCGGCGCGGCCTCGCGGGCGCGCGGCAGACGGCCGCCCATCACGCCGCCTACGGGGCGGAGATGATCGTGGCCGCTGGCGGATCGCGGCGCGTCGCGGAGCTCGTCGCCCGCCACGACCGTCCCCCCGCAGGCGACGCGCACGCCCGCTGGATCCACGAGGCGGACCGCGCCACGTGAGCCGCGACGTCGCCACCGCGCGGCTGTTCGCGATGCAACGCTTCGGCGTGGTGCCCGGCCTGGAGCGGACGCGCGCGCTGCTGGCGCGGCTGGGCGACCCGCAGCGAGCCTTCGACGCCGTGCTCGTCGCCGGGACGAACGGCAAGGGCGCGACGGTCGCGCACCTGGACGCCATGCTCCGGGCCGACGGCCGGAACGTCGGCCGGTTCGTCAGTCCGCACCTCGCGTCGCCCGGCGAGCGCGTCGCCGTCGACGGCCGGCCGATGAGCGACGCGGCGTTCGAGGACGCGGTCGAGGAGCTCCTGCCCCACGTCGAGGCGGTCGGAGCCACGTTCTTCGAAGCGCTCACCGCGCTGGCGTGCGTCACCTTCGCCAGGGCCGGCGTCGACACCGCGGTGATGGAGGTCGGGCTGGGGGGGCGGCTGGACGCCACGAACGCGCTCGAGCCGGTGGCCGCCGCGGTCAGCTCGATCGCGCTGGATCACCAGGCGGTGCTCGGAACGACCTTGGCGGCGATCGCGCGCGAGAAGGCGGGCATCCTCCGGAGCGGCGTGGCGGCGTGGAGCTCCGC
>CAZHCI010000076.1:0-12082 GCA_964530905.1 uncultured bacterium
GGGCGAGAGGATTTGAACCTCCGACCCCCTCGTCCCGAACGAGGTGCGCTACCAGGCTGCGCTACGCCCCGATGCAGCGAGGGAGTCTACCAGCGCGGCCTGGAGCGGTCAAGCGACGCCGCTCTCGTCGAAGCTCGCCGGCTCGCTCGCCGTGTCGAACGCGGCGTCGACCGCCGTTCGCACCGTGTCGCCCGCGAAGCCCCGCCGCGCGAGGAACGCCGCGGCCTTGGCGCGATCCTTGCGGAGGTCGCCGGAGTCGAACCGCCAGGCGTGCTTCGCCAGCACGCCGCTGGCCGCGGCGAGCTGCTGCGCATCGTCCAGCGGCGCGAGCGCCTCGTCACGGACCTGTTCGGGCACGCCGCGCCGGTCCAGCTCGCGCCTGAGCGCACGCCGTCCCTTGCGGTGGGCCCTGCCGCGGACGTGCCCCTCGGCGACGCGCCGGTCGTCCAGCAGCGCGAGCTCCGCCAAGCGGACGAGCGCCGCCTCGCGGACCTCGTCCGCGACGCCTTTGCGGCGCATCCGTTCGTCGAGCTCGGCGCGCGCGTAGTCGCGCCGGGCGAGCAGCCGCAGCAGGTAGGCCACGGCGCGCGGGGCGTCCCACTCGCTCCCGGACGGACCGCTCGCCGGAGTGCCGCTCACCTGAGGACCTTCGTCGGATCCAAGCGCGCCGCGCGGCGGGCGGGAAGCAGGCCCGCCGCCCCGCTCGTGACCAGCGACAGGGCCGCCACCCAGGCGACGTCGAGGGGGGCGACCTCGACGGGGAGCCGCGTGATGAAGTACAGGTCGCCCGGCAGGGGGAACGGCTGCAGACGGAAGTAGGTGGCGGCGGCGACGCCCAGGCCGACCCCGAGCAGCGTGCCGGCGCCGCCCAACAGCGATCCCTCGAGCGTGAACGTCGCCAGGATCTGTCGCTGGCTCGCGCCCAGAGCGCGAAGCACCGCGATCTCGGGCGTCTTCTCGGCCACGGTCAGAACGAGGATGTTCGCGATCCCCATCGCCGCGACCAGGACGATCAGGAACACGACGACCGAGATCACCGCCTTCTGCAGGCGGAGCTGCGTGACGAGGCCGCCGAACAGCGAGCTCCACGCGATCGCCCGCAGGCCCGACCGGTCGGCGAGCTCCTGCCCGACCTCCTCGGCCCGGCCGGGGTCCGCGATCCGGACGTGGTACCCGCTGATCTCGCCGGGGGCCTCCAGGTACGCCTGGACGGTGGCCAGCGACGCGTACGACGCGAGCCCGTCGATCAGCTCGTTGCCGACGCGGAAGGTGTCCGCGACGATGAAGCGGGCGCGGTGTCCGGCGACGTCCTGGACCAGCACGGCGTCGCCGGCCAGGACCCCGAGCTGCATCGCGAGCGAGGCGCCCAAGATCACCCCGTCTCCGTCGCGCATCGCGTCCGCCGCGCCTTCGAGGGGCTCCAGGTCCAGCACGTCGGCCTGCAGCGCGGGCTCGATGCCGAGCAGCTGGGTGTAGCCCTGACGCCCCGAGATTCCCAGCGTCGCGTCGGCTCGGCGGGCGATCAGCGCCTCGACCGCCAGGAACGGCGCGACGGCGCGCACCTCGTCGTGCGCGACGATGCGGCGCCGCACCTCGGCGGCGTCCACCATCCGGCCGTCGGCCTGGTAGGTGCGAAGCGTGACGTGAGGGGTGGCGCGCAGCGTGCTGTCGAGCAGCTCGTCGATGAACCCGTTCGTGAGGGACAGCGCCAGAATCAGGACCGCGACCCCGACGGCGACGCCGGCGACGGTCAGCGCGGATTGCAGGACGCGCCGGCGCACGTGGGCGAGCGCGAGGTAGAGCGGCAGAGGCACGGCCGGACTCTACCGCGCGACGCTCAGCGGGCGGACGCGGTGAGGATCGGTCGACCTTCGAACGGCACGGCGGCGAGCCGATCGAGCAGAGGCCCGTCGTAGCCGTAGCGCACGACTTCGACTTCGGCCTGCCGCACGCCCCAGTTCACGGCGCTGGCGTAGTCGCCGAACCACACGTCGACCTGGTTGCGTTTGCGGGCGTGCATCGTGTCCTCGACGACGAACAGGCCGTGACCGTCGAGAATGCTCTGGAACCGTCCCGAGCCGCGGCCGTCGTAGTAGCCGCCGAGGTCGCGAATCCGGACCAGCGAGCCGTACGGCAGCTCGTCGCCGAGCAGGTCGCGGCTGACGGCGAGCACGCCGAAGCGGGTGCGGGTGCCGGTGGCGGTGACGTGCGGGGTCGCGTCGGTCTGCGACGCGAGGGAGTTGTAGCCAGTGGCGCGTACGGTGAACGTCGGGTTGGCGTCGGGTCCGTGGGGAACGTCCGAGATCGCCGCGGGCCCTCGCGGATCGGCGAGGATACGGACCTCGGGCGCGATCGCAAGGGTGACCGTGTCGGTGCGCTCGGTCCGGAAGCCCAGGACCAGCGAAGCGACGACGAGACCGATGGCGCAGAGCTTGGCGCTGATGTGCAGTGCCATCTCCACCTCCAGTCGCGTGACCGTAGCACCGCCGCCGGGTCTCGCCGCGTTCCGAGGCGACACGGTGGGTGCCTGCGAGACTGTAGACGTCGGGGTCCAGGCGCCGGGCCGCGCCGAGGACGGCGTTCGTCGCGTGCGGGCCGGGGACGGGCGTCAGGGCCGGGATAGCATGGTTCGCGATGTCCACCGGAACCGACTTCGGCTTCGAGATTCTCGCCCGCGACGGGGCTGCCCGGCGCGGCCGCCTGCGCACCGCCCACGGAACGGTCGAGACGCCCGCGTTCGTCGCGGTCGCGACGCAGGGAAGCGTGAAGAGCGTCCTGCCGTCGGCCGTGCGCGAGGCGGGCACGCAGATCCTGTTCGCGAACACCTACCACCTGTACCTGCGGCCCGGGGCCGAGACGGTCGCTCGGCACGGCGGGCTCCACCGCTTCATGAACTGGGACGGTCCGATCCTGACGGACTCCGGCGGGTTCCAGGTGTTCTCGCTCGGGGCGGGCCTGGAGCACGGCGTCGGCAAGGTGGCCAGCATCTTTCCCGGCGAGGGCGCGGGTCCCGCGGCGTCCCGCGCAGGGCAGGGCATGGTCCGCGTCGAGGAGGAGCGGGTGGTGTTCACCAGCCACGTCGACGGCGCCCGCCACGTGTTCACGCCCGAGATCTCGGTGCAGGTCCAGCGCGCCCTGGGCGCCGACGTGGCGCTGGCCTTCGACGAGTGCACCAGCCCGCTGCACGACGAGGGCTACACCGCGCAGAGCGCGGAGCGGACGCACCGCTGGGCGGAGCGGTCGCTGCGGGCGTTCCGTGAGAGCGAGCCTAGGCACGGCTACGGACAGGCGCTCTACGGCGTCGTCCAGGGCGGAGCGTTCGAGCGCGTTCGGGAGGCGTCCGCCCGCGTGATCGGCGGGATGGGGTTCGACGGCTTCGCCGTGGGGGGGAACCTGGGCGAGACCCGCGAGACGATGTACCGGGTGCTCGACTGGACCGTTGCGGAGCTGCCCGAGGCGCAGCCGCGCCACCTGCTCGGCATCGGCGACGTGGCCAGCGTGTTCGAGGCCGTCGCGCGGGGCCTGGACACGTTCGATTCGGTCGCGCCGACCCGCAACGCGCGAAACGGCGGGGTGCTGGTCCGTATCGACGACGACGGCACGCCGCTGCCCACCTTCCGGCTGAACCTCAAGAACGCGCGCTTCGCCGACGACCTGCGGCCGATCGAGCAGGGATGCGACTGCGACGCCTGCCGGCACCACTCGCGCGCCTACCTGCGGCATCTGCTGAAGGCCAACGAGCAGCTCGGCCAGCAGCTCGCGACGATCCACAACCTGCGCTTCATGGCCCGCCTGATGGAGGAGATCCGGGACGGGATCGCAGCCGGCCGCCTGGACGCCGTCCGCGCCGCCTGGCTGGAGCCGGCGCGCGAGGTGGCGGCAGGCGCCGGGCGACCGCGCTAGAACGAGCGCTCGATCAGGTCGATCTGCGTGCCGTCCTGCGTGACGAAACGGACCACGCCGACGGTGGGCACGAAGAACAGGTCGAGCACCGTGCGTCCGCCGCTGCTGGTGAGCGTGGTCTGACGGACGTGCATGGCGTTGAAGCGGCCCGCGGGCGTCTGCACGCCGCTGAGGCCGACGACCTCGCTCGAGAGCGTGATGTCGATGCCCTCCACCCGCGTGGTGCTCTGCCAGGTGTCGCCCGGTTGCAGCGGCGAGGGGGGATAGACCGTCAGCGGCGGCTGGTACGGCATGATCTCGCCACCGGCCGAGGTGCCGTGGCTGACGACGCCCGCGCCGAAGGTGAGGATCTCCTCGCTGACCGGGACGCCCGAGAAGTAGTGCGTCAACACCATCCGCTGGCCGCCCAGCAGGTCGCGAGGTCCGGACAAGGTCTGCGTCTCGCCGTTCGAGTACGTCCAGGTCAGGCCGGCCTCGGACGGGTAGTAGCTCGACTGGGCCCACGCGACGCCGAGCGCGGACAGAGCGAGCGACAGGGCGAGCAGCGTCGCGAGCAGGCTGGCGACGCCCCGTGCCGGGCAGGCCCCGTACGCGGCGCGGCTCACGCCTCGTCCTCCTGCGACAGCTCGCCTGCGCGGATCGCCGCCTCTTCGACCGCGCGCATCACCGCGTAGCGGGCGCCGTGCCGCTCCAACGCGCGGATCCCGGCGATGGCGGTGCCTCCCGCCGACGCGACCTCGTCCTTCAGCTCCGCGGGGCCGGCGTCCTCGAGCAGGCGAGCGGTGGCGTGCAGGACCTGGCGCGCCAGCTCGCGGGCGGTGTCGCGACCGAAGCCGGTCCGGACGCCGCCGTCGGCGAGCGCCTCGGCGATCACGGCGGCGAAGGCCGGTCCCGAGCCGGCCAGGCCGGTGAACGCGTCGAACTGCGACTCGGGGATGCGGTGGACGCGGCCGACGGCCAGGAACAGCGCCTCGGCGAACGCCAGATCGTCGGCGCTCACGTCCGGAAGCGCGGCCAGCGCCGTCGAGGAGAGTCGCACGCGGGCGCCGAGGTTCGGCATCGCTCGAAGCACGCGGCGGCTGCCGACGCGGCGGGCGATCGCGTCCGCCGGCACGCCCGCCATGATCGACAGGTAGCAGCCGGAGCGCCGCGCGATCAGCGGCGCGACCCGCTCGAACGCTTGCGGCTTGACGCCGACCAGGATCCGCTCGGCGCGATGAACGCCGTCGTCGTCGAGCTCCGTGACGCCGTAACGCTGGGCGAGCGTCGCGCGCCGCGCGTCGTCGGGGTGGTAGACGCCGACGTCGGCGGCGTCGAGCACGCCGGCGCGAAGGGCTCCGGTCAACACGGCGCCGCCCATCTTTCCGGCACCGACGATGGCGAGCTTCACGGGATCGGACCTCCGTTCCTGACGCACGTTACCGCGCGGACCGGCGACCGGGTGCCAACCATCTCACCGCCGCCACGGCCAGAACCGCTCCAGCGAGGTCGGCAGCGAGGTCGGCGAGCTGCGGCGAGCGGCCGGGCACGGTGGCCTGGTGAAGCTCGTCCGCGACGCCCAGTCCCAGCGCGACGAGCAGCGCGGGAACGACGCGAAGCCCGGCCAGCCGCAGCAACACCGTCTGCACGAAGAACAGCCCGGCATGCCCCGCCTTGTCCATGTGGGGAACGTCGAGCAGGCCGCTTCCGGGGGGATCGGATTGGGAGGACAGCCACCACACGCCGGCCGCCCACGCGACGGCGGGGAGCACGCGAACGACGCGCACGAGCGTGGACCGGCTCACGCCGAGCGCCTCACGTCGAGCGCCTCACGAGGGCCGCTCGGAATCGGCGGGCTGCACCAGCTCGACCAGCACGCCGCCCGCCCACGACGGGTGCAGGAACGCGACCCGGCTGCCGGCCCGGCCGGGCCTCGGCGCCAGGTCCACGGCCCGGGCGCCCTCGCGGAGCAGCCGGGCGAGCTCCGCCTCGACGTCCTCCACGCGGAACGCGACGTGGTGCACGCCCGGACCGCGGCGCGAGAGGAAGCGCGCGATCGGCGAGGAATCGTCCAGCGGTGCGAGCAGCTCGACCTCGGTGTCCCCGGCCCGGAGCATGCGGACGCGGACGCCCTGGTCCGGCACGGTCTCGTCGTCCGCCGCGGGCAGGCCCAGCAGGCTCCACGGCGCCGCACCGTCGTCCAAGTCGTGCACGGCGACCCCGACGTGGTCGATGGGAAGCCCCGTTTCGCGCCGTTCGCGCTCGCCGGGGCCGCTCATGCCGCCCGCCCCTCGGGCGTCAGCTCGCCCCGGAGGTCGGTCGTCATGGCGGCCCGCACGGCCGCCGGGTCGCGCTCCCGCGACAGCAGCCAGATCAGCTTGGCCAGCGCCGCCTCGGCGGTCATGTCGCCGCCGGGGACGACGCCCGCGGCGGCCAGCGCCGAGCCGGTCGCGTAGTCGCCCATCCGCACCCCTCCGCGCAGGCACTGCGTGACCGCCGTGATCACGACCCCGCGGTCGTGCGCCTCGGCCAGCACCTCGAGCAGCGCCGGATCGCGCGGCGCGTTGCCCGCGCCGTACGTCTCGAGCACCATGCCCTCGACCGGATCGCGCAGAACGTTGCGAAGCGTCTCGGCGCCGATCCCGGGGAACAGCCGCAACGCCAGGACCTGCGCGTCGCGCAGCCTGGTGGTGCGCAGCGGGCCCGGGCCGGCCGCCCGAAGCCGGTCGGTGGCCAGCTCGATCGTCACGCCCGCCCGGCCGATCGGAGCGGCGTCGGGACTCTGGAACGCGTCGAAGCCCGAGGTCGAGACCTTCGTCGCCCGTACGCCCCGCAGCAGCCGGCCGCCCGCGTACACGCCGACCTCGGCCAGCTCCGGCCGGGTCGCGAGCAGCAGGGCGGTGATCAGGTTCTCGCGCGCGTCGCTCCGCGCTTCCGCCAGCGGAATCTGCGCGCCGGTGAGGATCACCGGCCGATCGAGGTCCTCGAGCAGGAACGCCAGCGCCGAGGCGGTGTACGCCATCGTGTCGGTGCCGTGCAGCACGACGAAGCCGTCGACGCCGGCCTGCTCCTCGACCAGGGTGTCGGCGACGCGCTGCCAGTCGGACGGCCGGGTGTCGGAGCTGTCCAGCAGCGGGGCGTGCTCGACCAGGCGGTAGCTGGGGAGCTCGGGTCGATCGAGCGCGTCGATCCTGGCGAGGAGCCGCTCGAGATGTCCCGCCTCGGGAACGTAGCCGTGCGGGCCGCGGCGCATGCCGAGCGTGCCGCCGGTGTGGAGCAGCAGGACGTGGGGTCGGGCCATGGCGTCAGCCTACCGCCCTGTCGCCGGATGTCCGGCCACGGCGTCAGCGGATGCCGGGGGGCACCTGGGTCGGCGGCGGCTCGGGCAGGTTGCGCGGCATCGGCACGCCCTCGAGACGCTTCATGACGCCGTTCTCGTTGCAGCCTACGAAGAACGGGCAGCGCAGGCACTCCGACCACACCCGGGGGTGCAGCTCGCGGGTCTTGTCGATCAGGGTGAAGCCGCACGCCTCGAAGAAGCCCACCTCGTACGTCCAGGCGAACAGGACCGGCACGCCGATCCGGCGGGCCTCCGCCTCGCAGGCGGCCACCAGCGCGCGGCCCACGCCGCGCGTCCGCACGTCCTTCGCGACCGCCAGGCCCCGCACCTCGGCGATGTCGCCCCACAGCAGGTGGAGCGCGCCGTTGCCCGCGAAGGTGACGGTCCCGTCCTCGCCCACGACCTCGGCGACGAAGAAGTCGCGAAGGTTCTCGAAGATGTTCTGCATCGGCCGGACCAGCATCCGGCTCTGCGACGCCCAGTAGCCGATGTTCTCGAAGATCGCCGGCACGTCCTCGGCGGTGGCGTGCCGGACCCACACCTTGCCGCTCACCGCGGACCGGCCTCGCCGAACGCGCCGGCATCGCCGCGCCCGCCGTCGTCGTCCGCCTCGTCCGCCTCGTCCGCCTCGAGCTCGCGGCGGAGCGCCTCGATCCGCTCGCGAACGCGGCTGGGCGCCGTGCCGCCCCAGCTGGTCCGGCCGGCCACGACCGTCTCGAGCGCCAGCGCGTCGACCACGTCGGCCTCGATCCGCTCGTCCAGCGCGCGCATCTCGTCGAGCGGCAGCGCTTCGAGGGGCACGCCGCGCGCGATGGCGGTGGCGACCATGCGACCGACGACCTCGTGCGCGTCGCGGAACGGCAGCCCCTTCTTCGCCAGGTAGTCGGCCAGATCGGTCGCGTTCGAGTACGCGCCGGCCGCCGCGTCCCGCATCCGGTCGGCGTGCACCTCGAGCCGCGGGATCATCTCGGCCTGCAGCGTCAGGCAGGCGCGGAGCGTGGCGACGGCGTCGAACGCGCCCTCCTTGTCCTCCTGCATGTCCTTGTTGTACGCCAGCGGGAGTCCCTTCATCACCGTCAGCAAGCCCATCAGCGCGCCGTAGACGCGGCCGGTCTTGCCGCGGATCAGCTCCGAGACGTCGGGATTCTTCTTCTGCGGCATGATCGAGCTGCCCGTCGTGTGGCTGTCGGGAAGCGTGACGAAGCCGAACTCCTGCGACGACCAGAGGATCAGCTCCTCCGACATCCGCGACAGGTGCATCATCGCGATCGCCGCGGCCGCGAGGAACTCCAGCGCGAAGTCGCGGTCGCTCACCGCGTCCAGCGAGTTCTCGGCCGGGCGGGCGAACCCCAGCAGCGCCGCGGTCCGGTGGCGGTCGATCGGGAACGTCGTGCCCGCCAGCGCGCCCGCGCCCAACGGCGACACGTCCATCCGCGCCAGCGCGTCCAGGAGTCGTCCCTCGTCGCGCGCGAACATCTCCTGCCAGGCCAGCAGGTGGTGCGAGAACAGGACCGGCTGGGCGACCTGGAGGTGGGTGTAGCCGGGGAGGATCACGCCCAGGTGCGCCGCGGCGGCGTCGACCAGCACCCGGCGGTTGCGGCGCAGCAGTCGGACCAGGACCCGCAGGTGGCGCCGCAGCCAGAGGCGGAAGTCGGTCGCGACCTGGTCGTTGCGGCTGCGGGCGGTGTGCAGCTTCCCGCCGACCGGGCCGAGCCGCTCGGTGAGGGCCGACTCGAGGTTCATGTGGACGTCCTCGAGCGCGACGCTCCAGTCGAAACGATCCGCCTCGACGTCGTCGCGAAGGGCGGCGAGCCCGCGCACCAGCGCGTCCGCCTCCTCGGGCGCGACGATCCCCGTCTCGCCGAGCATCGTGGCGTGCGCGATCGAGCCGCGCAGGTCGTCGAGCGCCATGGCCCGGTCGACGTCGATCGAGGCGTTGAACGCCTGCACCAGGACGTCCGTGTCCTCCGCGAACCGTCCGCCCCACATCCGTTTGGGCGTGCTCACGGCGCGCTCCCGGGCTGACGCTGCCAGGTGCCGCCGACGCGCTTGACGAGCCTCACGACCCCACCGTCGCGCGACTCCTCGCGGTAGCCGAGGCGCTCGTAGTAGGGAAGCAGGTCGGGCTGCCGCAACGCCAGGCGGAGCGTGGGCACGTTGCGCTTGATGGCCAGCGCCTCGAGCTTCGTCATCAGCCAGCGGCCGAAGCCGCGTCCCCTGGCCTCGGGCAGCGTCGCGATCCGGTCGACCTCCCAGCCGTCCTGCCCCCAGCGCCAGCGGACCGCGCACTGTGGCTGGCCTTCGGCGTTCTCGAGCAGCACCGCTCCGCCGTGCTCCAGCCAGTCGCGCATTCCGGCGGCGTCCTCGGGCGGAGCGTCCGCGCCGTCCGCCTCGCGTCCGGTCCGCCACAGACTGGCGAGCGTCTCGGCGTCCGCGTCGGCGGCCCAGCGTAGACGTGCGGCGTCGTAGGCGCGTCCGGAGCCGAGGTCGCCGGCACCGGCGGGGCTCACGCCCCGTCGCCCCCCTGCTCGAGCTGGCGCGCGATGCGCAGGCGCAGCGCGTTCAGCTTGATGAACCCGTCGGCGTCGCTCTGGTCGTACACCTCGTCCTCCTCGAACGTGACCACGTCCTGGCGGTAGAGGCTGTTCGGGCTCTTGCGGCCCAGCACCGAGACCGCGCCCTTGTACAGCTTCAGGCGCGCGACGCCCGTCACCGGGCGCTGCACGTGGTCCATGAAGGTCTGCATGGCGACGCGCTCGGGGGCGTACCAGAACCCGTCGTACACCGCTTGGGCGTAGGCGGGGACCATCTCGTCGCGCATCCTGAGCACCTGCCGGTCGAGGGTGACCTGCTCGACGGCCTTGTGGGCGTGGAACAGCAGCGTGCCGCCCGGTGTCTCGTAACAGCCGCGCGACTTCATGCCGACGAAGCGGTTCTCGACGATGTCGACGCGGCCCACCCCGTGGGCGCCGGCGATCTCGTTCGCGCTGCTCAGGAGCTCGACCGGGCCGAGCCGCTCGCCGTCGATCGCGACCGGATCGCCGTGCTCGAACTCGATCTCGACGATGCGCGCCTCGTCGGGCGCGGCTTCGGGGTCGACCGTGCGCCGCCACATGCCGGCCGGCGGCTCGGTCCAGGGATCCTCGAGCACGCCGCCCTCGTAGCTGGTGTGGAACAGGTTCGCGTCCATCGAGTACGGCTTCTCGCGGCTGATGGGGACGGAGATGTCGCGTTCCTGCAGGTACGCGATGCAGTCCTCGCGACCTTTCAGATCCCACTCGCGCCACGGCGCGATGACGCGGATGTCGGGCGCGAGCGCGTAGGCGGACAGCTCGAAGCGGACCTGGTCGTTGCCCTTGCCGGTGGCGCCGTGCGCGACGGCGTCGGCGCCCTCGCGCTGGGCGATCTCGACCATGTGCTTGGTGATGAGGGGACGGGCGAAGCTGGTGCCGAGCAGGTAGTAGCCCTCGTACAGCGCGCCGGAGCGCAGGACGGGGAAGACGAAGTCGCGCACGAACTCCTCTTGCAGATCGACGGCGTAGGCGGCCTTGGCGCCCGTGGCCATCGCCTTGGTCTTCGCCTCCTCGACCTCTTCGCCCTGGCCGATGTCGGCGGTGAACGCGATCACCTCGGCCCCGTAGGTCTCCTTGATCCAGGTGAGGATGACCGAGGTGTCCAGGCCTCCGGAGTAGGCGAGAACGACGTTCTTCACGGGTGCTTTCATGGTTCCTCCATCACGAAGACGGCCCACGGACCCGTGGTCACGCAGGTGACGGCGCCCGTGGGGAACGGGGTCAGCGGCGTCGAGCGCGAAGCGGGGCGTGGGACGAAAGGCTCATCGAAAAAGGGTCGTGCAAGGGTATGCAAGCAGCGCGATAACGTTGCGCAATGTAGCACCGGACCCCCGGGCGGTCAAGGGAGGTTCGGACCCGCCAGCGGCGATCTTCCGGGCGCCCTGGGGCGAATTCCGGACGCCGCCGCGCATCCGAGCACCAGCGCCGCGCCCGCCAGGCCCCAGGCGCCCAGCCGCTCGCCGTACAGCGCCCAGGCGAGCGCCCCCGCGACGAGCGGCTCGACCGTCGCGACCAGCACGGCGCGCGACGCCGTCGCGCGCCGCAGGCCGAGCCCGTAGAGCAGGTAGGCGAGGTAGGTCGAGACGAGCGCGGCGCCGGCCAACAGCGCCCAGGCCAGCGGCGGCTTCGCGCTCCACGTCACGAACGGGGCGATTCCGGCAGCGCCCAGCGGCAGCGCCAGGCCGTAGAGCTGCACCGGCGCCTGCCGAACCAGCAGCCGCTTGCCCCACAGGTAGTAGCTCGCGTAGCCGAGCCCGGCGGCCAGCCCCCAGCCGACGGCCGCCGGCGACGCCGTCACGCCCTCCCCGCGGGCGGACGACACCAGCGCCACGCCCACCACCGAGCCGCCCACCAGCAGCCACTGACGCCGGCCCGGTCGCTCGCCCAGCACGGGGCCGGCCAGCAGCGTCACCCACGCCGGCGCGGTGTACAGCAGCACGAACGCCAGGCTGATGCCGCCCAGGTCGATCGCACGGATCAGCGCGACGTAGAACACGCTCACGCCGACCGCCGCGAACGCGGCCGTCGCGAGGCCGCTGCGCCAGTGGAGCCGGACCAGCCGCCGCGCGACCAGGGCGTGCGCGAGGAAGGCGCTCCCGCCGAACAGCGCCCGCCAGAACGCGATCTCGACCGGGCCGACGCCGAGGTCGAGCAGGCCGGCGGTGAACACCCCCAGCAGGCCCCACAGCACCGCGGCGGCCAGCACCAGCGCCAGGCCGATCGATTCCGACCGGTCCTCGCTCACGCTTCGGACGTGGGCTCCCGCTCCCCCTTCGACTCGCGCTTC
>CAZHCI010000077.1:0-1107 GCA_964530905.1 uncultured bacterium
CGAGCGCCTGGTAGGCCAGCGCCCCTTGCGACGTCGCCGCGTACTCGAAGATCGGAGTCCCGTACGACGGCGCCTCCGCGAGCCGCACGTTGCGCGGGATCACCGTGCGGAACACTTCGTCCTCGAAATGGCTTCGAACGTTCTCTTCGACCTGCTGCGAAAGCTTCGTGCGACCGTCGAACATCGTCAGCAGGATTCCCAGGATGCGTAGCTCCTCGTTCAACGAGGCGCGAACCCTCTCCACCGTCTCCATCATCCCCGCGATGCCCTCCAGCGCGTAGTACTCGGTCTGAAGCGGAACGATCAGCTGGTCCGCGGCGGCCAGCGCATTCAGCGTCAGCGCGCCGATCGACGGCGGCGCGTCGACGATGACGAAGTCGTAGTTCGGCCGGACCCCGATGAGCGCCTTGCGAAGCAACAGCAGGTCCTCCGTCGTCGCGTCGAGCTCGACCGCTGCGCCAGCGAGGTCGGCCGACGCCGGAAGCACGAACAGATTCGGCGTCCCGCAACGAACGACGGCACGCCGGGCGGCCACCTCGCCCACGAGGACGTCGTAGATCGTGCGCTCCGGCTCGTGGACGCCAAGTCCGGAGCTGGCGTTCGCCTGAGGATCGAGGTCCACGAGCAGCACGCGGCGCCGCTCCGCCAGCGCCGCCGCGAGGTTGACCGCCGTGGTGGTCTTGCCGACGCCGCCCTTCTGATTGATCACACCGACGATCGGCACGGCAAGCCTCCCTGCGCACGAACGGCGACGAGCGTACCACGCCGGCTCATCGGCTCCTCGGCGACCACGGCGACGATCGCGCCGATGGCGGCCTCGAGCGACGCGACCTCGGCGCGCCACTCGGGGCCCTTGCGCGACATCAGCACGACGCTCGCGGCATGCCGATGCCGGGTCAGTCCGTAGACCTGCTCCAGCGTGCCGACCGCCTGCGCCAGCACGACGTCCACGGCCGCGCCCTCCGTCGTGCGAACGTCGCCCGCGCGCACCTCCACGTACGCTCCCGCCACGGACGCCGCCGCCATCCTCAAGAACGTGGCGCGCTTGCGCCGACGCTCCACCAGCTCCAGCGACACGCCCTCGAACGCCGCCGCGACGACGATCCC
>CAZHCI010000077.1:1207-12031 GCA_964530905.1 uncultured bacterium
GTCAGCATCCGGTACGGCTCGTCGATCCCCCAGCGCACCAAGTCGTCCAACAGCACACCGAGATACCCCTGGTCGCGTCGCACGAAGACGAGCTCCTCGCCGACCGCCCAGCGCGCCGCGTTCACCCCCGCGACGAGCCCCTGGGCGGCAGCCTCCTCGTAGCCGCTGGTGCCGTTGATCTGACCGGCGCTGAACAGGCCCGGAAGGCGCTTGGACATCAACGTCACGTCCAGCTGCGTCGGGTCCAACGCGTCGTACTCGACCGCGTAGGCGTAGCGTTGAATCACGGCGCGCTCGAAGCCGGGGAGGGTCCGAATCATGTCGTCCTGCAAGATGGGGGGCATCGACGACGAGAACCCTTGCAGGTACACCTCGCTGGTCCGCACCCCGTCCGGCTCGACGAACAACAGGTGGCGATCCTTGTCGCGGAACTTGACCACCTTGTCCTCGATCGACGGGCAGTAGCGGGGCCCCTGGCCGTCGATCACGCCGCCGTACATCGCCGACTGCGACAGGTTCTCCTCGATCAAGGCGTGCGTCGCCGGCGTCGTCCTCGTCAGCCAGGTCGGCATCTCCGTCGCGCGCGGTCCCGGGCGACCGCTGAACGAGCCCGCTGGAGAATCGGCAGGAACGACGTCCAGAACGGAAAAATCGACGGAGTCTGCCCGAACTCTCGGTGGCGTTCCGGTCTTGAACCGCAACAGCTCGTGGCCCGTCGCCCGGAGGCTCCTCGACAGGTGGCGTGCCGGCGCCTCGCCCTGCCGGCCCGCCTCGCGGCTCTTCTTTCCGTACCAGACGACCCCGGCGAGGAACGTCCCCGTGCAGAGCACGACCGCGCGCGCCCGCACCTGCCGCCCGTCCGCCATGCGGACGCCGGCGACCACGTCGTCCTCGACCTCCAGGGCCGCGACCTCGCCGCGCACCAGCGTGACGCCCTCCGTGGACTCGATGCGCTCACGCGCTGCGGTCGCGTAGCCGTCACGCTCGTTCTGTACGCGCAGCGACTGCACGGCCGGCCCCTTGCTGGCGTTCAGGGTGCGCGCGTGGATCGCGGTCGCGTCCGCGAGTTCGCCCATCGCTCCACCCAGCGCGTGGATCTCGAATACGAGCTGCGACTTGCCCGGCCCGCCGATGGCGGGATTGCACGGCATCAGGCCGATCCGGTCGGGATGGGGGAGAGCCATCGCCACACGCGACCCCAGGCGCGCGGCCGCGATCGCGGCCTCGATCCCGGCGTGTCCACCCCCCACGACGACGACGTCGTACTGCATGGCGTTCCCTCCCTCCGAGCGTGCGCGGCGTCCGGCTCGTCTCCTCGGTGCCCGCGCCGCAGGAGTATAGCGTGACGCCTCGGCCGCGCCCGCATCGCAGCCGTCCCGTCTGATATCGTGCTCGCCAGGCCGCCGGCCGGAGGACCCCAACGTCATGAGTCAGGACCACGCCATCTGGGACGACATCCTCGACTACGTTCAGGAGCAGATCCCGGACGTGGAGTACCGCACCTGGTTCCAACAGGTGCGGCCGCTCGGCGTCGAGCACGGCACCTACATGATCGGGGTTCCGCACTCGTTCGCCCGCGACTGGCTCAAGACGCACTACGCCACGGTCCTCGAGACGGCGCTGCGCGACCTGGGGGCGCCCTCGCCCAGGGTCGGCTTCCAGGTCGTCCCGTTCCAGCACACCGAGCAGCAGGACATGTTCCAGTCCACGCCCGACGCCGTGCCCGACGCGCCGCCCCGGACCAAGGTCGCGCTGAACCCGAAGTACGTGTTCTCGAACTTCGTCGTCGGACCCAACAACAATCTGGCGCACGCGGCGGCGCTGGCGGTCGCGGAATCTCCCGGCCGGGCGTACAACCCGCTCTTCCTCTACGGCGAGGCGGGCCTCGGCAAGACCCACCTGATGCATGCGGTCGGCCACGCCGTGCTGGGACGCTACACGAAGCTCCAAGTCGAATACGCGACGACCGAGGCGTTCACGAACGAGCTGATCACCGCGATCCGCGAAGACCGGATGACGTCGTTCCGAGACCGCTACCGCTCGATCGATCTTCTTCTCGTCGACGACATCCAGTTCATCGCCGGCAAGGAACGCACCCAGGAAGAGTTCTTCCACACGTTCAACGCGCTCTACGAGTCGGGCAAGCAGATCATCGTCAGCTCCGACAGGCCGCCGAAAGACATCCCCACGCTCGAGAACCGGCTGCGCAGTCGGTTCGAGTGGGGCCTGATCACCGACATTCAGCCCCCCGAGTTCGAGACGCGCATCGCGATCCTGACCATGAACGCCGAGTACCGAGGCGTGAAGGTTCCCGACGAGGTCGTCGAGTACATCGCGCGCCACGCGACGAGCAACATTCGCGAGCTCGAGGGCGCGCTGGTCCGCGTGATCGTGTTCGCCAGCATGAACAACGTGCCGCTGTCCCGCGAGATCGCCGCGAAGGCGCTTTCCGACGTCTTCGCGCCCAGCGACGTGACGCCCACGATGGCCGACGTGCTCCGTGCGACGGCCAAGCACTTCGGGCTCGAGCCGAACGATCTGACGTCGAAAGGCCGCCGACAAGAGCTCGTCGGTCCTAGGCAGATCGCGATGTACCTGATCCGCGACCTGACCGCGCACTCGTTCCCGGAGATCGGAGCGTTCTTCGGCGGACGCGATCACTCCACGGTGTTCTACGCCGTCAAGAAGATCAACGAACGGATCGACGACGACGCCGATCTGAGCAAGGCCGTCGCCGACATTCGCGGCATGCTGGGCTGAGCTCCGGCTCCTCGAGCGCCATCTCCTCGAGCTCCCGGACGTGTCGCACCCCGTAGCGCGCGACCGCCAAGACGATCGTCGTCAGGACCGCTTCTCTCGCGTCCCTCCACAACGTTGTCCACAGCTCGGACCGCGTTGTCCACATCGTCCCGCACGTCGTTCGTCGCCTCTTGGGAGCCGGCCGCCCTGCTGACGACCCGCCCGCGGTGCCCTGCCGACCCGACCGTACAGCGTCGGATACGACGTTCGAACGACCGAGGTTTCGTCGTCCCTGACGGCATTATCGCCGCGTTCCACGGGCCCTGTGGACAGCGCTGTGGAGGACGTGTGGACAACGTGTGGACCGGCGTGTGGACAAGTCGCCTCGGATCGAGCCTGTGAATGCGTGTGGATCGATTCGCGCGTTGTCCACAGCCTCGCCTCGGTTGTCAACATCGACGTGCACACCCGGGAGGCCGTCCCCCACGGGCCGAAATCGCGTTTTCCACTCGCTCCACACCCCCTACGATAGGTCAGGGAGTCTTCATCTCCTTGGAAACGATCGACCCGTCCCCGCCGAGTCGACGAGCGTGGGGCTCGACCGGTCCGATCCGAGGGCCCGAACCGCTCGAGCGCGTGTAGGAGCGATCCGGAGCGGTCCCACCGTATGCGGTATGCTGCCGCCACACCCTCGCCCGTCAGGAGACGTCCATGAAGGTCCAGGTACCGAAGAAAGCGCTCGCAGACGCTCTACACAATGTCGAACGCATCATCCCTACCCGGAGCAGCAACCCTGGTCTGAATCTTCTTCGCATCGACCTCCTCGGAGACGCGCTGAGGTTCAGCGGGACGAACCTAGACATCGACATCGAATCGACCGTGCGGGCCGACGTCCGCGGCGAAGGCTCCCTAGCCCTTCCGTCGCAAGTGTTCGGCCAGGTCGTTCGCGCGCTCCCGGGCGACGTCGTGGACATCGAGGTCGCCGAGTCGGAGCTGCTCGTGTCCGCAGGGGATTTCGCCACCCGGCTGCAGCTCGTCGATCCAGGCAGCGCGCCGACCGTGCGCTTCCCCGACGACTACGCCGGCAAGCTGCCGGCCGGCGCGTTCGCTCGGGCGCTCGGCAGCGTGCGCTACGCCGCAGCGGTCGCGGAGTACCAAGCGATCTTCCGCGGCGTCAAGCTGGAGCTGTCCGATGACGGCAGCCGCGCCGTCGCCACCGACGGGTTCCGCCTGGCGTACTACGACCTCGACGAGCCCAGCGGACTGGACGCCGAGCTGATCGTGCCGGCGCGCAGCGTGGACGAGATGATCAAGCTCGCGCACGACGGAGACGTGGAGCTCGCGGTCGCCGAGGGGCAAGTCTCGATCCGAACCGACGACGTGCGCCTCAACGTGAAGCTGATGGAGGGGACGTTCCCCGACTACCGCCGGGTGATCCCGAGCAGCTTCCCCGTCGCCATCACGCTGGACGCCGCGACGCTTCGCGAGGCGGTCACGCGGGTGGCGGTCATGGCCGACAAGACGGCCAACAACCGGGTCGACCTGTTCATCAAGGACGGCACGTTGCAGATCACCGCCGAGGGCGCCTACGGACGCTCGCAGGAGGCCATTCCCGTCCAGCAGGAGGGAACGGACGCCGAGATCGCCCTGGCCTACAACGCGAAGTACCTCACCGACGCGCTCTCGCCGCTCGAGAACACGCTTCGCGTATCGTTCTCCGGTCCGACGAGTCCGAGCGTGCTGGCCGATCCCGACGATCCGAGCTACCTGGCGATGGTCGTTCCCCTCCGCACCGGCTGAGCCGTCCGCCTCCGACGCCGGTCGCCGCAGCCCGGCGCCCTCCAAGACGCGCTTCGAGGCGAAAGGTGCGTCGTCGCGAAGCCCGGGGCGTTCACGGCGGTAGGATGAGCGCGACGAGACCGACCGTCGGACCGCCGAGGTCCACCGGTCGCCATTAGGCCGAGCGTCGCGACGACCCGGACGCCGGCTTTCGCACGGCCGGTCACGGCCCGTGACGAGGAGGACCCATGACGCACATCGAAGACGTCCGCGCGCTCGAGCTGCTCGACTCGCGAGGCAACCCGACCGTCGCCGCGACCGTACGCCTGGTCAGCGGCATCGAGGCGCGAGCCGCCGTGCCCTCGGGCGCGTCGACCGGAGCGCACGAAGCGGTCGAGCTGCGCGACGGGGGAGATCGCTTCCTCGGCAAAGGCGTCCTGCAGGCGGTTCAGAACGTCGACGAGCGCATCGCACCCGCCGTGCTGGGCATGGACGCGGCCGACCAGCTCGAGCTGGACCGCATCATGATCGAGCTCGACGGCACGCCCAACAAGAGCGAGCTCGGCGCCAACGCCATCCTCGCCGTCTCGCTCGCCGCGGCGCGCGCCGTGGCCGAGACGATGGAGATGCCGCTCTACCGCTACCTGGGCGGCATCGGTGCCAGGACCCTGCCCGTGCCGATGATGAACGTGATCAACGGCGGCGAGCATGCCGACAACAACGTCGACATGCAGGAGTTCATGCTCGCGCCGGTCGGGTTCGACACCTTCTCGGGCGCGCTCCGTGCCGGCGTCGAGACGTTCCACCACCTGAAGAAGGTGCTCGCGGCGCGCGGCTACGCCACCGCGGTGGGCGACGAGGGCGGATTCGCGCCCGACCTGAAGAGCAACCAGGAGGCGATCGAGGTCATCCTCGAAGCGATCGAGAAGGCGGGCTACACGCCCGGCGACCAGATCGCCATCGGGCTCGATCCCGCCTCGACCGAGTTCTTCCGCGACGGCGCGTACCACTTGGGAGCGGAAGGGAAGACCCTCGATGCCGCCGGCATGATCGAGTACTGGGCCGACTGGGTCGAGCGCTACCCCATCATCTCGATCGAGGACGGCCTGGCCGAGGACGACTGGGCGGCGTGGGCGGAGCTGACGCGCGTGCTGGGCCACAAGACGCAGCTCGTCGGCGACGACCTGTTCGTCACGAACACCGAGCGGTTGGCGCGGGGGATCGAGGAAGGCGTCGGGAACTCGATCCTCGTCAAGGTGAACCAGATCGGAAGCCTGTCGGAGTCGATGGAGGCCATCGACCTCGCGATGCGCAACGGCTACAGCGCCATGATCAGCCACCGCTCCGGGGAGACCGAGGACGCGTTCATCGCCGATCTGGCCGTCGCCGTCAACGCCGGACAGATCAAGACCGGCTCGGCCTCCAGGAGCGATCGCCTCGCGAAGTACAACCGGCTGCTCGAGATCGAGGCGGAGCTCGGCTCGGGCGCGCGCTTCCTCGGCCGCAGCGCCTTCCGACAGTGAAACGAGCCAGGCGCACGAAGATCGTCGCGACGCTGGGACCGTCGACCAGCTCGCCCGAGAAGATCGTGGAGCTGATCGAGGCCGGGGTCGACGTGTTCCGCCTGAACTTCTCGCACGGCGATCGGGAGGGGCACCAGAAGAACGCCGCCACGATCCGCGAGGCGGCCGCGCAGGCCGGGCGGTCGATCGGCATCCTGCAAGACCTGCAAGGTCCCAAGATCCGCACGGGCACCTTCGAGGAGGGAAGCGTCGAGCTCGAGGAGGGACAAGCGTTCGCGCTGACGTGCGAGGACGACTCGCCCGGCGACGAGACGCGTGTCGGAATCACGTACAAAGGCCTTCGACGCGACGTGAAGCCCGGCAACGCGCTGCTTCTCGACGACGGTCGCCTGGCGCTCGAGGTCGTCTCGGTCGACGACGCCACCATCCACACGAAGGTCACGCTGGGTGGAACGTTGAGCAACAACAAGGGGATCAACATCCCCGGGGCCGACCTCTCGATCCCCGCCCTGACCGACAAGGACGTCAGCGATCTGCATTTCGGCGTGGAGCTCGACGTGGACTGGGTCGCGATCAGCTTCGTCCGGAGTCGCGACGACCTGCTGCTGGCGCGGCACTACCTGGCTCGGGCCGGGTCGCAAGCCAAGCTGATGGCGAAGATCGAGAAGCCGGGCGCGGTCGAGCGCTTCCCCGAGATCTTGCGCGAAGTGGACGGCGTGATGGTGGCGCGTGGCGATCTGGGCGTCGAGATGGCGCCCGAGCGAGTGCCGCTGATCCAGAAGCGGCTGATCCGTGCCTGTCTGGAGGCCGGCAAGCCCGTCATCACCGCGACGCAGATGCTGGAGTCGATGATCGACGCTCCGACGCCGACGCGCGCCGAGGCGTCGGACGTGGCGAACGCGATCTACGACGGGACCGACGCGACGATGCTGTCGGGCGAGACGGCGGTGGGCGCGTACCCGCTGAAGGCGGTACGGATCATGGACCGCATCGCGCGGACGGTCGAGGCGGACGAAGGCTACCGCTCCGGCATGCGCGACATCACCCCGGCGCCCGAGGACACGACGGCGGACGCCGTGTCGCTCGGGGCGGTGCAGATGGCGTACAGCCTGTCCGCGCAGCTGATCGTGTCGTTCACGTCCAGCGGCAGCACCGCCCTGCGCGTCGCCCGCAACCGGCCCGGATCGCCGATCCTGGCGATCACGCCCAGCGAGCGCTCGTACAGGCAGCTCGCGGTGTCGTGGGGCGTCGTTCCGTACTACAGGGACGAGATCCATTCGACGGACGACATGGTCGACGCGTCCACCAAGGCGATCCGCGAGGTCGACCTCGTCGAGCCGGGTGCGCGGTACGTGATCACCGCGGGCGTGCAGTTCGGCGTGCGTGGCTCGACGAACCTGATCCGGGTGGAGCGGTACCGGCCCGAGCGCTGAGCGGAACGGGCCGGCCGTAACGGGCCGGCCGGAACGACGAGCGGGGCGGACGCCGATCGGCGTCCGCCCCGCTCGTTCGATGATCCGCGAGGGATCAGTCCGTGGCGACCACGTGCACCTTCAGGTCGATCTGGACCTCGGGGTGAGGCTTGTAGGGAACGACGTACTCGCCGAGCGTCTTGATCGGCTCGGCGAGCTCGATCTTGCGTCGGTCGACGTCGACGTCGTACGCCTGCTTCAGGGCTTCCGCGACGTCCTTGTTGCCGACCGAGCCGTAGATGCGCTCTTCGCCGGCCTTGACGCGGATCTCCACGGCGGCGTCGGCGAGCATCTCCCTGAGGCGCTCGGCGTCGGCCTTGCGGGCGGACAGCTGCCGGGCGCGCTGCGCCAGGCGGGCTTGGAGCTCGGCCCGGTTGGACTCCGTGGCGGGAAGCCCGAGACCCTGCGGAACCAGCCAGTTCCGGGCGTAGCCCGGCTTGACCTGCACGACATCGCCGGCTTCGCCGAGATTCGAGACGGGTTCGAGCAGGATGACGTTCACTTGCGCACCAGCTTCTCGGTGATCGGCACCAACGCCAGCATGCGGGCGCGCTTCACCGTCGTCGCGAGGCGACGCTGGTGCTTGGCGCACACGCCGGTGCGGCGGCGCGGAAGGATCTTGGCGGTATCGCTGATGAAGCGACGCACCATGCGCGAGTCGTGGTACGCGGTGATCTCCATCTCGCCCGTACAGAACGGGCATACCTTCGGCCTACGGCCGCGGCGCCCTCCGCCCGCTCCGCCGCGACCGCGGCGGGGGGCTCCTTTGCTGCTGCTGCTGCTGCTCTCTCGTGCCATCAGAAGGGTAGATCCTCCTCGGGTGGGAATTCGTCGTCGATGTCGAGCCGGCGGTCTTGTCCTGCCTGGGCACCATGGGCGTCGTCGCTGTCTTGCGGCGACGGTCCACGGCGGGTCCCGGATCCACCAGGTCCGGGACCGCGGGTCAAGAACTCCACGCGCGACCCTTCGATGCGCGTCGTGAAGCGCCGGTTTCCGTCACGGTCCGTCCACGAATCGTTGACCAGGCGGCCGATCACGAAGACCGGATCCCCCTTGGCGAGCTCGGCGCACCCTTCGGCCAGGTCCCGCCACACGTTGACGTCCACGAAGTGGGTCCGTTCCTGGTCCTGGCCGCTGCGATCGCGGTAGCGCTCGTTCACCGCCACGCTGAAGCGGGTGACGGCCGCCCCGGAGGGCGTGTAGCGAAGCTCCGCGTCGCGCGTGAGGTTGCCGATCAGCGAGACTTCGTTCAGCGCTCCGCGAAGCCGCGTTTGGCCGCGCGCGTCCGATACCGTCGTCTCGCCCTTGCGAGGACCGAAGGTCATGCCTTCGACCCGGGTCGCCACCACGTCGAGCGCGGTGCGCCGTTGACCGTCCTGGGCCTCCCAGGAGCGGTAGTCGACGCGGCCTTCGACGAACACGGGATCGCCTGCGTGAAGCTGATCGGCGAGCATCTCGGCCTGGTTCCCGAACACCGTCGCCCGGTGGTACCAGGCCAGCTCGCGTTCCTTGCCGTCGTCGCCGATCACGTGGTCGTTGCCGGCCAAGTTCAGCTCGAGAATCGCCAACCCGCCAGGGGTGTAGCGCATCTCGGGTTCTTGGACCAGCGTGCCGGCCATCATCACGTGGTTGAGTCCTCGTGCCATGGTCTCCTCGACGGATTCGTGAGTCCGTGTTCGTCGGCCGTGGGCCGACGGAGGGTGTCGTCGTCGCGTCGCCTCAGTCGGCGGCGGCTCCAGCGGCGGGCGCCTTCTTCTTCAGCGTGCGCCACTCGGGCCGATCCTTGACGACCAGCACGCGCATGACGTTGTCGCGCTGACGCAGCGCCGCCTCGATCACTTTGGGCTTGTCGAGCGAGAGCTTCAGGCGGTAGATCAGGTAGTAGCCCTCGTTCAGCTTGCGAATCGGGTACGCGAGTCGCTGCGAGCCCCATTCGTCGAGCTTCACCAGCTCGCCGTCGTTCCGAGCGATCTGAGCGTCGATCGCGTCCTTCTCGGTCTGCAGCTGCGTTTCCGTCAGGTTCGGATCGAGGATCACGTTGAGATCGTATTCAGCGGTTTTGCTCATATGTCACCTCCTCCCGGGTTGGGATGACCGGCGCGAGCGGCTCCGGCGTCCGACGTGGACGCGAGGACCGGCCGCACGGCGAAGCGGCGCACGGCCGGAACGCCGTCAGGGACGCAGGCCCCTGGCGTGGGTCACCGCTACGAAGCGGCAACTTGGAATCGTATCACGGATCGATCGTCCAGGACGGGGGTTCCGCGACTCGGAACCGTGTCGGCGTGCCCGGACGACGGCGCGTCCGGGCTGCGGGCTCCTGCGCAGTCGAGCGCGAGGTGCACCACCAGCATGGCGACGCGCGCTTCGAGGTCCGCCCGCTCCCAGCCACGCTCGAGCCGCTCGACCTCGCGCTCGACCTCGGTGCCCGTCCCGGACGCCTCGTCGAGGCGGTCGAGGCCCGCCCGCGCCGACGCCAGCTCGTGGAGCGCCTGGGCCGTTCGTTCGCGTGCCCGGAAACGCGCCTCGTCGAGGTCGGCTCGGGCGACGGCGACCGACTGCCAGCCGCCCCACCGCTCGTCCCGGTCGCTTCGGGCCTGCACGGTCACGCGAAGACCGGTTCGGTCCGCACGGGCCTCGAGCCGGCCGGCGGCCGGCGCCTCGGCAGGAAACCCGACGGAGAGCCAGAGGCTGGCCTCCACGTCCGCGTCGACGGTTCCGAGCTCCCTCAGGCGAACGTCCGTCGACGCACCGATCGTGACCGACGGCGCCCTCGCGAACCCGGCTCGCTCGCTCGCGACCACGGCGCGCAACGCCTCGGACGCGAGCCGGACGTTCGTCGAGCCGTCAGGACACGTCTGCGGGACCGGCCGCGCCAGCAGCGCCGACCAGGCGGCGCCCGCAACCTCGGGCGCATGCTGGACGCCGACGCCACGGGCGATCGTGCGCCCGAGGCGCTCCTGCTCGAAGCGGAGGTCGGGCTCGAGCCGAGCCAGCCTCGCAGCTCGGTGAGCGAGCTCGGCCGGAGCGGACGCCCGAACCGATCGTGCCTCCACGGCCAGCCGAAGCTGCCGCGACAGGCGCCACAGCGCCAGGCGCGCTTCGATGACGTCCTGCGCCGCCTCGCGAGCCCGGAGCTCGAGCTCGAGTCGCGAGCGTCGCGACGCGGACGCCGCCTCGCGGCGCTCGCGGTCTCGACTCGGACTCAGGAGCGGGACGCGAAGCCCCAGTCCGAGGTCGGCGCTGACCGACCCGTCCCACGCGACGTAGAGCCCGGGATCCAGCGACCACTCGGGAACGAGCGGAGCGCGTGC
>CAZHCI010000078.1:0-1653 GCA_964530905.1 uncultured bacterium
AAGGAGCCTCCATGAACGACGTCGCCAAGACCTACCTGCGGTTCGCCGCCATGATCGCGACCTCGACGGCGGTGATGTTCGGCCTCACCTACGTGAACAGCTACGCCCTCGACCACCTCTTCTTCAGCGAGACGCGCCTGTACATGGCCCTGCTGATGGGCGCCTCCATGGCGGTCGTGATGCTGACCTTCATGCTCCACATGCACACGAGCCGACGCGCGAACGTCGCCATCTACCTGCTCAGCGCCGTGCTGTTCGCAGGCTCGCTCTGGCTCGTGCGCAGCCAATCCACGATCGGCGACGTGTCGTGGATGAAGGCGATGATCCCCCACCACTCGATCGCCATCCTCACCAGCGAGCGCGCCCAGATCGACGATCCCCGCGTGCGCGACCTGGCCGACCGGATCATCGAGGCGCAACGCGAGGAGATCGCCGAGATGAAGGCGTACATCGCCGACCTCGAAGGCGAGTGACCACCCGGCCCAGCGGCCGCTTCAGCGTGCCTGGCCAGGCGCCGGGAAGCGCACCTCGTCAGCGCGCCTCGTCAGCGTGCCTCGTCAGCGTGCCGAGGCCGCCAGCTGCACCGTCGTGATGCACGTCGCGCTGTCGGCGAACGTCGTCAGGAAGCCTTCCGCCCCGTAGCCGTCGACCGCGACGGACAGCATGATGGCCTCCTCGCGAGGCAGCCACAGGTCCAGGAAGCCGTTCCGGCCCGTCCGCACGGTCTCGTCCAGCACCACCGTGCCGTCGGCCAGGGTCGCACGGACCTCCATCGCCACGTCCGCGAGCTCGCCCTGACAGCCGGACATGTAGTGCGTCGTGCACGGATGGGTCTGCCTCAGGTACGGGGCGACGGAGACGAACATCTCGTCCTCGGGCATCGGGATCGTCACCTCGGTGCCGTCCGGGAAGGTGAAGTGGACGGCCTGCGAGGTGGCGAAGCTGGTGACGTCGCTGCCCTTCCAGGCGTTCGCCAGCTCGACGGCTGCGTACGCGTCGATCCCAGCGAGCGCCTCGGGCGAGGGCGCCGGCGTCTGCGCGCTGGCCGTGCTGGCGACGAAGGCGACGAGCCAGACCGCGGCGACGGCGAGGGCGCTACGACGGACGATGGAGCGAGGGTCGAAGGTGGAGCGGTGCATGGTGAGTTCCTTTCGCGTCACGCCGTGCCTCACGTGAAGGCGCTGCGGCGAGGGGGCCCGGTCCGGCGACGGATCGGTCGCGGCGGCGACCTGCGTCACTCGCCGATCGTACCGGGTTGGCGGTCGCGCTGCCACGGCTCCCAGCGCGCCTTGACGAAGGTGAGGACGGCGGCGCGCTGGGCGTCGGACCGGTCGCGGCCGACCGCCGGCATGATCGAGCCCCCGTCGCGGATCAGGCCGAGGATCTGATCGTCGGAGTGGTGCCACGAGTGCGCGCTGCCGTCGAGCGGGGGCGCAGGCATCCCGGCTTGCGCGAAGCCCTCGCCGGACGCGCCGTGGCACGAGGCGCACGTCTCGGCGTAGAGCGTCTCGCCGAGAGCGAGCACCTCCGGATCGGGGCCGGCGCGTCCCCCCGTACCGTCGGTCCAGAGCAGCGTGGCCGCGAGAACGCCGCCGATCGCGACGGAGGCCGCGACGACGGTCGCGCCCGGGTGGCGCCGCCACCAGGCGGGCC
>CAZHCI010000078.1:1753-8592 GCA_964530905.1 uncultured bacterium
GCCAGGGACAGGCGACGTCGAGCGATCCCGCGTTGCGACCGCTAGTCGTCGTGGGCACCCGCGTCTCCTCGGTAGGCGCCGTGCCAGGTATGCGGCCAGACCTGACCGCTGCCGAGATGGATGCTGAGCATGCCCTCGATGCGGCCGTCGCGCCCGTAGTCGAAGGTCACGTAGCCGGGGAACGCTTGGCCGGCGAGGATCTCGGCGCCGGGCAGGTAGCTCGCGAGGAACGTGGCCACGTGCTCGCGCGCCTCGGCCTGGTCGTACCGTTCATCGGTCGCGCCCGGCTGGCCGCCCCGACCGTCCGGGCCGAAGCCCCTACCGGGGCCCATGCCGTAGCCCATGCCGGCCCGGAGGTTCCACATCATGTTCGGACCCGGCTCGGGCGTGACGACGCCGCTGTAGCGGTCGACGAGCACCTCGGCGACGCCCATGCCGTCCGGGTCCACGAACTGCGCGTACGTGTGGTCGGTGAACGGCATGACGTCGTCGACGCGCACGTCGGAACCGAACGTCCGTGCGGCGGCCTCGAGCCGTTCGCGCAGCTCCGCGTCGTCGAGCGGCTCGGCGTTCGGCGGAAGGACGCGCATCATGCCGCCGCCCATCATGCCGCCGCCCATCATGCCGAGGCCCGGCCGCATCATCCCGTAGCCACCGCCGGGGGCGCGAGGATCGTTCGGCGTGCCCATCATGCCCTGGGCGACGGCCAAGCCGAGGACGGCGGTCAGCGCGACGGCGAAAACGGTCCGCAGGCGGATCATTCGTCGTCCTTGCTGAGCAGGTCCCGCTTGCGACGCTCGAACTCGTCGGCGTCGACCTCGCCGCGGGCGTAGCGCTCACGCAGGATGGCGAGGGCTCGGTCGTCGCTACCGCTGCGGCTTCGGGCTTCGGGACGGCGTTCGTCGTGGCGGGGCTCGCTGTCACGCCGTGGGAAGCTGCTGCCGAGGTCGAGGGCGCGTACGAGCCAGACGATGGCGAGGATGAGGACGATCCAGAACAGGATCATGCCCACGGCGCCGAAGCCGCCCATGCCCCAGCCGCCGTACCCCATCATGGCGTGCCTCCTGGTGTGCGAACGCGCGTAGCGCGGATGTCGGGTACGTTCATTGCGTTCTCCCTTCTGAGAGCCGCTGAGGGCTAACGTGACCCGACTCTCGCGCATGCATGTGAAGCAGGGATAAAGGCGCGGCGATCGCCGCGCCTGGCCGGGGACCGCGAGCCGCTAGCCGTTCAGCGCGGCGAGATCGCTTCCCTCTGGCGCTCGGGGCAGGGTGAACCAGAAGCACGCCCCCTCGCCGGCGACGCTGTCGGCGCCCACCCGCCCGCCTTGCCGCTCGACGAGCTGCTTGACGAGCGTCAGCCCGATCCCGCTTCCGTCCCCTTCCGCACGCCGGCGCGACCTGTCGGCTCGATAGAACCGGTCGAAGATGCGTGGCAGGTGCTCGGGGGCGACGCCCTCGCCCTCGTCGCGAACCTCGAACCGCACCTCGTCGTGCGAGAGGCGCCGTGCCGACAAGGTGACGCGGCCTCCCTCGGGCGTGTGCCGCAAGGCGTTGGCCAGCAGGTTCGCGACCACCTGCTCGGTGCGTAGCGGGTCGGCGCGGATCGTCTCGGCGGACGGGGGCGGGTCGAGCTCCAGCGCGACGCCCTTCTGGTCGAAGCGGCCGCGGAACGCCTCGGCCGCATCCGCGAGCAGGCCGCGCACCGCGAGCCGGTCCGGCGCGAGGGCCAGCTGCCCCGTCTCGACGCGCGAGAGGAGCGACAGATCGTCCACCAGCCTCCCGAGCCGCGTCACCTGCCGGGTGCAGGCGGACAGCGTGGCGGCGTCCGCCTCGAACACCCCGTCCTCCAGGCCCTCCAAGTACCCCCTCAGGTTCGAGAGCGGCGTGCGGAACTCGTGCGCGACGTCCCCCAGCAGCTGGACCCGCCGAGCTTCGGAGCGCTCCAGGGTCGCCGCCATGGCGTTGAACGCCTCGGCCAGCTCGCCCAGCTCGCCCGGTGCCTCGGCGTCCAGCCGATCGCGGTAGCTCCCGCCGGCGATGCGCGAGCTGGCGCGCGTCACCGCCTGCATCGGACGGACGATGCGACGCGTCACGAAGAGCGCCACGGCGGCCGACGCCACCAAGGAGGCGCCGCTGGCCCACAGCAGCGACGCCGTCAGCGCCTGGCGGTAGGCCGTCTCGAGATCTGCCAGCATGGACTGGGTCATGCCGCCGCCGCGCATGCCGTCCATCATGCCGATCATGCTGCGCATGTGCCGGTCCAACAGGAACGGTGCCAGGCTCTCGCCCGCCACCAACGCCGTCGCCGTGGCGACCCCGGCGACCAGCAGGTAGGACGGCACGAGGCGCCAGAACAGGCTGCGCCGCGCGCGGGGCGCGTCGCCGTCGGACCGCTGCTTCATGGACGCGACCTCCGTTCCGCTAGTCGAGCTTGTAGCCGACCGCCCGCACGGTGACGATCATGCCATCCGCCCCTAGCGGCTCCAGCTTGCGTCTGAGGTGCGACACGTGCACGTCGACCACGCGGTCCACCCCGGCGAAGTCCTCGCCCCACACGCGGTCCAGCAGCTCCGATCTGCGAAACACGCGGCCTGGGGCGGAGGCCAGCGCGTAGAGAAGATCGAACTCCACGGTCGTCACGTCCGCTCGCACGCCCAGCCGCTCGACCGTGCGGCCGGGCGGATCGATCCGTAGGCCGCGATGCTCGATCGTCACCGGACGATCGCCCTCGGCCCCGTCGCGACGCCGCAGCACGGCGCGGACGCGCGCGACCAGCTCGCGCGGACTGAACGGCTTCGTGACGTAGTCGTCGGCGCCCGTCTCCAGCCCGCGGATCCGGTCGTCCTCCTCGCTGCGCGCGGTGAGCATGATGACCGGCACGTCCTGCTCCCGGCGCAGCCGCGTGAGGAACGTCGGACCGTCGACCACCGGCAGCATCCAGTCCAGGATCACCAGGTCGGGCGGATCGCGAAGCGCCGCGTCCAGGCCCATCGCCCCGTCCAGCGCCGCCTCGACCCGGTAGCCCTCCCGCTCGAGGAACCTCGAGACCACGCGCACGACGTCGGCGTCGTCCTCGACCACGAGAATGCGCTCGTCCACGCCCACGCTCCCCTTCCTCAGGCCCTCTCGAGCCGAAAGCTCTGCTGCGGCGCCTCGACCGAGCGTAACCGTATTCGGTGAACTCTCCGTAAACGCTCGCGGACGCCGCCGCGCTGATCGCCTCGGCGCACGGGCGCGGGCCGCCCGAGCGGCAGCGGGACGCCTGGTCCTCCGTCCGTACGAAGGCGCCGTGGTGCGGTCGGCGCGAGGCGACGTCAGCTCCCGTGCGCCAGCGCCGACAGGCCCCGCAGGTCGGTCCCGCTCGGCTTCTGGTACAGGCGCAAGCCGAACTCCGGCGCGATCGCGATCAGGTGGTCGAACACGTCGGCCTGGATCGCCTCGTACGCCGTCCAGCGCGTGTCGGTCACGAACATGTACACCTGGAGCGGGAGCCCTTCCGGGGTCGGCTCGAGCTGCCGGACCATGAACGTGGCGTCGAGCTGGATGTCCGGGTGCGCGCGAAGGAGTCCTTCGACGTAGGCCCGGAAGGTGCCGACGTTCGTGAGGCGCCGGGCGTTCACATGGTGCTCTCGCGCCTCCGGGTGCTGCTCGGTCCACTCGCCGATCTCGGCGCGCTTGCGGTCGAGGTAGGGGCGAAGGACCGAGAAGCGGCGCAGGTCCTCGGCCTCCGCTTCGGAGAGGAACCGGATCGTCGCCAGGTCGATCGTCAGGCTGCGCATGATGCGACGGCCGCCCGACGCCTGCATCCCACGCCAGTTCTTGAACGAGACGTCGAGGAAGCGGTGGGTCGGGATGACGGTGAAGGTGCGGTCCCAGTTCTGGACCTTGACCGTGTTCAGTGCGATGTCGACGACGGGGCCGTCGGCGTGGAACTGGGGCATCTCGATCCAGTCGCCGACCCGGATCAGGTCGTAGCCGGTCAGCTGGATGCCGGCCACCAGGCTGAGAAGCGTGTCCCGGAACACGAGCAGCAGCACCGCCGACACCGCGCCCAGGCCGCCGATGATCAACAGCGGGTCGCGGCCGATCAGGGTCGCGATCGCGACGATGATGATCAGGAGGTACGCCACCAGGACGATCGCCTGCAGGTAGCCCTTGATCGGCCGTTGGTGCGCGTCGGGCCGCTGCTCGTAGACGTCGCCGATCGCCGCCACGAACGCGCCGATCGCCGAGGCCAGCACCACCAGCATGCCGACCGCGACGCCCCGTTGCGCTGCGGTGGCGACCGCATCGGGCAGGACCGGCAGCAGCGGCAGGCCGGCGCGAACGATCAGCAGCGGCACCGCCCAGGCGAGCCGGGGATAGAAGTTCCGCTGGTTCAGCGCCTCGTCCCAACGGACGAGGGTGCGCTTGCCGAGACGACCGAGCAACACCACCAGGTAGCGGCGCGTGACGGCGAACGCGGCCCAGGCGACCGCGACGAGCGCCGCGCCGATCGCTAGCGACGCCAAGCCGGGGTGGGCTTGGATCCAGGCGTCGACGGTCGTGAACCATGGGGCGGCGTCGGGCACGATGCGTCGAGCGTATCGCGACGCCCATCGCGAAGAGCCGGTACGCTCGAGAGCGGCCGCACGCGTCGCACCCTCGTCCGGAGGGGATCCGAGGCGGACGGCCGCATGCAGGGGGACGAGCGGGACGGTCGACCGTTCTTCGAACGCCACGAGAACCGCAGCGTCCACGGCGACCCGATGGGACCGAGAAGGAGACCGGATGAGCCCGACAGAACCGAACGCGACCGATCCGGCCGAGACGTCGGTGCACGACCCCGAGCTGGCGCGGCGCCTCGAGCGCGTCGAGGTGCGCGAGACCGAGTGGATCGAGATGTCCGACGGGGTGCGCCTCGCCGCCAAGCTGTGGCTGCCCGAGAACGCCGAGGAGAAGCCGGTGCCGGCGATCTTCGAGTATCTGCCGTACCGCCGGAGCGACGGGACGCGCGAGCGCGACACCCGCAACCACCCGTACTTCGCCGCGCACGGCTACGCCGGCGTGCGGGTCGACATGCGCGGCACCGGCGACGCTGCCGGCGTGCAGGAGGACGAGTACCACCTCCAAGAGCAGCACGACGGGCTCGAGATCCTGAAGTGGATCGCCGCCCAGCCGTGGTGCGACGGAAACGTCGGCATGGTCGGCATCAGCTGGGGCGGCTTCAACGGCCTGCAGATGGCGGAGCTGAGGCCGCCCGAGCTGAAGGCCGTGATCACCATCTGCAGCACCGACGACCGCTACGAGGACGACATCCACATGATGGGCGGCGCGCAGCTGATCGAGAACTTCGTGTGGGCCACGACCATGCTGGCCAACAACGCGCTTCCGCCGGACCCGGCGACGTTCGGCGAGGGCTGGCGGGACGCCTGGCGCGAGCGGCTGGAAGGCGGCGGCTACTGGCTGGACACCTGGCTTCGCCACCAGCGGCGCGACGCCTTCTGGCAGCACGGCTCGGTATGCGAGAACTACGCGCGGATCACGTGTCCCGTCTTCACGATCGGCGGCTGGGCCGACGGCTACACCCGTACCGTCTTCCGTCTGCTCGAGAACCTCGAGTCGCCGGTGATCGGCCTGGTCGGACCGTGGAGCCACACGCACCCGAACACCGGGATGCCCGGGCCCGCCATCGGCTACCTGACGGAGGCGCTGCGCTTCTGGGACCGCTGGCTGAAGGGGGTGGACAACGACGTGATGGACGGGCCCGCCCTGCGCGCCTGGATCCAGGAGTCCGCCCCGCCCGACGTGAACCCCGAGTACCGAGCCGGCCGCTGGGTGGGCGAGCCGACGTGGCCCGCCCCCGGCGTGACGTCCGCGAGCTTCGCTCTGGCGCCGGGCCGGATCGTCGGCTTGCCGGACGGGGTCGCGAGCGACGCGAGCGCGGGCGACGCGAGCGCTGGCGACGCGAGCGCTGGAGGCACGACGCCGGGTGACGCGACCGCGGCCGGCGGCGACGACGGCCCGGTCCTCGGCCTGCGCAGCCCGATCGGCCTGGGACACGAGGCGGGCCGCTGGTTCCCGTACGCCGGCGAGCCGGACCTGCCCGGCCGGCAGCACGAGGCCGACGGCGGCTCGCTGGTCTTCGACAGCGACCCGTTGACCGAGCGGCTCGAGATCCTGGGCGAGGCGGCGGTCGAGCTGGACGTCGAGAGCGACCGGCCGGTCGCGAACCTGACCGTCCGGCTGCTGGACGTGGACGAAGGCGGGGTCGCGACGCGTGTCGCCTACGGCGTCCTGAACCTGACGCACCGCGACTCGCACGCCGATCCGACGCCGCTCACGCCCGGCCGGCGGACCCGCGTCCGCATCGGCCTGCAGCACGTGGGCCAAGCGTTCGCGCCCGGCCACCGCGTGCGGATCGCGGTATCGACCGACTACTGGCCCCTCGTCTGGCCCGCGCCGGAGCCGGTGACGATCCGTCTCCGGCCTTCCGCGAGCCGCCTGGTCCTGCCGGTCCGCCCACCGCGTCCTGCGGAGGACGACGCGGTCGGCGTCGCCATGCCCGCGGACGGCGCCCCGCCGCTGGAGCTCGAGATCCTGGCCCCTCCCGAGAACGCTCGGCGGGTGCTCCGGGACGTGGCGGGCGACGGCACGACGCACGAGGTCGTGCGCGACAGCGGCCTGCAGCGGATCGTCGAGACCGACCTCACGCAGCGGCACCGCACGGTCGAGCGATTCGCCAGCGCGGGCGACGATCCGACCGCCGTGCGGGCCGAGATCGATCACGTCTCGACGCTGTCGCGCGGCGACTGGGAGACGCAGGTGCGGATGTACACCCGTCTCGAGGTCGACGCC
>CAZHCI010000078.1:8692-11956 GCA_964530905.1 uncultured bacterium
TGTCCGGCGCGCTCGCGCAGGCGGACGACACGTTGAGCGTCCGCGCCCGCAGCGGCGCCGACATCGAAACGATGGACCCCGCCTTCTACTCCGGCAACGAGGAGTACAACCTCGACCCGATCGTGTACAGCAAGCTCGTCAAGTTCCAGCCGAACAGCCCCGAGGTCGAGCTGGACGCCGCCGAGTCGTTCGAGATCAGCGACGACGGCACGGAGATCCGCTTCACGCTGCGCGAAGGGATCGAGTTCCACCACGGCTACGGCGAGATGACCGCCGACGACGTCAAGTTCTCGTTCGAGCGCTACCTCGATCCCGAGCTCGACTCGCCCTACGCCGCCGACTGGGGCACGCTGCGCGAGGTCGAGGTCACCGGCCGCTACAGCGGCATCATTCACATGGACGAGCCGTTCGCGCCGCTCATGACGAACACGCTGCCCTGGACGCCCGGCAGCATCCTGAGCCAGGCGGCGTTCGAGGACCGCGGCGAGGCGATCGCGACCCAGCCGGTCGGATCGGGCCCGTACCAGTGGAGCGAGTGGGTCCCGAACCAGCGGGTCGTGCTGGAGCGCTTCGACGACTACTACGGCGAGGCGCCCGACTTCGCGCGCATCGAGGTGCTCCCGATCCTCGACGCCCAGATCGCCGAGTTCTCGTTCGACATGGGCGAGCTCGACGCCACCGAGATCAGTCTCGAGTCGCTCGCACGCTACGAGGCCGAGGAGGACGTGGCGGTCGAGGTGCTCGACACGCTGCGCTACCACTGGGTCGGCTTCAACCAGCGGCACGCGCCGTTCGACGACGTTCGCGTCCGTGAGGCGGTCCGTCTCGTCGTCGACGTCGACGAGATCCTCCAGGGCGCGTACAACGACGTGCCCAACCGCGCGAACACGATGCTGGCGCCCGACATCCTGGGCCACTGGGAAGACGCGCCCGCCTACACGCCCGACCACGAGCGCGCCCGCGAGCTCCTGGCCGAGGCCGGCTACGAAGGCGGCTTCTCGACCACCATCACCACCGACGGCGTGACCTACCACCAGCAGGCGGCCGCCATCGTCCAGCAGCAGCTGGCCCGCATCGGCATCGACGCGGAGATCGACATCGTGCAGGACATGTACGCGACGGTCAGCGAAGAGAACGCGCCGGGCATGCACTACGCCAGCTTCTCGGCGATCATGGACCCCGGCTACTGGTTCGAGTGGTTCACCTGCGGCCAGGTCGGCCAGTGGAACTACTGGGGCTGGTGCAACGAGGAGTACGACGACCTCAAGGCCCGGGCCGAACGGACCACCGACCCCGAGGAGCGCGCCGAGCTCTACGTCCGGATGCAACAGATCATCGACGAGGACGCCAGCGCCATCTGGGTGACCAACGGCGCCAGCGTCTACGTCTACCGTCCGGCCGAAGTGGACCCGGTCTTCCTGGCGATGTACACGCAGTACCAGTACTGGCGCGACCTGACCGAGTGACGGAAGCGACGTGCTTGCCTTCACGCTGAGACGCCTGGTCACCACCGCCGTCACGGTGGTGCTGGCCATGGCGCTCCTCTTCGTGATCCTGCGCCTGATCCCCGGCGATCCCGCCCGCGTCATGCTGGGCCCGCGGGCCACGCCGGGGATGATCGCCTCGTTCCGCGAACGGATGATGCTCGACGAGCCGATCCCGCTGCAGCTCGGCGTGTACATCTGGAACATCGTGCGTGGCGACATGGGACAGGACGTCCTCAACTACAGGCCCGTGGCGGAGCTGGTGTTCGGCGTGCTGCCCTACACCGTGGTCCTGGCCGTGGCCGGCATCGGCTTGGCGCTCCTGCTGGGCGTGCCGCTGGGCGCCTATTCGGCCGGGCACCGCAATTCGCTCGTCGACCGCGCGACCGCGTTCCTCTCGGTGGCGTTCATCACCACGCCCCCGTTCGTCGCAGGCCTGCTGCTGCTGCTGGTCTTCAGCGTTCAGCTCGGCTGGTTCCCGGTCAGTGGCGGCGGTTCGTCCGGCGAGCCGCTATCGCAGCTGCGGCATCTGGTGCTGCCGGTCCTTGCGCTCGCGATCCCCTGGGTCGGCTACATCGCGCGCTTGGTGCGCACCTCGGTCCTCGAGGAGCTCGCCAAGGATCACGTTCGCACGGCCCACTCCAAAGGCCTCGATCCCGGTCGAGTGCTGTACAAGCACGCGCTGCGCGGCGCGCTCATCCCGACGATCGCCGTCGTCGGCGTCGGCTTCGGCAACCTGCTCGGCGGAACGGTCCTGATCGAGATCATCTTCTCGCGGCCCGGACTGGGCTACCTCATCCTGAACGCGATCGAGTCGCGCAACTTCCCCGTCGTGCAGGGCGGCCTGATCGTGGCGGTGCTGTTCTACGCGCTCGCGAACCTGGTGGCCGACCTGTCGTACGGCTGGGTCGATCCGCGGATCCGGACGGAGTGAGATGACGACCGGCGCCCCGTCCCCCGCTCCCGGCCCGTGGCGCCGCTTCCGGCGCTCGAACCTGGGCCGCGCCTTCGCCGACGCCACCGGCCTGTTCGGTCTGGCGTGCGTCACGGCGATCGTGGTGCTCGCGGTCTTCGCTCCGTGGATCGCACCGTTCGAGCCGGACCAGATCGACGTCGCCAACCGCTTCGCCGGTCCCGGAGGCGAGCACCTGATGGGCACCGATCAGCTGGGCCGCGACCTGTTCACGCGCCTGCTGTACGGCGCCCGGATCGCCCTGATCGTGGCGGTCCCCGCCACCCTCCTCGCCGCCCTGATCGGCTCGGTCTTCGGACTGATCGCAGGCTTCTTCGGCGGCTTGGTCGATCACGTCATTCTGCTGTCCTTCGACGTGGTCCGCTCGTTCCCGTCGCTGCTGCTGGCCATCGCGATCATCGCGCTGACCGGCCCCAGCCTGTTCATGCTGGTCACGATCATCGCGCTGACCAGCGTCCCCTCCTACGGCCGGCTGATCCGCGCGCAGACGATCAAGGCCCGCGAGGAGGAGTACGTCACCGCCTCCCGGGCGCTGGGCGCCAGGCCGCCCCGCATCATGGCGCTGCACCTGCTCCCCAACGTGATCGCGCCGCTCTTCATCCAGGCGGCGATGGACATCCCGGTCGTCATCACCTTCGAGGCCGGCCTCAGCTTCCTGGGTCTCGGCGTTCCGCCGCCCACGCCCAGCTGGGGAAGCATCCTGCGCGAAGGCTACTCGTACGTCCGGCTCACGCCGTGGCCGATCGTGTTCGGAAGCGGCTTCCTGGTGCTCGCGACGCTGGGCTTCACCTTCTTCGCCGAGGCGCT
>CAZHCI010000079.1:0-11452 GCA_964530905.1 uncultured bacterium
TCGGCGCCGGCGCGCGAGGCGGCGGCCGCGGTCGTCGGCGAAGCAGGGGCCGAGGTGGGGCGGGAGGTCGGGCGGGCAGGACGGTCCACGACCGGCAGGCTACCGCGACGCAGGCGCCGCCGGCGTCGCCACTGGTCGTAGCGCCCGTCCTCAGCCTTCCTCGCGTACGGGCCGACCGCGGACGACGGTGCCGCGGCCCGTGAGCCGGTAGGCGCCGGTGGCGGCGGGCACCACGGCGGTGGCTCCCTCGCGCAGGTCGATTCGGCCGCCCACGCCCGCCTCGAGCTCGAACGCGCCGTTCAGGACGGTCACGACGTGCATCGCGTCGCGATCGGTGCGGCCGCTGGCCGTGCCGTCGGTCGTCGTCTCCTCGAGCCGGTAGAACGGGCTGGCGACCCGCTCGGTCCAGCCGTCGGGGCCCGGTCGCGGCGCGGGCCGGGGATCGCCGCGTCCCGACAGGTCGGCCACGGCCAAGGCGTCCTCGACGTGCAGCTCGCGGGGCCGGCCGTCCGCGCCCCGGCGGCCGTGGTCCCAGAGGCGATAGGTCAGGTCGGACGCCTGCTGCAGCTCGTACAGCCGTATGCCGGCGCCGATCGCGTGCACCGTTCCCGCCGGGTTGTGGATCACGTCGCCCGCACGGACCGGAACGGGGCGGAGCAGCGAGCCGATCGAGCCGTCGCGCAGCGCGCGTCGCACCTCGGCCTCGGAGACCGGCCGTTCGAAGCCCCACACGACGGTCGCGCCGGGCTCGGCGTGCTGGACGCGCCAGCTCTCGGTCTTGCCCAGGTGGCCGCTGCCGGGGTGGCGGCGCGCCGCGTAGGCGTCGTCCGGGTGGACCTGGACGGACAGGTCGGCGGCCGCGTCCAGGAACTTCGCGAGCAGCGGCATCACGGCGCCGTAGCGGGCGACCGAGGCCTCCCCGACCATGGCGGGCCCGTAGCGCGTGACCAGCTCGGCCAGGCGGAGGCCGTCGTACGGACCGCCCTCGACGACGCTGTCGCCGTACGCGAGCCACGCCTCGGCGACCGGCTCGTCGCCGGCGGGCGCGGGCTCGTTCAGCCAAGCGGGGAGGGTGTCGCCGCCCCAGAGGCGACGGTGGAACTCGGGCCGCAGGCGTAACGGGGGGAGCGACTCCATGGACGTCACGATACCGGGTCCGGCATCACGACCGTCTCAGCGGACGGGGGTACATTGGCGATCATGATCGAAGGCTTGACCTCGCTGATCACCTCCCAGGGCTGGCTGGCGCCGGCCTGGTACGTCGCCGGTTTCCTGCTCGCCGCCCTGGTTCCGGTGATCCCGACGCCGCTGATCGCGGCGCTGGGCGGCACGGCGTTCGGCACCGTGCCCGCGATCCTGTACGGCCTGGTCGGCATGGCGCTGGGGGCGGGGCTGGCGCTCACGATCGCGCGGCAGCTGGGCCGCCGCGCGATGCGCCGGATCGTTCCCGAGCGCGTCTGGAACGAGTGGGAGGCGCTGCTGGGCGTGCGCTCGCTGTGGATGTGGTTCGTGATCTTCCTGGTGCTGAACCTGGACATCGCGGTGATGGCGGGCGGCCTGTCGTCGCTGTCGGCGCGCTCGCTCTGGCTGACGGCGTTGGCGGCGCGCCTGCCGTGGCTGGTGGCGGCCGCCTGGGCGGGCGAGGTGCTGCTGGTGAACGACGCCGCGCTGATCCTGGTGGCGCTGGTGATGATCCCGGTCCTGTGGGGCATGAACCGGGTCCGCCCCGCGCTGCGCCGGCGCCTGGCGCGCATGGCGGAGCGGGAGCAGGTCCAGAGCGCGCACGACCCGGCCACGGACGGGTTCGCGACGCCCGTGGCGCGCGAGGACCGACACGACGCCGCCCCGTAGCCGGAGCCACGGGGCGGCGTCGTGTCGGTCGGGAGCTCAGGCGCCCGCCGTCCGCGCTGGGTGGATCAGTCCTTGCTGACGGGGTGCAGCGACACGGAGCTGTAGCCCATCGGACTGGAGACCCAGCCCTCGACGTCTGCACGGACCACGTTCAGCGTGCGGTTGTGCCCCATCGGGATCGACACGGCCTGCTCCGCGACGGCGTCGTTCACCTGCGCGTACAGTGCCGCCCGCTGGTCGGGATCGGCGATCTGGCGTGCCTGGTTCAGGAGCTCGCGCACCTCGGGGGCGTCCCAGCCGAACTCGGCGGGAGCCGTCCCGCCGAAGAACGTGTTCAGGAAGTTGTCCGGATCGGGGACGTCGCCGTACCAGCCCAGCATGTACATCGGGAACGCGCCGGTGTTGTAGTCCTGCAGGTAGGTCGTCCAGTCCTCGGTGAGGAGCTCCACCGTGATCCCGACGTCCGCCAGGTAGCTGGCCATCGCCTCGGCGATCGGCTGCGCAGCCGGATAGTAGGGGCGGCTGACCGGCATGTACCAGAGCTCGGTGGCGAAGCCGCCTTCGTAGCCGGCCTCGGCCAGCAGCTCCATGGCGCGCTCGGGGTCGTAGTCGTACGGCCACGGCTCGCCGTGCCCGAAGAAGCTGGGGGGAATGTGGTCCTCGGCGGTGACGCCCAGGCCGCCGTAGAAGGCGTCCACGATCGCTTCGCGGTCGATCGCGTGCGCGATCGCCTGACGGACGCGAAGATCGTCGAACGGCTCGTTCGCCTGGTGCATGGCGAGGTAGCCGACGTTCAGGTCGCTCTCGGCGATCGCTGCGTCCAGGTCGGGGTCCGAAGACACGACGGGGAACTCGTCCGGGGCCAGGTCGACGGCGATGTCGATGCTGCCGGCACGGAGCTCGGCCAGGCGGGAGGTGGACTCGGCGATGCCGCGGAACACGACCGTCTCGACCTGAGCGGGGCCGTCCCAGTAGTCGTCGTTGCGCTGGACACGGATCAGCTCGCCTTCGCGCCACGCGTCGAACACGAACGGGCCCGTGCCGACGCTGCCCACGCCGGGCGTGCCGTACTCGGTGCCGGCCTCCATCACGGCGGCGGGGCTGTTCATCTGGAAGTAGACCGCGGCCAGCAGGGACGGCAGGAACGGCGTCGGCTGGGTCATGTCGAACTGCACGGTGTGCGTGTCCACGGCGTCGACGGAGGCCAGGATGCCGCCTTCGGAGGCGGGCGCGCCGAACACCCAGCTGAACGGCACGTAGTTCTTGCCCTGGTCACGGAAGCCGTACGGGTGGTCGACGACGTTCCAGCGGTCGAAGTTGAACTTGACCGCGTCGGCGTCGAACGGCGTGCCGTCGTGGAAGGTGACGCCCTGGCGCAGCTCGAACGTCCACGCGGTGGAGTCTTCGTTGGGCTCCCAGGCGGTCGCCAGCTTGGGCGCCAGCTCGGTGGAGCCGGGAACGAAACCGACCAGCGTCTCGGTCACGGACGCCGAGACGGTGAGCGAGTTGCCGTCTTGCGAGTCGGCGGCGTCCATCGACGCCGGCAGGCCGGATAGGCCGTACGCCAGCGTCTGCGCGGCGACGGTGCCCACGAGCGCGAGGAGGGCGACGAACAGGGTGAAACGCTTCATAGAACCTCCGGGGATCCGGGCGGGACGTCCCTGCCGGTGGGCGCGGGCGTCTCGTCCCTTCGCGAAAGGCTAGCACACGGTTTTCGGGCGCACGGCGTGCTTTGCGCAGTGCGCCCGCGGCGTCGTCGCACGATCTCGGCGAGCGATGCGCGTCACTCCGCCAGGCGCGGGTCCAGCACGTCGCGAATGGCGTCGCCGAGCAGGTTGAAGCCGATCACGGAGAGGAAGATGGCGATCCCCGGGAAGATCGACATCCACGGTGCTCGCAGGAACTGCGAGAAGCCGTCGCGGATCATCAGGCCCCACTCCGGGGCCGGCGGCTGCGCCCCCAGACCGAGGAACCCGAGCGCGGCCACGTCCAGGATGGCGATGCCGATCGACAGCGTGAGCTGCACGATGATCGGGCTGAGGCTGTTCGGCAGCAGATGCCGGAGCACGATCCGAAACGGGTTGGCGCCGAGCGCCCGGGCCGCCTGGACGTACTCGGACTCACGCAGCGACAGCACGACGGAGCGGATGATGCGCGCGTAGATCGGGACCTGCGTGACGCTGATGGCGATCAGCGCGTTGGTGAGGCTCGGTCCCAACGTCGCGACGATCGCGATCGCGAGAAGAATCCCCGGAAACGCCAAGAGGATGTCGATCACCCACATGATGAGGGTATCGATCCAGCCGCCGACGTAGCCGGCGATCAGGCCCAAGACCGAGCCCACGACGACCGCCATGGCGACGGCGGCCAGTCCGACGCGAAGACTGATCCGTCCCCCGTGCCAGACGCGGATCAGCTGGTCGCGACCGAGCTCGTCGGTACCGAACAGGTGCTCGGCCGAGGGCGGGTTGAGTCGCGCACGCAGGTCGCGGTCACGGCTGGCGTCGTAAGGCGCGAGCACCGGCGCGAGCAGCGAGATCACCACGAACGCGCCGACGATGATCAGTCCGGTCACGCCGGTCGTGTGGCGGAAGAACTTGCGTAGCTGGTCGCCCAGGACGCTCTCGCCGAACAGGCGGCGCCGGCGCCCGGTCGCGTCGCTCGCGTCGGTGGTGCTCACGGCGAACTCCTCACGTGTATTGGATGCGCGGATCGATCAGCGCGTAGGACAGGTCGACCAGCAGGTTGACGATGGCGAAGGTGACCGCGACGAACAGCACGCCGCCCTGAATGATCGGGTAGTCGCGCGCGCCGATGGCGTCGTAGATCCAGCGTCCGATCCCGGGCCAGCTGAACACCGTCTCGGTCAGGATCGCGCCCGAGAGAAGGGTGCCGAAGCTGAGGCCGATGACGGTGATCACCGGTAGCATCGCGTTTCGGAGAGCGTGCTTGATCACGACCTCGCGCTCGCCCACGCCCTTGCTGCGAGCGGTCCGCACGTAGTCCTGACTGAGCACCTCGAGCATCGTCGAGCGCGTCATCCGTACCACGATGGCGAGCGGGATCGTGCCCAGCGCGACCGCCGGCAACACCAGGTGACGTGCGGCGTCGGCGAAGGCGCTCCAGTTCCGGGTCAGCACCGCGTCGAGCAGGTAGAGGTTGGTGATCTCGTTCAGGTCGCTGGACACCCCGATCCGCGACGACGGCGGCAGCCAACCGAGCGTCACCGCGAAGATGTAGATCAGGATGATCGCCAGCCAGAACACCGGGAACGACACCCCAGAGAGCGCGAACGTCATGATGAGCGTGTCCGGAAGGCGCCCGCGATGCAGGGCGGCGTACACGCCGGCCGGGATCCCGACGATCAGCGCCACCAGCATCGCCGCGAGGGCCAGCTCGACGGTGGCCGGGAAGCGCACCAGCAGGCTCTCGGAGACCGGAATGCGGCTGAACACCGAGCGGCCGAGGTCACCGCGCAGTAGGTCGCCCATGTACTTGAAGTATTGGGAGTCGAATAGACCGAGAGGGCCCTGTTCGGCCACCGCCCCGAAGTTGAACCACACGGGTAGCGTGAGACCCAGGTCGATCCGAAGCTGCTGGAGCGCTTCCGCGGAAGCGCGCTGGCCGAGAAGCGCGACGGCCGCATCGCCGGGAATCAGGCGGGTGATCAGGAACAGCAGGAGCGACACGCCGAACAGGACGGGGATCAGTCCGAGGACGCGGCGCAGCACGTAGGTGGTCAAGCGGAACCTCCACCGCCGCGGGCGCCGCTTGGGGCGCCGGCGGTCCTACGAATACGAGCAGCCAAATAGGTCCGGAGCGGACTCCGGGCGCGAAGATCGCCGGACGCCCGAAGGCGTCCGGCGTGGCGAGCGAAGGTCGCTTACTCCTTCGTGACGGGCACCAGCGACACCGAGCTGTAGCCGAGCGGGCTCGGCGTCCAGCCGGAGATGTTGGTGCGGTGAGCGTGCAGGGTGTTGTTGTGCGCCATCGGGATCGAGGCGGCCTGCTCGGCCACGGCTTCGATCACGCTTGCGTACAGCTCCGCCCGGCGGTCCTGGTCGGCGACGCGGGTGGCCTCGTCCAGCATGGCGATGACCTCGTCACGGTCCCAGGCGTAGGCGGCTGCGCCGTCGTCACCGAAGAAGGTGCGCAGGAAGTTGTCCGGATCGGCGTAGTCGGCGTTCCAGCCGAGCATCCACATCGGGAACACGCCTTCGCGGTAGTCGGCGAGGTAGGTCGTCCAGTCCTCGGTCAGGACGTCGGCTTCGATACCGACGTCGGCGAGGTAGCTGGCGATCGTCTCGGCGATCGGCTGCGGCGACGGGTAGTACGGGCGGCTGACCGGCATGTACCAGAGCTCGGTGGCGAAGCCGCCTTCGTAGCCGGCCTCGGCCAGCAGCTCCATGGCGCGCTCGGGGTCGTAGTCGTACGGCCACGGCTCGCCGTGCCCGAAGAAGCTGGGGGGAATGTGGTCCTCGGCGGTGACGCCCAGGCCGCCGTAGAAGGCGTCCACGATCGCTTCGCGGTCGATCGCGTGCGCGATCGCCTGACGGACGCGAAGATCGTCGAACGGCTCGTTCGCCTGGTGCATGGCGAGGTAGCCGACGTTCAGGTCGCTCTCGGCGATCGCTGCGTCCAGGTCGGGGTCCGAAGACACGACGGGGAACTCGTCCGGGGCCAGGTCGACGGCGATGTCGATGCTGCCGGCACGGAGCTCGGCCAGGCGGGAGGTGGACTCGGCGATGCCGCGGAACACGACCGTCTCGACCTGAGCGGGGCCGTCCCAGTAGTCGTCGTTGCGCTGGACACGGATCAGCTCGCCTTCGCGCCACGCGTCGAACACGAACGGGCCCGTGCCGACGCTGCCCACGCCGGGCGTGCCGTACTCGGTGCCGGCCTCCATCACGGCGGCGGGGCTGTTCATCTGGAAGTAGACCGCGGCCAGCAGGGACGGCAGGAACGGCGTCGGCTGGGTCATGTCGAACTGCACGGTGTGCGTGTCCACGGCGTCGACGGAGGCCAGGATGCCGCCTTCGGAGGCGGGCGCGCCGAACACCCAGCTGAACGGCACGTAGTTCTTGCCCTGGTCACGGAAGCCGTACGGGTGGTCGACGACGTTCCAGCGGTCGAAGTTGAACTTGACCGCGTCGGCGTCGAACGGCGTGCCGTCGTGGAAGGTGACGCCCTGGCGCAGCTCGAACGTCCACGCGGTGGAGTCTTCGTTGGGCTCCCAGGCGGTCGCCAGCTTGGGCGCCAGCTCGGTGGAGCCGGGAACGAAACCGACCAGCGTCTCGGTCACGGACGCCGAGACGGTGAGCGAGTTGCCGTCTTGCGAGTCGGCGGCGTCCATCGACGCCGGCAGGCCGGATAGGCCGTACGCCAGCGTCTGCGCGGCGACGGTGCCCACGAGCGCGAGGAGGGCGACGAACAGGGTGAAACGCTTCATAGAACCTCCGGGGATCCGGGCGGGACGTCCCTGCCGGTGGGCGCGGGCGTCTCGTCCCTTCGCGAAAGGCTAGCACACGGTTTTCGGGCGCACGGCGTGCTTTGCGCAGTGCGCCCGCGGCGTCGTCGCACGATCTCGGCGAGCGATGCGCGTCACTCCGCCAGGCGCGGGTCCAGCACGTCGCGAATGGCGTCGCCGAGCAGGTTGAAGCCGATCACGGAGAGGAAGATGGCGATCCCCGGGAAGATCGACATCCACGGTGCTCGCAGGAACTGCGAGAAGCCGTCGCGGATCATCAGGCCCCACTCCGGGGCCGGCGGCTGCGCCCCCAGACCGAGGAACCCGAGCGCGGCCACGTCCAGGATGGCGATGCCGATCGACAGCGTGAGCTGCACGATGATCGGGCTGAGGCTGTTCGGCAGCAGATGCCGGAGCACGATCCGAAACGGGTTGGCGCCGAGCGCCCGGGCCGCCTGGACGTACTCGGACTCACGCAGCGACAGCACGACGGAGCGGATGATGCGCGCGTAGATCGGGACCTGCGTGACGCTGATGGCGATCAGCGCGTTGGTGAGGCTCGGTCCCAACGTCGCGACGATCGCGATCGCGAGAAGAATCCCCGGAAACGCCAAGAGGATGTCGATCACCCACATGATGAGGGTATCGATCCAGCCGCCGACGTAGCCGGCGATCAGGCCCAAGACCGAGCCCACGACGACCGCCATGGCGACGGCGGCCAGTCCGACGCGAAGACTGATCCGTCCCCCGTGCCAGACGCGGATCAGCTGGTCGCGACCGAGCTCGTCGGTACCGAACAGGTGCTCGGCCGAGGGCGGGTTGAGTCGCGCACGCAGGTCGCGGTCACGGCTGGCGTCGTAAGGCGCGAGCACCGGCGCGAGCAGCGAGATCACCACGAACGCGCCGACGATGATCAGTCCGGTCACGCCGGTCGTGTGGCGGAAGAACTTGCGTAGCTGGTCGCCCAGGACGCTCTCGCCGAACAGGCGGCGCCGGCGCCCGGTCGCGTCGCTCGCGTCGGTGGTGCTCACGGCGAACTCCTCACGTGTATTGGATGCGCGGATCGATCAGCGCGTAGGACAGGTCGACCAGCAGGTTGACGATGGCGAAGGTGACCGCGACGAACAGCACGCCGCCCTGAATGATCGGGTAGTCGCGCGCGCCGATGGCGTCGTAGATCCAGCGTCCGATCCCGGGCCAGCTGAACACCGTCTCGGTCAGGATCGCGCCCGAGAGAAGGGTGCCGAAGCTGAGGCCGATGACGGTGATCACCGGTAGCATCGCGTTTCGGAGAGCGTGCTTGATCACGACCTCGCGCTCGCCCACGCCCTTGCTGCGAGCGGTCCGCACGTAGTCCTGACTGAGCACCTCGAGCATCGTCGAGCGCGTCATCCGTACCACGATGGCGAGCGGGATCGTGCCCAGCGCGACCGCCGGCAACACCAGGTGACGTGCGGCGTCGGCGAAGGCGCTCCAGTTCCGGGTCAGCACCGCGTCGAGCAGGTAGAGGTTGGTGATCTCGTTCAGGTCGCTGGACACCCCGATCCGCGACGACGGCGGCAGCCAACCGAGCGTCACCGCGAAGATGTAGATCAGGATGATCGCCAGCCAGAACACCGGGAACGACACCCCAGAGAGCGCGAACGTCATGATGAGCGTGTCCGGAAGGCGCCCGCGATGCAGGGCGGCGTACACGCCGGCCGGGATCCCGACGATCAGCGCCACCAGCATCGCCGCGAGGGCCAGCTCGACGGTGGCCGGGAAGCGCACCAGCAGGCTCTCGGAGACCGGAATGCGGCTGAACACCGAGCGGCCGAGGTCACCGCGCAGTAGGTCGCCCATGTACTTGAAGTATTGGGAGTCGAATAGACCGAGAGGGCCCTGTTCGGCCACCGCCCCGAAGTTGAACCACACGGGTAGCGTGAGACCCAGGTCGATCCGAAGCTGCTGGAGCGCTTCCGCGGAAGCGCGCTGGCCGAGAAGCGCGACGGCCGCATCGCCGGGAATCAGGCGGGTGATCAGGAACAGCAGGAGCGACACGCCGAACAGGACGGGGATCAGTCCGAGGACGCGGCGCAGCACGTAGGTGGTCAAGCGGAACCTCCACCGCCGCGGGCGCCGCTTGGGGCGCCGGCGGTCCTACGAATACGAGCAGCCAAATAGGTCCGGAGCGGACTCCGGGCGCGAAGATCGCCGGACGCCCGAAGGCGTCCGGCGTGGCGAGCGAAGGTCGCTTACTCCTTCGTGACGGGCACCAGCGACACCGAGCTGTAGCCGAGCGGGCTCGGCGTCCAGCCGGAGATGTTGGTGCGGTGAGCGTGCAGGGTGTTGTTGTGCGCCATCGGGATCGAGGCGGCCTGCTCGGCCACGGCTTCGATCACGCTTGCGTACAGCTCCGCCCGGCGGTCCTGGTCGGCGACGCGGGTGGCCTCGTCCAGCATGGCGATGACCTCGTCACGGTCCCAGGCGTAGGCGGCTGCGCCGTCGTCACCGAAGAAGGTGCGCAGGAAGTTGTCCGGATCGGCGTAGTCGGCGTTCCAGCCGAGCATCCACATCGGGAACTTGCCCTCGCGGTAGTCGGCCAGGTAGGTCGTCCAGTCCTCGGTCAGGACGTCGGCGTCGATGCCGACGTCGGCGAGGTAGCTGGCGATCGTCTCGGCGATCGGCTGCGGCGCCGGGTAGTACGGGCGGCTGACCGGCATGTACCAGAGCTCGGTCGAGAAGCCGTCGGGGTAGCCCGCCTCGTCCAGCAGCTCCTGGGCGCGCTCGGGATCGTACTCGTAGGGCCAGTCCATGCCGTGACCGAACAGCGAGGCGGCCAGGTGATCTTCAGCGACCATGCCGGTCCCGGAGTAGAAGGCGTCCACGATCGCATCGCGATCGATCGCGTGCGCGATCGCCTGACGCACCCGCACGTCGCTCATCGGATGCTCTTCGGCGTGCGAGATGCCGACGTAGCCGACGTTCAGCTCGCCGTCGGCGATGGCGGTGACCAGGTCGCCGTCGTTCTCGACGGTCTGGAGGTTGTCGGCGGGCAGGTTGACGGCGATGTCGATCGCGCCGGCCTGCAGCTCGGCGAGGCGAGCGGTCGGCTCGAGGATCGGCCGGAACACGACCTCGTCGACGTTGGGCGCGCCGCCCCAGTAGTCGGGGTTGGCGCTCAGGCGGACGCGCTGGCCCTCGACCCACTCCTCGAACACGAACGGACCGGTGCCGACGGAGCCGACGGAGGGGCTGCCGTAGTCGGCGCCGGCGTCCATCACGGCGGCCGGGCCGTCGATCTGGAAGTAGTTCGCCGCGACCAGTGCCGGGAAGAACGGCACGGGCTGCGTCAGGTGGAACTCGACGGTGAGCTCGCCGGTGGCGATGACCTCGTCGATGATGCCGCCCTCGCCGCGCGGCCCGCCGAACACCCAGCCGAAGGGCACGTAGTTCTTGCCCTCGTCACGGAAGGAGTAGGGGTCGTCCAGCAGGTTCCAGCGGTCGTAGCTGAACTTGACGGCTTCGGCGTCGAACGCCGTGCCGTCGTGGAACTGGACGCCTTCGCGCAGCTCGAACGTCCACACGTCCGCGGCTTCGTTGGTCGACCAGGACACGGCCAGCTTCGGCTCGAGCTCGGCACTGCCGGACGCGAAGCCGATCAGCGTCTCGGTGACCTGACCGCTGACGACGAGGGACTCGCCGTCTTGCGTGTCGGCGGAGTCCATCGAGGACGGCTGGCCCGAGTTCCCGAAGACGAGCGTCTGGGCCGCGGCCAGTCCGAAGACCGTTAACGCAGCGAGTACGACGGTGAGCCTATTCATATTCATACAACCTCCATTGCGTGAGTCGGCAGGACCGCCCGTTCGCCGGATTCGGATGTTCGACGGGCGACTGTCCTTCACCGTAGTCTAGCACGCTGTGCCGGTCCGGAGCCCCAGCGCGGGCGTCCACCTCAGCCGGGCTCCAACCGCCCGTCCTCGAGACGGAAGCGTGCATCGATATCGTGCACCAGACCTTCGTCGTGGGTGACCATGACGATCGCGCGCCCGCGTTCCCTCGCGAGTCGAACGAGCAGGTCGAAGACGGTCTTCGCCGTCGCGCGGTCCAGGCTGCCGGTCGGCTCGTCCGCCAGGATCAGGGGAGGATCGGCGT
>CAZHCI010000080.1:0-11352 GCA_964530905.1 uncultured bacterium
GCGGGCGCGGCTTCGTCCTTCTTCGCCGCTCCCTTCTTCGAGGGCCGCTTGGCGGCCGTCTTGGCCTTCGCCGGAGCCGTCTCGTCCGCCTTGCCCTTGCGCCCGGTCCGGGCGGGCGGGGCCTCGACCAGCACCGGAGCGTCCTCGGCGCCGCCGACCGGCGTCTTGATGCGCTTGGGCGCCTTGCTGCGCTTGGGCGCCTCCTCCTGGACGGCGTCGGGCATCGGCATCGCGGCGGGGATCAGGTCGATCTGCCTCGCCGTCGGGTTGGCCTGGAAGATCCGGACCTCGACCCGGTCGCCCATCCGGTACTTCTTGCGCGACGACTTCCCCATCAGCATCATCGAGTCCTCGAGGAACATGTAGTAGTCGTCCTCGAGGTGCGACACGTGCATCAGGCCTTCGATGCCGTTGGGGAGGCTGACGAACACGCCGAAGTTCGTCACGCCGCTGATCGTCCCGTGGAACGCGTCGCCGACGTGGTCCTTCGCCCAGCGCGCGTGGTAGTAGCGGGCCAAGTCGCGCTCGGCGCGCTCCGCCTGACGCTCGCGCTCGCTGGCGTGCTGCGCCAGGTCGGGGAAGTCGCTCCGCATCCGCTCCTTCAGGGTCGGGCTGAGCCGATGCTGCAGCATGGCCCTGAGCACGCGGTGCACGACCAGGTCGGGGTAGCGGCGGATCGGACTGGTGAAGTGCAGGTAGTTCTCGAACGCCAGCCCGAAGTGCCCGAGGTTCTCGCTGGCGTAGCGGGCCTGCTTCAGGCTGCGGAGCAGCAGCGTGTTGACGAGCTGCGACTCGGGCTTGCCGGCGGCGGCCCGCAGGATCGCCTGGAGGTCCTTGGGCGTGGCGTGCGCGATGTCCAGCGTGTAGCCCAGCCGGGCCAGCGCCTTCTGGAGCGCTTCGATCTTCTGCTCCGAGGGGTCTTCGTGCACGCGGTAGAGCGCGGGCACGTCGCGCTTCTCGAGCTCCTGGGCGACGACCCGGTTGGCGAGGAGCATCATCTCCTCGATCAGCTGCCGCGCAGCATTGGAGCGGATCGGCTGCAGGTGCAGCGCCCCCTCGTCGTCGACGTCGACCTTCGCCTCGGTGAAGTTGAAGTCCAGCGCCCCCGCCCCGATCCGCGCCTCGCGCAGCTTCTGGGCCAGGTTGAGGAGCACCTTGATGTCGCGCTCGAGCTTGCGCTTGCCGTGCGGCAGCCGATCGCCGTCGGCGTACGCCTGCACCTGCTCGTACGTCAAGCGGGCGTCGGACTCGATCACCGTCTCCTTGAACTTGACGGCCTTGACCTCGCCCTCGCGCGTGAGGTCGACGAAGACGGACAGCGCCAGCCGCGGCGCGCCCTCGACCAGGCTGCAGATGCCGTTGCTGAGCTGCTCGGGGAGCATGGGCAGCACGGCGCCCGGCAGGTAGCAGGTGGTGGCCCGCTCGCGGGCCTCGGCGTCCAGGCTGGTGCCCTCGGCGACGTAGTAGCTGACGTCGGCGATGTGCACGCCGACGCGGAGCATGCCGCGTCCGCCGTCCTTCGCCGTAGAGAGGCGCTCGACGCTCAGCGCGTCGTCGAAGTCCTTCGCGTCGGCGCCGTCGATGGTGAAGGTGGGCACATTGCGGTGGTCGGTGCGTCCCGTCATCATCTCGCCCGTGACGGTGTCCGGCACCGCGGCGGCCTCGGCCAGCGTGTCCTCGTCGTAGGCGTCCTTGAGGCCGTAGTTCACGATCACGGCGCGGGTCTCGACCTCGGGGTCGTCCTGCTCGCCGAGCACCTCCTCGACCTCGCCGAACGGATCGCGCTCGCCGCTCTCCTCGGGCCAGATCATCGACACGACGATCCGCAGGCCGGCGTCGAGGCGGCCGACCGACTCGGGCGTCAGCAGGATGCGTTCACGCAGACGCGGGCTGTCGGGGCGAAGGATGGCGTAGCCGCGCGCGTACTCGAGCGTGCCGACGATGCGTCGGTTGCTGCGCTCGACGATGCGGACGATCTCCCCCGACGGCTTGCCGTCGTCGCTCTTCAGGGGATTCGGTCGCGCCAGCACGCGATCGCCGTCCCATGCGCCCATCAGCTTGTCGGCGGGAATGAACAGGTCCTTGCCCTCGCCCGACTCGCGGATCACGAAGCCGTAGCCGCCCGAGGCGACCTGCAGTCGGCCCGCGATCAGGTTCATCTCCTGCGGCAGGCCGTAACTGCGTCGCCGGGTGCGGATCAGGTCGCCGGACTCGACCAGCGCGTCGAGCGCGCGCTTCAGCTCCGCGCGGTCGTCGACGCCCAACTCCTTCTGGACGTCCTGGACGTGCCAGGGCTTCTCCGGATGGTCGTGGAAGAAACGCTGGAGGCGGTCGGGTTGGAGGTCACTCATCGCTCGCACTGTACCGCTCTCGGCGGCCGGTGCCCGTGGCCGGCGCACGCGGCCTGCCCGCGGGGCTCGTCGCTGCACTATCGTGCGGCCATGACCGACGTTCGAACCGTCTACGTGACCGCGGCCGACGAGGAGCAGGCGACCGACCTGGCGCGGGCGCTGCTGACCCGGGGCCTGATCGCCTGCGCGAACCTGCTGCCCGGCATGCGCTCGCTGTACCTGTGGCAGGGCGAGCTGCAGGACGAGCCGGAGGTGGCGATGCTGCTCAAGACGCGTGAGGATCGCCTCGACGAGCTGATCTCCGCCGTGGCCGAGCTCCACCCGTACGACGTTCCGTGCGTGGTGGCGTGGCCGATCGAAGCCGGCGCCGAGGCGTACCTGGCGTGGGTCCGCAAGGTGTGTGCTCCCTGACGTCCGCAGGCTCCGACGTGCGCGTTCGTGACGTCCGGTCGCGGACCGGCTCGCCGACACGCCGGTCTCAGAAGTTTCAGTCTTGACGAAACGTTTCGAATCTCGTACGATCCTCCTGATCGGAGGTCCGCGTGAGCCCACCTCGTGACATCGTGCCCCGCGACACCGCGCCCCGCGCCGACGACAAGGGCGCCTTCATCGAGGAGATGGGGCAGGTCCTCACCAACTTCGGCATGCCCAACATGGCCGGCCGGATCCTCGCGGCCCTTCTCGTCGCCACGCCGCCGGAGCAGTCCGCCGCCGAGCTGGCCGACACGCTCCAGGCCAGCCGCGGCTCGATCAGCACCATGACCCGGCTGCTCGAGGCCCCCGGCCTGATCCAGCGCGTGCGCAAGCCCGGCGACCGGAAGGTGTACTACCGCAACACGCCCGATGCCTGGTACCAGGCGATGCTCAGCGAGGCCGCCTCGATGCGGACCGTGCGCGCGCTGGCCGAGCGCGGCGCGGAGCTGATGGCGGACGAGCCGGACGAGGCCCGCCGCGGCATCGAGGACACGCTCGAGTTCCTCGGCTTCTGGGAGCGGGAGATGGACGCCGTCCTGAAGCGCTGGAACCGGTACCGCGGCTCCGGGCGCGCAGAGAGGAGCGCACGATGAGCGGTCGCGCGCGCGGCGTCGACCGGGGCCTGCCCGGCATGATCCGCTTGGCCTGGCGCTCGCTGGGCCGGCAGCGACGCCGCACGGCGCTGCTGATCGTGGTGGTGGCCTACGCGACGATCTCGCTGCTCTTCTTCTGGGGCATGACGGACGGGTTCCTGACCTCGATCTACCAGAGCCAGGCGCGCCTGCTGGGCGCCCCGATCCAGATCGCCACCCCCGCGTACCATGCCGACCCGGACCCCGTGCACGCGTTGCCCGAGCTCGGGCCGGCCACCGACGCCGCCCGCTCGCTCGACGCCGTCGCGGCGGTCGCCGCCCGCGTGGACGTGCCGGCCCTGCTGCGCTCGCCGTACGCCAGCACGGGCGTGCGGCTGCGCGGCGTCGAGCCGGACGCCGAGGCGCGGGTCAGCGACGTCCCCGGCGCCGTCGGCGAGGGACGCATGGTCACGGCGACAGGCGAGATCGTGCTCGGCGATGCGCTGGCCGAGCGGCTCGACGTGCGCGTCGGCGAGCGCCTCGCCGTCGACGCCGCCAGCGTCGCGGGCCCTTCCGCGCTGGGGCTGCGCGTCGTCGGCCTGGTGACGTCCGGCGTCGAGCTGGTCGACGAGACCACCGCCCTCGCGCACATCGACGACGCCCGAGCGCTGGCCGGGATCGACACGGCCACCACCTTGGCCCTGGCCGTTCCGGTCGGGCGCGAGGGGTCGGTGGCGCGCGCGCTGCAAGACCGACTCCCCGAGAGCGTCCGTGCCTACCCCGTCGAGGAGCAGATGGGCGAGCTCGCGCAGGGGCTGGCCACCGAGCGCGTCGGCGTGGCCGTGATGGGCCTGGTGTTCTCGCTCTTCGCCGCCATCGCGGTGACCTCCAGCGTGGTCGTCTCGGTCATGGAGCGAACCCGCGAGTTCGGCGTGATGCTGGCGCTCGGCATGAGCCACCGTCGCCTCGCCACGATGGTCACCCTCGAGGCCGTGATCGCGAGCCTGCTCGGCTACGCCGTCGGCGTCGTCATCGGCTTCGCCCTGCTGGTCTGGATGGCCCAGGTCAACGTGCTCGGCCCGTTCTTCACCACCCTCTGGGGCGACCTGTTCACCAGCCTGGCCCTCAGCGCCGACATCCGAACCGACGTCCGCTTCGAGTACCTCGCCTACGCCGGTGGAACGGTGGTGCTCGCCGCCCTCGGCGCCATCCTCACGCCCGCCCGACGCGTGCACACGCTGGTTCCCGCCGACGCGATGCGCGCGGCCGATTGAGAGGCCCGCATGACCCTCCACGCCGACCGCCCCTCCCGCCCCGTTCGTGACCGGCCGCGGACGTTGTTCGCCGCGCTCGCCGCCCTGCTGCTGGCGCTCGCCGGCGTCGCCCTCGCGCAGGACACCGCCGATGCGCCAGGCGACGTGCCCGACGACGCCGAGGCCATCCTCGACCGCATCGTCGAGAATCTCCGTGGCGGCGGTCAGCGCGCCATCCTGACGATGCGGGTCGAGCGAGACGACGACGTGCGCGACTACCGCCTCGAGGTGATCTCCGACGGCACCGAGCGCTCGCTCACCAGGGTCGTCGAGCCTCCACGCGACGCCGGCCAAGCGTTCCTGGTGGACGGCGACGAGCTGTTCGTCTACTCGCCGCGGCTGGGTCGCGCGTTGCGGCTGCCGCCCTCCGGACGCAGCGACGGCTTCCTGGGCAGCGACCTCTCGTACGACGACATGGCCGGTGACGAAGTCCGCGACGACTACGACGCGGAGGTCGCCGGGCGCGACGACGCGACCGTCACGCTGTCGCTGATCCCTCGCCCGACCGCCCCCACGCCGTACGGCGAGCTGCGCTTCACCGCCTCGGTCCCCGACCTCGCGCCGCTGGAGCTGGTGTACGTCGATCAGCGCGGAGAGGCCGTGAAACGGCTGACCTTGAGCGAGTTCCACGAGCTCGACGACGGTACGCGCGTGCCCACCCGCTTCGAGGTGGTCGACCTCACGGCGGACGGTGGCCGAACCGTCGCCGACTGGACCGACGTCGAGTTCGGCGTCGAGCCGCCCGACCGCTGCTTCACGCAGCAGGCGCTCGAGCGGGGGTGCGACTGGTGATCTCGCTCGCCTGGCGGAACCTCTGGCGTCAGCGTCGGCGCAGCCTGGTGACCGCGGGCGCCGTCGCGCTGGTGGTGCTGTTCAGCGTCATGTACTTCGGCCTGGGCGGCGCCATGGAGAACAGCATGTACCAGCGCCTCACCGAGACCGGCGGTCACGTCCAGGTCCGCACGCCCGGCTGGCGCGACGCCAGCTCGCTGGAGGGCACGCTGATCGACGAGGCCGCCGAGGTTCGAGCCACCGTCGAGCGTCTCGCCTCCGACCGGCTCGTGGCGCCCGAGGTCGTCGGCGTGCTCGACGTCCCGGCGCTGCTCTCCGGTGACGTGCGCTCACGCGCCGTCCCGATCCACGGACAGGACTGGCCCGCCGCCGTGCGCGAGCGGCGTCTGAGCGGCAGCGAGCTGGCAGGGCGGTTCCTCGAGAACCCGGGCGAGATCGTGCTCGGCGCCTCGCTCGCCGCCGCGCTCGACGTCGGCCTAGGCGACGACGTGTACGTCTACGCGCCGGGTGGGCGGGGCTTCGGCGCTGCAGCCTACGAGCTGGTGGGGCTCGCCGACCTGGCCGATCCGGGCGCCGAGATCGCCACGGCCTGGACGACCCTGGAGGAGGCGCAGGCGCTGGCCGCGCCCGACGCGGTGCAGCGCTTCGAGGTGCACGCCACGTCGCTCGTCCGGATCGAGGACGACACCGTCGCGGACGCCCTGGCCGCAGCCCTGGCCGACGCCCTGCCCGAGCTCGAGGCGCTCACCTGGCTCGAGGTCGAGCCCTCGATGTCGGTCCTCCTCGACTCGCTCGACCCGATGATGTACGTCGTGTCGGTGATGTTCTTCGTGCTGGCCGGCTTGCTGGTGCTGAACACCGTCTACCTGAGCGTGATGGAGCGGATCCGCGAGTTCGGCGTGATCCACGCCTTGGGAGCGGGCGACCGGCGCGTGCTGGGCATGATCGCGACCGAGAGCGTCCTGCTCTGCCTGCTCGGTGCGGTCGTCGGCACCGCTGGCGGCCTGGCCTTCGTGGCCGCCTACCGCGACGGCCTCGTCGTCCCCGGCCTCGAGGCGTACTACGCGTCGTTCGGCCTCGACCCGGTGTTCTACGTCTCGGTCGAGCCGGAACAGGTCGCCTTCGCCGTTCTGTTCGCCGTCGTCACCGCCCTCGCCGCCGCCCTCTGGCCGGCGTGGCTCGCCTCGCGCCTCGAGCCCGTCGAGGCGATGCGCTTCCAGGCCTGAGGAGGATCATGGCTCTGTACTCCGTACGCGACCTTCGCAAATCCTACCGCGTCGGCGACGTGCAGACGCACGCGCTGCGCGGCGTCGAGCTCGACGTCGAGCGCGGCGAGTTCACCGCCATCGCGGGACCGTCGGGCAGCGGCAAGTCCACGCTCCTGCACCTCATGGGCGCGCTCGACCACCCCGACGGCGGAGAGGTCGTCCTCGCCGGCGACCGCATCGATCGGCTGGGGCGTCGCGAGGCCGCGCGCCTCCGCCTCGCCCACCTGGGGTTCGTGTTCCAGGCGTACAACCTGATCCCGGTGCTGTCCGCGCTCGAGAACGCCGCCTTCGTGCTGGAGCTGCGCGGCGTCGCCCGCAAGGAGCGCGAGGAGCGCGCCCGCAAGGCGCTCGACGCGCTGGGCATGAGCGGCTTCGAGAACCGCATGCCCAACCAGCTCTCGGGAGGCCAGCAGCAGCGCGTGGCGGTCGCCCGTGCGCTCGCGGCCGATCCGGACATCATCCTGGCCGACGAGCCGACCGCCAACCTCGACTCGACCACCGGCCACCAGCTGATCGAGCTGATGCGCGAGCTGAACGAGGAGCGCGGCGTGACCTTCGTGTTCAGCACGCACGACCAGCGACTCCTCGACCACGTGCGGCGCATCGTTCGCCTCGAGGACGGCCGCGTCGCGGGCGAGGACGCGCCGGCGGCCGCGTGATCGCCCGGGCCGCGCCCTCGCCTCGGCCGAACGCCGCGGAACGCCGTCGATCGCGGCGCGCGGCGGCGGCACGGACGGGCCTCGCGATCGCGATGCTCGTCCTCGCGGCCGGGGTCGCCGCACAGCCGGCGGCCGCCTCGCTGCACGGCGAGGTCGGCGTCGACACCGGCGTCCAGCGCGTCTCGACCGAGCTCGGCAGCGAGACGCGCGTTCCGCTGCGGATCCGGGCTCGGCTGGAGCTCGACGCGCCCCTGACGTCGGACGTCGCGCTCGAGGCGGTCGCCCTGCCCGCCCTGGGCGCCGGCTTGGGCGAGGACGACCCCCTGATCCGCCACGGGCTGCAGGAAGCGCTGCTGCGCGTGCGCCTGCGCGACCTGGACGTCAGCGCCGGCCTGGAGCGCTGGCCGCTGGGCGAGACGCGCCTGGCGCCGGTCGTCACGCTGGACACCCGGATGGAGGGGGGCGAGCCGCGTGGCCTGCTGGGCGCGCGCGTGACGGCGTTCCTCCACCCCTGGCGGGTGCGGATCGGGCTCGCGACACCGACCGGCGACGACCTCCTGCCCGACCGCTGGGGCGGCGTCGCGTCGGTCCGGCTGGACGCCGCCGCCGCGACCGTCGAGGCGCACGCGTTCGCGACGGAACGGCCCGGCGTGGGCCTGACCGCCTCGGGCACCGCCGGGGCGTACGTCCTCTTCGGCGAGGCGTGGCTCTTGGCCGATCCGTGGGACGGCCGTGGCGGCGTGGGCGCCAGCGGCTACGCCGGCGACCTGCTCTGGACGGTCGAAGGGGCGTGGGCGCCGGAGGACGGAGCGCTGAGGCGTGCGGCCCGGCCGGCGATCCGCGCCAACGGCAGCGTGCCGGTCGGCCGCGACGGCTCGCTCGAGGTCGGCGTGGGCGCCGCCTGGCCGACGGCCGCCGGCACGACGTCCGATCGGGCCCTCGTCCTGGACGGTGCCGTAGCGTGGACGATCGACCGGCCCGACGCGACGCTGACGGTTCGGCCGACCGTCCGGCACGGGAACGGCGTCACGGCGGCCGGCGCGACGCTCTCGCTCACGAGCTACTTCTGACGCGCATGACGCTCGATCGCTTCTGGCGCCGCGTGAACGACGTCCACCGGCAGCTCGCGGCGTGGGCGGCGGCCTCGCTCGGAACCGGCGTGCTGCTCGTCTTCGTCGGTGCCCCCTTCTGGCGAGCGGTCGGCGTGCAGTTCCTCGTCTGGGGCGCGATCGACGGGGCCATCGCGGGCGCCGGCTGGCGCGACCGCCGCCGCCTCGCCCGAAGCGGCGTCGATCGCGACCAGGCCGACAGCGAGCGGCACCGCCGTCGCCTGCGTCGACTGCTTCTCGTGAACGTCGGTCTGGACGTGCTCTACCTGGCGATCGGAACCGCGTTGCTGGGATTCGACGCCGGTCCCGTCCGGGCGGGCCACGGCGTGGGCGTGATCGTGCAAGGCGGGTTCCTGTTCGTGTTCGACGCCTGGCACGCCGCCCGCCTGACGCGGCCCGTGATGTCGCGCTGAGGACCTGTCAGCCGCGCCGGACTCTGGCACGATACGGGGATGGCACGCATCCTGATCACCGGCGCGACCGGCTACCTGGGGGGCCGGCTCGTCTCCCTGCTGTTGGACGACGGGCACGAGGTGCGTTGCCTGGTCCGCGACGCCGGGCGGCTCGCGTCGCGGCCGTGGAGCGACCGGGTCGAGGTCGTCGAGGGCGACGCGCTGGAGCGTGACAGCCTGTCCGGCGCGGCAGGCGGCTGCGACACGGCGTACTACCTGATCCACTCGATGGGCGCTCGCGAGGAAGGCTTCGAGGACCGCGACCGCACGGCGGCGGCGAACGTCGCCGGCGAGGCGGCCCGCGCCGGCGTTCGCCACCTCGTGTACGTCGGCGGGCTCGGCGATCCCGACAAGGGGATGAGCCGGCACCTCGCCTCGCGGCAGGAGACCGGACGCGTCCTGGCCGAGTCCGGCGTGCCCGTCACGGAGTTCCGCGCGGCGATCATCGTGGGAAGCGGATCGGTGTCGTTCGAGATGGTCCGCTACCTGACGGAGCGGCTGCCGGTCATGGTGACCCCACGCTGGGTCGACACGAAGGTCCAGCCCATCGCCGTCCGCGACGTGCTGACGTACCTCCGCCGCGCCGTCGAGCACCCGGCCACGGCGCACGAGATCGTCGAGATCGGCGGGCCCGACGTGCTCGACTACCGCACGATGATGGCGCAGTACGCCGAGGTGCGGGGGCTGCGCCGCTGGTTCGTTCCCACGCCCGTGCTCAGCCCGCGACTGTCGAGCTACTGGATCAACCTCGTCACGCCGATCCCCGCCAGCATCGCCCGGCCGCTGGTGGACGGCCTGACGTCCGAAGTGATCGTTCGCGACCCCGAGCCGGCCCGACGCTACGGGGTCGAGCCGCTCGACTACCGCTCGGCGGTCGAGCTGGCGCTGGACCGCACCGACCAGGGCGCCGTGCTGACGTTGTGGAGCGACGCCGTCTCGGCGGTGCCCCGCGGCACGCCGCCGAGCGACAAGTGGACGGACGAGGAGGGGATGCGCGTCGATCGACGCGTGGTGCGGATCGATGCGGCCCCCGACCGGTGTTACCGGGAGATCTCCCGACTCGGCGGCGAGGAAGGCTGGTACGCGTTCGACTGGCTGTGGGAGCTGCGCGGCATCATGGACCGCCTCGTCGGTGGGATCGGCATGCGCCGTGGACGGCGGGATCCCGACGAGCTGCTGCCTGGCGACGTCGTGGACTTCTGGCGGGTCGAGGCGGTGGAGCCGGGGCGTCTGCTGCAGCTGCGCGCCGAGATGAAGCTTCCCGGCCGGGCGTGGCTACGGTTCGACCTCGCTCCGCTGGAGGGCGGCGCGACCGAGCTGCGCCAGACCGCCTTCTTCGAGCCGAAGGGGCTCGCTGGGTTCCTCTACTGGACCGCCGTGACGCCGCTGCACGCGCTGGTGTTCCCCGGCATGGCCCGCAAGATCGCGCAGCGCGCCGAGCGGCCGGTCTGAGCGACGACGCGTGTCCGCGCGGGTTTCAGCCCAGCCTCGCGACTTCGCGCTCCGCCAACGTCGTCAGATCGCTCGTCGCAGGACCCTCGGGGAACGCGGCCAGCGCCTCGGTCGCCGTGCGGACCTCGGTCCGGATGACCTCCCGGGTGGCGTCGTCCGCCCCGTGCTCCCGCACCAGCGCCCGCATCCGCGCGACGTCGCCTTCGCGCCGGGCGTGGCGCCGGACGATGTCGGCCGCCTCCTCCACCCCGCTCTCCATCAGGACGAGCACGGGGTGCGTCGCCTTTCCTTCGCGCAGGTCGCCGCCGACCGGCTTCCCCAGCGTCGCGGGGTCGCCCAGCAGATCGAGTCGGTCGTCCTGCATCTGGAACGCCCTGCCGTACGCCATCCCGTACCGTTCCAGCGCCGCGAGCCGCTCGGCGTCCGCACCCGCCAGCAAGCCGGGCCCGATCATCGACGTCGCCAGCAGCACGGCGGTCTTGCCCTCGATCACGCGCCGGTACTCGTCCAGCGACCAGGTCTCGAGCGTGGCCATCTGGAACTGCAGCACCTCGCCTTCGCAGATCTGCGCGGCGGTGTCCGACATCCGCTTCGTGAACACGGGATCGCCCGTCTCGGCCAGCAGCCCCAGCACCCGGGCGAGCAGGAAGTCGCCGGACATCACGCTGACGACGTTGCCGTAGCGGCGAAAGGCCGCCTCGGCCCCCCTCCGCGTCGCCGCATCGTCGATCAGGTCGTCGTGCAGCAGCGACGCGGAGTGCAGCAGCTCGACCGCCAGGGCGACGCGCATGCCCGCCGTGTCGTCCGCGCCGACGAGGTCGGCGGCGAGGAACGCCAGAACCGGCCGCAGCCGCTTGCCTCCCGCCGCGACCAGATCGTCGCCGATCGCCTCGATGAAGGCCACGTCCGA